>CAXSDW010000016.1:0-39613 GCA_964236235.1 uncultured Chitinophagaceae bacterium
TGCTACTATCAGCAGCAGTTCCAGCCGACGAATATCTATGGGCTTTTATTGTTAACTTCATCTTTAGTATTTCAATCAGCTTCGGTTCCGGGCTTTGACATTATAAATACCAGCCCAACCCTTAACGTTGGTGGCAAGCGGCCATAACCCTTTTAGGTTACTACCGGTTTGACAATTTAATAATTCGGATGTCTATTTATATTCTTTAAGACAAAAAATAGAAGATGAAACCTTTATCAAGACGTTCATTTTTAGAAAAATTTAGTGTTGGTGTTGGAGCAACTACAGTCGCTGTAACGCTTCCATCTATTTTCAATCTGGCAAAAGCAGGAAATAAATTTTATGACGGTAAAAAACTAAATGTTGCATTATGCGGATTAGGAAATTATGCTGACGCTTTGGAATATGGTTTAGAGTTATCTCAATATTGCCGGTTAGCTGGCATAGTTACAGGGCATCCGGCAAAAGCAGAAGATTGGAAAAAGAAATATAATATTCCTGATAAAAATATCTACAATTATCAAAACTTCGACACTATAGTAAAGAATAAAGACATTGATTTAGTGTATGTTGTTTTGCCGAACGCTCTGCATAAGGAATTTACAATAAGAGCCGCTAAAGCAGGTAAACATGTAATCTGTGAAAAGCCAATGGCAACATCAGTTAAAGATTGCGAAGAAATGATAAAGGCGTGTAAAGATGCAGGTGTTCAATTGGCAATTGGTTATCGCTTACACTACGAACCAACTCACTTAGAAATTAAAAGGTTGGGACAAGAGAAAGCATTTGGACAAGTGCGTATGATTGAAGCCTCACTTGGTTATAAAACTTATGATACAACACAAACTACCGAGACTTCTGCAAAGTTTAATTTAAATGACCCTTCCGAATGGCGGTTGAGAAAGGCTATAGCTGGTGGAGGCCCGTTAATGGATTTAGGAATTTATTGCATACAAGCCAGTCGCTATGTTTTAGGTGAAGAACCTGTTTCTGTAACAGGACAATTCGGTATTGTAAACAACAAGATCAGATTTTCTCAAGTTGAAGAAAGTATTACCTGGCAAATGGAATTTCCCAGTGGTGCAATTTCAAATTGTACCAGTTCATATGGTTTCAACATTGACAGACTTTTTGCATCAGCCGATGAAGGTTTTTTTGAGCTCAGTCCTTCACTCAGCTACGGACCTTTTAAAGGCAAGACAAGCAAGGGTGAGTTAAATTTTCCTGTCATTAATCAACAAGCAACTGAACTTGATGAAATCGGCAAACTGATTTTGGAGAATAAACAATTGCCAAATCACATTACAGGTGAAGAAGGTCTGAAAGACCTTAGAATTATTGAAGCTATTTACAAATCTGCAAAGACTGTAAAGAAAGTTCCACTTGTATAAGACTTCAGGGGTTGACAAAATCACCAGCCACCAACAATAGGCTTGGCAATAGGCTGGCTGAAGGAATAACAATCAGCTACAACCCAATATCAGCCATAGTTTCAGCTTGACATTAAATTTAGCTATTAGTTGTTATCTTCAACTTTAATATTTCAATCGGCTTTGGTTCCCATCGCCAAATTTTAACGTTACTTAAATTTAAATTGTAATATGGAAAATATATAAACAATTATAGTTACTTTGATTTTGATTGACATCTATTTGTTTAATACGAAATTACAAAGCCAAAAAAATAGAGGCTCAATCAGATATAATTAATGATTTAAGAGAACATGTAAGAGTTCTTTGATTTGCAAAAGATTAAATCAACAAAGTTACAGTAGACGTTAATGTGTAGCTTTCGTTTGTTATCTCAGATAACTACCGGGAATTTATCAATCCCTTCTACCTTCATACAATTCATATTCCAGCAACCTGCAATCTATCTTCCCTGTATAGAATTCAATTTTACGTTTTGCTTTAAGGCCGATCTTTTTGGCAAGATGCAGGTTGCCTGTAAAAATATAACCTGTATAACTTTTACATTTTTTCTTTAAGAAATCCCCGATACGTGCATAGGTTTCTTCCAATTGTTTTTCATCACCAAGCCGCTCGCCGTATTCAGGATTAAAATATATTACGCCGGCTTCTTCTTCAATTTTTGTTTCTTCAAAATCACCTATTTTAAAATCAATCAGCCTGCCAACACCGGCAGCGCCAGCATTTATTTTAGATATATTAATTGCATCTTCACTTATGTCTGTTGCAATAATTTTAAGCTGAGGCAAGTCAATAATTTGTTGCTGTAATTTATCTTTTTCAGCGTCGTAAAATTCTTCCTTAAAACCAAGGATATGTTTAAACGCATAATCAGTTCTAAACAAACCGGGCTTCCTGTTTGTGGCTAATAAAGCAGCTTCAATTGCAATGGTTGCAGAGCCGCACATAGGATTAATAAAAGGTGATCTTCTGTTCCAGTTAGTTGCCAGCAAAGTAGCTGCTGCCAAAGATTCCAGCATCGGTGCCTGCCCGGGAATTTTTCTGTAGCCATGCTTTGCCAACGTTTCCCCGGAGGTATCAATAAAGATTTCTGCTGTATCATTTCTCCAGAATAAATGGATTACAGTACCATGCAAATGCGGGCCTGAATCCGGACGTTTGTTAGTTCTATTTCTAAAACGATCAACAATTGCATCTTTCACTTTTACATTGGCATAAAGTGAATTATTTATGGTAGGATGATCAACAGTGCTGGTAATAGAAAAGTATCCGTCGTTGGCAAAAATAGTTTCCCATTGTATTGCAGAAACCACGTTATAGAGTTCATCAGGGTTGTTACAGGTAAATGATTTTAATGAGTACAAAACCTGGCTGGCACAGCGAAGATTTAGGTTAAGTTTTATACAATCCTGCAGCGTTCCGTTCAACTCAGCGCCGGTGGAAAATACTTTTGATTTTGCAAAACCAAGCTCAATTATTTCCTGCTGAAGAAACGGCGAAAGGCGTTTGCTGCAGGTAATAATTATACGGCTTGGCTTGTTAAATGATTGCATGATGTATCAAAAATAACGTTATTAAAAAAACAATTTATTTTATAAGATGGAACCATAATTGCCGTGTGAGTAATCCATAACTTGTAACATAAAAAGCGGCAATGATACCAATAAGCGATGATGATTCCGACAGGACAAAAATCCCTTATGTGAATTATATTCTTATTATTATAAACATTATCGTTTTTATTATCTACCAAAGGCTTGGCACTAATTTAGATTTTACTTATAGCTATTCCACCGTGCCTGCAGAAATTATAACCGGTCATGATATCGTTACATCCGCAACAATGGTTCACGATCCTGTAACCGGCCAGGACGTTACAATACCCGGCCTTGGTGTAACCTCAATTCCTGTTTGGCTTACACTTTTTACTTCAATGTTTATGCATGGCGGTATTCTTCATCTTGCCGGCAACATGCTTTACCTATACATTTTTGGAGATAACCTTGAGGATATATTGGGACATTTGCGTTACTTTTTCTTTTATCTTTTATGCGGAGTAATTGCTTCGCTAACACATGTATTTACTGATTACATCTTTGGAGAAAATCATTTGATACCAAGTCTTGGAGCATCCGGCGCTATCTCCGGCGTGATGGGCGGTTACCTTTTATTATTTCCGTATAAGAGAGTGCTTATATTATTTATTGTCTTTTTAATAAGAGTGCCTGCATTTATTGTATTAGGCTCATGGATTTTATTGCAGGTAGCCAATGGCACCGGTTACCTTGGTGGAAGCGAAGCAAGCGGCATTGCTTATGCAGCCCACGTCGGAGGCTTTATTGCAGGTTTATTATTGGTAAGGAAATTCTTACCAAAAGAAAGGTTGAGTGTATATAAAAGAAGGTAAGGCCGGGTTGTTTATTTCAAAGTTGTATAATTGCAAATGAGATTATAAAATTTATAATTTGAAGTATATATATCGCACAAGATTATGTTAACCTTATAAATGCAAAACGAATATTTTAATGGAACTATACGACGTAATTATTATTGGCGGGGGACCGGCCGGGCTTAATGCCGCTGTAGTATTGGGCAGGTGCAGGCGCAAGGTTTTATTATTTGATCATGGTAAACAGCGTAACCGGTATTCGCATGGTATGCATAATTACCTTACACGTGATGATGTTTTACCAGGTGAGTTCTTAAAAATTTCTCATAAAGAATTACAGAAATACGGCGTAGAAGTGCTACATATTGAAATAAAAAAAGCCAGTAAAACTGCTGACGACCGGTTTGAAATTAAAGATTGTAATGGCAAAATTTATCATTCAAAAAAATTAATACTTGCCACCGGCCTTTCTGATATTATGCCGAAGATAAAAGGTGCCGAAGAGTTTTATGGCCAGTCGTTATTTCATTGCCCGTATTGTGATGGCTGGGAATGTGCCGACAAAAAAATTGGTGTGTATTCAAAGTCGAAAGGTGGTGTGGAGCTGGCGCTTACACTTATTACATGGAGCAATGATATTACATTATATACAGACGGATCAAAAAAAATAAGGCAAAATGATATTAAATTATTAGCTCAAAATAACATTTCAGTAATTGAACAGCGGGTTATTTCTTTAGAAGGAGAAAACGGGAAACTTAAAAATATTATTCTAAAAAAAGGTGACGCACAACCATGTGATGCACTCTATTTTTCAAACGGATATGAAGTGCAATGCGATCTTGTTGAAAGCCTTGGTTGCAAAACCGGGAAAAATAATGTTGCCTTTACTAATAAAGCACAACAAACAAATATACCCGGGCTTTATGTTGCAGGTGATGCAGCAAGAGATATGCACTTTGTGGTAGTTGCCGCCGCAGAAGGTGCAAAGGCGGGAGTGTATATTAATAAAGAACTTAACAATGAATCTCTGAATACAAACAAAGACTAATGTTGAGTTTAGAATAAAGCGAATGGAAATGTATTACACGAATTTTTTGCACTAATTACACGAATTAGAGAGGCGCAAGATATTCGTGTAATTCGTGTTTGATAATTCGTGTAATAAATAAAGCGCAATACAGTTAACACAACACTGTCATTTAATTTACTTGCAGAGATTTCCCTTTTGTATTTTTGCCGGAATGCAAAACAGTAATACTTCAATTGAAAAAATACTTTCAAATTTAAAAATAGATACGCTTAATGAAATGCAACTGGCTTCAATTGAAGCTAATGAAAAGCATGATGATGTTGTTCTATTATCTTCAACCGGCTCAGGAAAAACAATTGCTTTTTTATTACCAATAATAAAATTGCTTGATAACGTTGATAAAACACAGGCATTGATAATTGTTCCATCAAGAGAACTGGCGTTGCAAATAGAGCAGGTTTTCAGATCAATGGGAACCGGTTTTAAAGTAACATGCTGCTACGGCGGGCATTTGAGAGAAACAGAAGAAAATAATTTAATTCAGCCTCCGGCACTTATTATCGGTACTCCCGGCAGATTAGCTGATCACATCCGGCGCGGAAATATAACTTTAGATTCAATAAAAATATTAGTGTTGGATGAGTTTGATAAATCATTAGAGTTAGGCTTTGAAGAAGAGATGTCGTTCATTGCCGGCTCATTAAAATCTATTACAAAAAGGATATTAACATCAGCAACTGAATCTGCAGAAATACCTGCGTTTATCGGTTTAAAAGATCCGGTAAGATTAGCGTATTTATCTGCAGATAATGTTTTAAATAAGCTTGCTATTAAAACTGTTTTAGCAGATGAAAAAGATAAGACTGATACGCTTTTCAGGTTAATTTGTTTTTTAGGAAACAGATCAGCAATTGTATTTTGCAATCATCGTGAAGCGGTGGAACGCACAAGTGATTATCTTGCTAAAAAGGGAATAGTCAATGAATATTATCATGGTGCGCTTGAGCAGCAGCAAAGAGATGCGGCCTTGTGTAAGTTTAGAAACGGAAGTGTAAATGTTTTGGTTACCACAGATCTTGCTTCCCGCGGATTAGACATACCTAATATAAGATACATTATTCATTATCATTTGCCTCATACGGAGGAAGCTTTCATTCACCGGAATGGCCGCACAGCAAGGATGCAGGCCAGCGGAACTGCTATTTTAATTTTATCTGCAGAGGAAAAACTACCTTCTTATATTAAGGAAGACGCAGAGCAGTTGCAGCTTCCGGAGATAACTGAATTGCCTGAAAAGCCAAAATGGACAACCCTTTTTATTGCCGCCGGTAAAAAGGATAAAGTAAATAAAATTGATATAGTAGGATTTCTTTCCAATAAGGGCCAGCTCAAAAAAGATGACATAGGATTGATAGAAGTAAAAGATTTTTTTTCGTTTGTTGCTGTAAGAAAATTGAAAGTTAGCAATACCCTCCATCTGATTAAAAATGAAAAATTAAAAAATAAAAAGGTGAAAATAGAAGTGGCAAAATAAGATTAGAGAAACAATAATTTCTACGTGCTTTTTATAAAATACATCTTACTGCTATGATGGTATAATTTTCTATTATGATATATTAACAAATTGTTTTATATTTATTCTTCCATTCTTTGAAACTCTGTTTACAAACTTCACTGGTCTTTATTATCCCAATACCTTCGATCAGGCTTAGCCAAAAAATCCTTTTGTAGAATTAATCTTCACTTATAATAGGATTTTATGTGTAAATACTTTTGCCTCGCTAAAAAGCTTTCAATTTTTTTGTTCCTGGTTCCGATCTCTATTGCAGCAAACAGCCAGGCGCCATTGCAGCCAACAAACGTAAATCCTGCTACAGGAACAACTAATTACTCAGGTAACACAATTAGTGTAACAGTTACTGATCCTAACGGAGACCCGATGACTGTAAAGTTATATGGACGTAAAAAAACGTGCACTTCAACTGCGCCAAATTTTACAATAATCGGTTTGCCCGATACCCAATTTTATACAGAAGAACCCCAAGGTTCAAATAGCGGTGGAGGCGGCCACAATGGAATTTTTAAAGCACAAACACAATGGATCGCTAATCATCGTATTGACAGTAATATTGCTTTTGTGGTTCAGTTAGGCGATTGCGTTCAAAATGGAGATAATCCACCCACTACAGATAAACAAATAGAATGGAGACGTGCAGACACAGCGATGAAGAATATTGAAAATCCTATTGTACCAATTACTGATGGAATTCCTTATGGCATCTGCGTAGGTAATCATGACGAAACGCCTATAGGTGATGCTATAAATGGAACCACTGCTTTATACAATCAATATTTTGGCAATGCACGCTTTACAGGAAGAGGATATTATGGAGGTCGTTATGGAACCATCAATAATAATAATCATTATGAATTATTTACTTCAGGTGGTATTGACTTCATACATATTAGTATTGAATATTTTGTTGATGGTTCTTCAGCAAAACTGCAAACGTTATTAGATTGGGCAGATGCCTTGCTAAAAGCTAACCCCGCAAGGAAAGGTATTTTATCAACGCATAATTTATTAGGTACAGGTAATCCTGCAAACTTTCAGGGGCCGGGTCAAAAAATATATGATGATCTTAAAGACAATCCCAACCTTTTTTTAATGCTTGCTGGTCATGTGCCAGGCGAAGGACGCAGGTCGGATACCTATAATGGTAACACTATCTATTCTCTATTGTCTGATTATCAAAGCGGATTTACAAATGGTGGCAATGGCTTTATGAGAATCATGGAATTCAGGCCTGCTGAAAATGTTATGACTGTAAAAACTTATTCGCCTTATGCCAACCTATCCCGATCGCTCCCTGCTTACCCAAGTAGTGATTTTACCATTCCTGTTACATTTTCATGTCCCTTTGCTTTGATAGGAACCAATGCAAGCGTGGCATCGGGCTCGTCTACCACATTCACATGGCCAGGTCTGCAACTATCAACCGATTATGAATGGTATATTACTATTGATGACGGCAACGGAAATGTAACCACGAGCACTATAGCTGGTTTTGCTACGTGGAACGGAGTAGCGCCTGCAAGTACCGGATCTCTTAGGTTTATAGATACTACTTACATAAACCTTGGAAACGCTCCTGAACTAAAACTCACAAATTTTACTTTAGAAGCCTGGGTAAAAATTGAAGGATATGGCTCTACTACAGAAACAGGCGGCGGAGGCCTCTTAAAAGTAGTACCTATTATTTCAAAGGGAAGAGCTGAAGGAGAACTTGCAGATGTAGATGTAAATTATTTTTTAGGATATGAATCCGGTACAAATAAATTAATGGCAGATTTTGAAGATAATTTTAATTCAGGCAATCATCCTGTTACCAGCTCCGCAATAATACCAATGAACACCTGGACACATGTAGGAGCATCCTTTGATGTGACAACAAAAACCTGGCGTCTTTTTATTGGCCCAACCACTGAAACTTCCGTGTTGGCAAGTTCCTATACTCCCCAATCATTAAGCAATAGGAGCGTTTGTATTGGCTCAAGTCTAAGTTCCACATCTGCATATAAGCCTGGTTCTTTTAACGGGCGAATTGACGAAGTACGCATCTGGAATACTGCTTTAACCTCTTTGAACGCCGGCGAGCTTACAAGTGGTGCAGGCCTTGTGGGAAGATGGGGCCTTGGAGATGGTACTGGAACAACCGTAACAAACTCAATCAGTGGCGGCGCTAATGGCACAATACTTAATAATTACGAGTGGGTAACAGGCTTTAATGAACCCGATCCTACAACAAATGCCTCCATTGATTTTAATGGTGTACATGATTATGTATCATTTGGCCAAGCACTATCTTTAAATACAACAGCGCCTTCCTCTACAGGCTTTACCCTTGAAGGATGGGTAAAAGTTGAAGGAGCAGGAATTGCAACAACTACTGGTGCCGGGGGTTTAGGTACTGGTACTTTCCCGGCTGCAATACCAATTATTGCAAAAGGCGCTGCTGAAGACGAAATCTCCGGAAATAATATGAACTACTTTTTAGGAATAAATAGTTCCAATATTTTGGAAGCTGATTTTGAAGAGGCGTCAGGTACTAACACCGGTCTTAATCACCCCGTAGTAGGAAATACTGCAATATTAAATAATGTATGGACACATGTTGCTGTCACCTATAATATTTCAGATGGAGCGTACAAATTTTATGCTAACGGCATTGCAGCAGGTACGGGAAATGCAGGTGCCGGTAAAGTACCGGAAAATATTTCCAAACAATTTGCCTCTATTGGAACAACCTTAACCACAACAGGATTTCCGGCAGGTTTTTTTAATGGTAAAATTGACGAAGTAAGAATATGGAAACGTGCACTCACTCAAGCCGAGATACAGGCAAATATGAATAATGAAATTACCAGCGGCACCGGTTTACTTGGTCGCTGGGGGTTTAATCAAAATGGTGATTCAACTGCTGTTAATAGTATTGCCGGCAGTGCCAATGGTATATTAAGAAGTCATAATCCTTATACACATCCAACAAGCGGTGGCGCCGCATGGGTTAGCAGTGGTTTTATACCTACCGTAACAACTGCCACGTCTGCTACAACAACTGCTACACCGGCTTCCATTGAATATGGTACAGCTTCAATAACTTTTGTTACAACTGTAGCTCCAAATCCTGGTGGTGGAATGGTTCAATTTTATGTAGATGGTGCTGCGGTTGGTTCTCCTGTTGCTATAGTTGCAGGTACCGGTAAAGCAACACTGTCAACATATAATCCTGCATTACTCAATGTTGGATCACATACTTTAAGAGGTGACTTTTTAGGCAATGGAGGATATGCTGCAAGCACAGGCACTTCTGCCTCGTTCTCAGTAACACCTGCAACACTAACTTATGTAGCCACTGGCATTAGCCGGCCTTATGGCTCAGCCAATCCGGCTTTTACCGGCTCTGTAACTGGTTTTAAAAACGGCCAAACTCAAGTGACAGCAATAACGGGAACTCTGAGCTTCACATCAACAGCTACTGCTACAAGTGACGCAGGATTCTATCCAATTAACGGCTCTGGCTTATCTGCAAATAATGGTAATTATACCTTTGTACAGGCGTCCGGCAATTCAACTGCGTTAATTATTACTGATGCTATACTTACCTATACTGCTTCTGCAGCAAGCCGCATATATGGAGATGCAGTTCCGGTTTTTAGTGGAACTATTACCGGTTTTGTAAACGGTGATAATCAAGCCACTGCCACAACAGGAACACTTATATTTACTACTACTGCGACTGCCACCAGCAATGTGGGCACTTACGCAATAAACGGATCGGGCCTAACAGCCACTAATGATAACTATTCATTCGCCCAGGCTGCTGTTAATTCTACCGCATTATCTATTACAAAGCGTCCACTTTATTTCTCTGGGGCCCGTACTTTTATAAATGGTAACAATTCATTTTCAGCGTCTCAATTAACACCCGGCAATGTGGTAAACGGTGATGTACTATCACTTTCCGGTAGTGCTGCAGTATCAAGTCCGAATGTTGGTACATATACTTCGTTTGTAACAAATAGTCTTTCCTCATCAAATGCAAATTATCAAACTACAGGTGGCTCAATTAACGTTTCGATTATAACTATACCTGTCACTAATCATAAATCACTGCGGTTTACCGATACAAGTTATGTTGATATTGGAAATGCAGCTTCCTTGCATCTTAAGAACTTTACTTTAGAAGCATGGGTAAAGATCGAAGGCTACGCTTCCACAACTTCTTCAGGTGCTACTGGCGCCGGTGGTGGACAGGATGGATTAGTTCCTATAATTACAAAAGGCCGTGCAGAACAGGAACTTGCTTCAGTAGATGTAAATTATTTTTTAAGTTACCGTTTGTCCGACAGGAAATTGGTGGCAGATTTTGAGGATAACGCTACCTCATTAAATCATTCTATTACAAGTGCCGCAACTTTACCTATGAATACCTGGGTACATGTAGGCGCATCCTTTGATACACTATCGCAAAAATGGCGACTGTTTATTGATAACACAATCGAAACATATACATTAATTGGCGGCCCTTTTAAGCCACAATCATTAAGTGATGTTAATGCTTGTATTGGTTCAACCTTAAACAGTGCCGGCGGTATTCGCCAAGGCTTCTTTAATGGCCGTATTGATGAAGTACGTATTTGGAACACTGCTTTAACTACTTTGGATCCAGGGGAACTTACCACAACTCCCGCAAATCTGGTGGGCAGATGGGCATTAGATGAAGGAACCGGTACTGTGGTTTCCAATGCTGTAAGCAGTGGACCAAGTGGTTCTTTGGTAAGATATTCAGAGTGGGTGTCAGGTTTCAATGTTGCAGATTCAACTACAGATGCATCTATAAGATTTAATGGTGTACATGATTATGTATCATTTGGCGCAGCCCCAGGTTTGAATACAACTGCATTCACTTTAGAAGCATGGATTTATAAAGAAGGAAATGGGGTTACAACCAACACGGGAGCTGGTGGAATAGATGGTGTACCAATAATTGCGAAAGGTCGTGCAGAAGCAGAAACGCCGGCTAATGTAAATATGAATTACTTTCTCGGTCTTAATAGCAGCAATCAATTAGTAGCAGATTTTGAAGAGGCAACCGGACTTAATCACCCGGTTACAGGGATTGCTGTAATACCCAATAATGTATGGACACATGTTGCAGCTAGTTATGACCCCGTTGCTGGAGTATGGAATTTATACGTAAATGGCAATCTTGATAAAACACTAACAATAGGCGCCGGTATATCTCCGGTTAATAACAGCATTCAATACGCCGCTATCGGATCGGCCTTAAACTCAACAGGTGTTGCAGACGGATATTTTAATGGTAAGATTGATGAAGTACGCATTTGGAATAAGGTATTAACTGTCTCAAATCTTCAACCAAACACTTGTCCCTCTATAAATTATAGCAGTGCAGCGGGTTTATTAGCACGCTGGGGTTTCAACGAAAATGGAGATGTAACTGCCTTTAATAGCAAAACCGGCGGAGTGAACGGAACATTAATCAGTAATAATATTGCAGCACATCCGACTAACGGAGGTCCTTCATGGGCATGCAATATTACCGGTGAATACCGTTCAAAAAATTCATCAGGAACCTGGTCTATTGCAACAGATTGGGAAGTATTTAACGGCACTACATGGGCAGTAGCATTGAAGCCGCCAACTTTCACAGATAATGTAACAATCTCTGGTGGCAGCACTTATACTGTGTTAGGCGCTGTATCCTGTAATAATTTAACCGTTAATAATGGTGGAAAATTATTTAGAAGTAGCAGTTCGCTAAGATATATTACAGTTTATGGACACATTGTGTGCAACGGTATTATCGGCAATGGCCTAACGCCTGATGGTATTAGCTTTAACATAGAAGGAGACACCTGCTCAATTAGTGGAAGTGGTACATTTGATGGTGGCCGCATTAGAAAGGAGTGTAACGGACACATAAAAACGAATTTAACTTTCAACCGGAATGTGAATTTAAGATTTGATGGCACTGCAATGTTTAATGATGTTTCAAGCACTTATTTTAACATAAAAATTGCCCCTGGGGTAACTGTAAATTGTATGGGAGATGGAACAACAAATAGTGCCGCAAGCGTTGCTATAGATGGGACTAATGGCGCTGATCCATCTTACAATGCCGGATCTCTAAACGTAAATGGAACCTTAAATATATCGGGAACGGGAACTTCTATGCCAACGCTTTATTTAACTACTAATAATGGTAATATATCATGGCCGGTTTCTATAACGATTGACTCAACAGGTATCATCAATACTGGTATCTTAAATTGTTCCCCAAGTGCTGTGGCTGGTCATTCTTTTAAGATTATGACCGGTGGTAAATTGAATGTCACAGGAGAACCAACAATTTATACTGCACCATCTCTTACAAATAATACTTACACTTTAAATTCAGGTTCTACAATTGAATATTCAAAAGCTGGTAATCAAACAGTATATAATTTTGGCTCAATAAATTATTCCAATCTTTTTGGCTCTGGTGGTGGAACTAAATCCATCATTGCAGCTCTTGGCGTAACAGATACTATTAAACTTTCAGGCAGCGCTATACTGGCATCAGGAGGTAATCTTACCTTACTATCCTCAGCAATAAAAACAGCAAGAGTTGCAGAATTACCTGTAAATGGTGCCGGTGTTGCATTAGCTACCATTACCGGTGATGTTACAGTTGAACGATACATTCCGGCTAAGCGTGCATGGCGCTTTTTATCTGTTCCAACTTCTACAACTCAAACGGTAAAAGCAGCATGGCAGGAAAACATGTTACAAGGTTCAGCAACACAAACTACTCCGGCGGGCTTTGGTACACAGGTTACAAGTAATACAGCAACATGGTTTGCAAATGGGTTCGATTATTTCTCGCCGGATGGCCCTTCTGTAAAAAAGTACGATCCCGTGACAGGCACATACATTGGAATTTCTAAAACCTCTGATCCTTTAAAAACTAAAGAGGGATTAATGACTTTTGTAAGAGGAGACAGAACTGCTGCAGGTTTAGGCGCAACTCCAACTTCTACAATATTACGTACAAAAGGAATTTTGTATACAGGGAATCAAACGATTATGCCAGTAGTTACTAACCAGTTTGCAAGCGTTGGTAATCCGTATGCTTCACCGGTGGATATGCGTACTATTTCCAAAGATCCGGGGATCAACAATAATTTTTATGTATGGGATCCTAAACTAACAAGCGGTCTTGGCTTTGGAGCTTTTCAAACCTTTACCAAAATAGGCAACGAATATATTCCTACTCCGGGCGGCGGCAGTTACCCGGCTCAAGGTCCCAGCCCTATAGTGGTTCCTTACAATTATATACAAAGCGGATTAGCATTTTTTGTAGATGCGAACGCAAACGCAGGTGGTAATCTTATCTTTAAAGAAAATGCAAAAGTTGATGCAAATGCAGTAATAGGAACAGCAGCTTTAAGACCAGTTTTGCAGACACAAGATGCCTTAATGCGTATCAACTTATATGCTGTGGAAGCAGATGGAAGCGTTAACCTTGTAGATGGAGTATTGAGTGATTTTGGCGATTACAAAAATGAAGCTGACAAGTTTGATGCGGTAAAGATTGCCAACTTCTCAGAAAATCTTTCGATAAAAACAGATAGCCAGTTATTGGTTGTAGAAAGAAGGCATACTGTATCACAGGACGATACTATACGATTGAACATGCTAAAGATGAAGGTGAAATATTACCGGTTTAAAATATTACAGGAAAATTTCAATCAACCAGGTTTAATAGCTTTTTTAGAAGACAATTATCTTAATACACATACAAGTATAAATATTAATGGAGCTACAAATTATAATTTCAATGTGATCAATATCCCGGGCTCATGGAATCCGTCACGCTTTAGAATTGTATTTAAGTCGGCCGTTATTTTAGCTCTCACTTTTACCTCCGTTAAAGCATACCAGTTAAATAAGGATATTGCTGTAGAATGGAAAGTACAAAATCAAGTAAATACCAGGCAGTATGAAGTGGAAAGATCCAATGATGGAATACAGTTTGTAAAATTAATAACCATTAATGCAACGCAAAATAATAACACTAATAAGATTTACAACTGGCTTGATGTAACTCCTGTTACGGGCAAGAATTACTATCGCATTAGAAGTGTTAGTACAAACGGAGAAATACATTTCAGTGATATAGTAAAAATAAATATCGCCGGCAATGATCCTGCAATAAGTGTATTTCCTAATCCGATAATCAATAAAACTATTGATCTTTTCCTCACTAATCAGCCTGCAGGAAATTACGGAATAAGATTAATAAATGAACTTGGCCAGGTAATGTGGTCAAAACAAATACAACATGCAGAAGGCAGCAGTGTTGAAACATTCCCAATCGGTAAGTTGGCTTCACACGGAGTTTATAACCTTGAAGTAACCAACCCTGGTAATATTAAAATAATTCAAAAGATCCTTTACACAAAGTAAGATTATTAAAAAATTGTAGTGGTATGAATTTAAAATTATGCTTATGAAACTTTAAAGACTGAGGACTTGTTTCTTTACTTTTTTTAAAGATAACTTCGAGGGATTTCTAATTAATGCCACGTAAGTTATTGTTTGGCTGCCCAATTATCTAATTTCTCTTCTAATACAGAAAGCGGAAGGCATCCACTGTTTAATAACTGTTTGTGAAACTCGCCAATATTAAATTTGTTGCCAAGTTGCCTGGTATATTTCTCACGAAGCTCTCTCAATTTTATTGCGCCAATCTTATAAGACAAAGCCTGCCCGGGCATTGCCATATAACGTTCTATCTCTGCTGTAGCGCTTTGCAAGTCTATCGGTTCATTATTTATCATATAGGCAATAGCCTGTTCACGTGTCATATCTTTACTATGAATCGCCACATCTACCACCAGTCTTATGGCTCTGTGGATCTCATCGCCTAAAGCGCCCATATATTGATAAGGATTTGTATAAAGCCCAAGTTCTTTTCCAAGACTTTCACAATACAAAGCCCAGCCTTCACCATAAGCGCCATACCACTTAAAGCGCCTGAACTCAGGTAACAATGTATCTTCCATTTGAAGAGAAGATTGATAGTGATGACCGGGAACAGCTTCGTGCAAAAAAGTGCTCTCCATTCCTGAAGTGATATTGAAAGTTGAAGCATTTAAAACCGGCACATAAAATATTCCGGGCCTTGAACCATCGGGTGTTCCCTGCATATATTCAATACTTGCGCTGGCCGCTCTAAAGGCTTCTGTTTGCCGAATTTCAAACTTACTTTTTGGAAATAAAATAAAATACTTATTCAGGGCAGGTTTTATAATTTCATAAATGTGCCTGAAAGAATCAAGCACTTCTTCCGGCGTTTTAAAAGGCATAAATTGTTTACTTGTTTTCATAAATTCAAAAAAAGATTTCAGGTCGCCTTTATAACCTGTGCTGTTCTTTGTTTCTTTCATTTCTTCCCTTATTCGTTTTACTTCGCTCAGGCCTGTGTTGTAAATTTCATCCAGGGTTTTATCTGTAGTTGTCCAATCTTTTACGCAAAATTTATAATAATTTAATCCGTTTGGCAAATAGCTAACGCCTGATGTAGTACGGGCTTTCGGCAGATACTCATTCTTAAGAAACTCAGCAAGTTTTTTATGAGCCGGATTCAATTGATTTTTAATTGCTGCCTTGTAAGCAGCAGTGATCCTGTCTTTATCAGCGGAAGCAAATGTTGAAGGAAGGTTTTTAACAGGTCCATAAAAGATACTTTTAATTTCATCATCACTAATAAGTCCATTACATATATCAATCATTTTTACCACTAATGCTTTTGGTAAAACATAATTGGTAGCTATTCCCTGCCTGAAGTTTCCTATAGCGCTATCACACCAAATGGTGTATCCGTTAACCCGTTTAAGCCAGTCATCATAATCCTTTATTGTTTTAAAAGGTTGTGAAGAAGCGCCTGAACCATATTGCCCCATAGCAAGCACAATATTTCCTGAAAGTGTATTGCCTGCATCACCCATTTGCGTGAAAGGAGTTTTCCATGTATCGAATTTTGCCCGCTCTGATTGCATATTCAAATCGTACGTCAATACTTTGTAGCTTAGTTCATCTTCTTCTGTCATCTTTTCATCACTAAACATTTTTGCACTATCAAGATACCTGGCAGCAAATTTTTTTACTTCATTCCGATAAGCTTCTGTGCAGGTATTCTGAAACTGATCGTTAAGATTATTATTGCCAAACATAGTGGCATCCAACGGTTGCAGTTTTTCCATATCATTCCAATAGTTAGCAAGCATTGAATGAAAATGTGCAACATAATTTTCTTTGTTAGCAGGCGATTTGCAATTGAATGCTGATATGATAATTATAATTTCTAAAAGAAAATTCAGAAAAGATCTGGTCATTAAAGAAGTATTGAATAAAAGATAAGGCGAAGTAAAAGTAAAAAAGAACAGCAACTATTTTATATTATATGAAGATACCAGGTAAATGCCAGGATAACTGCTCTCTTTTTTTGGTATGCAATTCCGGAGTACAAATCAATTGCTATATTATAAAAATTCGATATTGAAATTATATATCTATGGTTCAAAATCTTATAAAAGATCATATACTCATTTCAACCTCTTTAGAGTGCTTCATAATAAATTTTTTTAAAACAAAAAATACGCTGATTTCAACCAAAATAATAATAACGTAATGTAAAGACATATAAGAATAGCGGCCTACCAGCCAAAAATAACATAGCGCAAAAAGAGAGCATACCACGCTAACTAAAATGATTGCCCACTTTATTATTTCCATCATCATGTAAGCTTTATAAACGGCAATAGACGGAGCTAAAATACCAGGTTTTATTTTATTGAGAAGGTAGATATTTTCTATTACGTCACATATCCATGCAATTATTTGCAGCCATGCCAACACGGCAAATAACCAATGCCCAACGGAAGACATTTTCCAGGAAACTTTCATACATAATAAAAAAATAGCACCATAAGCTGCAGGCATAAAAATAAAATCAATTAACAACCGGCCCTTTAGGGAATTCAATGCTTTTTGTGAAGAATCTTTTGGAAGAAGAAATATTCCTTTTATAATGTTAACTATTTCTTGTGGCGATGCTGGTAACTCAAGGTCTATAATACCAAACTTGCGTATTATAACATCATTGGTATAAAAATATTTGCTTTGCCACTTCATTACAAGTGTAATGATAAGCATTACGCCTAAAGCTATACAGAACCAAAGCCAGCCGTTATTAATATATATTGGCATAAGTAAAAAGTTATAAGATGAAACTAATTTATGTTGACATTGCAGCGTGTTGCGGGCTTTCTTTTTCATTCAATTCTTTTTGCATTTCAGTTCTTGCATTCTTATAATCATCCCAATCAAATTTTAGTAAAAATTCTGTGGCTGTTTGTGCGCCTGCAACAAACATGTCTATCTTATCCTGGTCTGATAAAAAAAAGTTAAGCCAGTTATATTTTGATAAAGGAATTTTTCCAATGCCTTTTTCAAATACCCTGTTCTTTAATAAAAAATCTTTGTCGTAATAAAAGCGGATGGTATTAAACATGCGGCCAAAATAACTCACCAGGCTCCAGCTTGCTGCATGTTTCGTTTCTTCATCAGGCTTGGAATCATTAAGATCAATACCGAAGGAAGGCAGCCGCGGAATTAGTATTTTAGGATTGTAAAAAATATTTATCGGGAAATTAGAAAGTATTCCGCCATCAACAAAACGTGCTGTGGAAGGCGGATCAGCTTCATTAAATGTATCAAGCCAGGCGTTCCTTATCTCTTGCGTATCACATGGGATATCGTTGATCATATAAGATTCAAAAAAAACCGGGATAGACATTGAAGCTCTTATAAAGCCAGCCGGCTGCAGTGAATCTACATGCTGTTTTTCCCTGAACAAATAACACATCTCCGGAAACTGTATCTTATTCTGCGTAACTAATTCAGATGTAATAAAAGTAACATCGCCTCGTAAATTATTTGTACCATCAGGATTAGGAACCCGTAAATGCAGGCCTGGAACAGGTTCTGCTGCTTTATTATTTAAGTCACTAACCGTTTTAATATCGTTGGAAAGCAATTGTTGTTTTATCCAGTCATAAAAAAAATCGCCGGGATTAATTCCGTAGCCGGCATTTTTTAAACGCTTTAGTAATCGCAATACATAATAAACCATGCAACCAGTTATAACAAAATAGAACCCGGTAAAAACAAATAAAATTCTTGTAATTACTGATAAATTTCGTTGCGTATGTTCCAGGCCGAGAAAAATAAAATCACCTGCAAGTAAAACGGCTAATATTGAAATGATAACACTGATCCATCTTTTTACTTTAATTGTGAAATCCTGGTGAGTTATAAAATTTTTAATTACCCATCGTGCGGCAGGATGTCCGTCTACAAGATTAAAAAAATTTAAGTCACAAATGCTTTTCAATATCCTTGTTGATTTTGCATCTTTCTTATGTCCCATTACAGTCATCAATGCTGTATTAATGGCGCCGGCGCTTGTGCCCGCCAGTCTTAAAAACCGTATTCCCATTTCCTCCAGAATGTATGTATAACCCACGAGAGCTACACCTAAAACTCCGCCGCCTTTTTGTACAAGGTTTACATATTGGTGGCCTTCGTTATCAAGTGTATCCGATACAATAAGTGGTTTTTGTGTAAAAGCAGTTCTTAATTTATCGAGGCACTTTTTTACTTCAATGTGATTAGTAAATTGGTCAACTGTAAGTTCTTTTTTGGAGGAATTAGTACCTGTAGATTTTACGGGCATAACAATGTTTTGTTTGGGCTCGTAAAAGTAGCAGATAGATTTTACAATGTCAATAGCTTTATTATTTGCCTGTTTTATGCTCCTTTATATTTGAAGCAATTATTTAATAATCAAACTGCGAATAAACACCTATCGTTTAAGCATAAAAAAAATCCGCAACAAAATTGCGGATTTCTAAAAAAATACTTAAACTAATTATTACTGATTAGTGGTATTAGTTGAAGAAGCTTTTGCTAATTTTTTGCCGGCTTTAGCACTTTTCTTTTCTGCTTTTTTCATCTTTTTTGCTGCTTTTTCTTCAGGAGTCATTCCTGTAGATGTGCCACTTACTGAAGAGTTATCAGTTGTTGCAGAAGAACCAGAAGTTGCATCAGTACCAGAAGTTGTAGTTGAGCTTGAGTTTGAATTCACATCAGTACCGGTAGCACTTCCCTGGGCACCTGTGTTTCCGCTGGTAGAAGAATCTGTAGAGGTTGTAGCATTTGTACTTGTTGTATTGCTGCTTTTAGAACTATCTGCCTGAGCAAAAGTTGCGGAAAGAGCAAAAAAGCCTAAGGCTGTTAAAATTGTTTTTAATTTGAATGCTTTCATGATTTATATTTTTAGAATGTAGAGACATATATCTAAAAATGATGCCAGAAATGAACAGATATTATTAATTTATATTTTTCTAAAATAATTTATTTAAGCGGTTCTATTAACACTCGACTTTATAAAAAATAATCGTTATAAAAACCAGTTTCCCAAATTTTGAATGTTGGTTGTTGAACATTTTAGTTATTCATTTCTTCAAAGTCATCAACAAAAAAAGGTTGCTGACGGCAACCTTTTAATTCTAAATATTCTAAAAAATATATTAATTAATTTTAAACTCTACCTTTTTAGTTCCCCAAAGCAGCGTAACTAAACCCGACTCATCAATTTTGAAAGTCATTTTTTCTGTGGGTTGACTATCATTTATAACCCTTGTATTAATGCGTAAAACATCATCTGCTTCTTTATAATTAAAGGCTCCCCATTGGTTCCATGTTTTATTGAATATTATAGTTACCGCATCGCCATTAAATATTGTAAATAAGCCATATTTTCCTGCAGGTAATTTGCTTCCCTGTATGTTTACTTCTTTGTCTGTTTCAAAAGTGGTGGCTTCATTGGCGCCGGTACGCCATACTTTTCCTTCCATTGGTTCTACATCCTTTCCAATTGTGCGCCCCTTTAATGAAGGCTGGCTATAATCTATTGTGATTACAGCACCTGATTTAATTTTTTGCGAAACTTTTGCAGGCGGGCTTGGCCTTTTACTTTTATCTTCTCCTTTTTGCTGAGCAGTCGCATGTATGCCAAACATTAAACCTGTAGTCAGCAAGATTATCGTTAATAGCTTTTTCATTATATTTAAATATTTAATTACAATAGCTGAGCAACAATCATTCCTTTTTTAGATTGTTAAATCGATTGAAAAACAGGCATGCAATATAATTGAAGCATTACATACCTGTTCTGCAAATTAATCGTGTCCTTCAAGCTTTACTAATTTGTTGTAAACTCCCAAAAGTAAAAATGGTGCTGCCCATTGTCCTATAAAAAGACTGTTATGCTTGTCGCCCATTAATTTTAAGGTAAGTGAAATACCCATTGAGCCCAAAGCAGCCCATAAAAAAATATCAGAAGGCAACTTTGCAGTTTGCTCCTCAATTGCTTTTGCTACTTCCCCTTCTTCATGCTGTGGATTGTTTAGCGGATTCATGTTAAGTTTTTTAATTTAAAAATAGTTTCGTAATCATCAACATACATGGCAATAAATTGTTTAACAATATGGAAAAAAAATTAAAATTCCTGGAATGTAATCTGATCATCTAAGGCTTCAAATGAAAAATGGTTTCTGTTTTCAGAAACCATTTTTTATTTAAAATTAACATTGAAGAAAAGTTATTGCTTCACTATAGCATGTACAGCAATTAAAATATTGCTCTCGTTATAAACTGCTGCAAGATATGTACCGCTGCTTAAATTAGCTAATGACACTGGTGCCTCACCGTTACCTTTAGCAAAGCTGTAAGAATTTGAAGAAATTATTTTTCCCGCTGCATTCATTAGAATAATTTTTCCAGTGAAATCTTTTGCAGCGTTTACCTGCAGCTTAACTCCGGTAGTGGCAGGATTGGGATAAACACCACTTTTTACAATATAATTCTTAACAATTTTATCATTTAGCGCCATGTCGGAACTAAAGCCCTCTGTGGAAGCCATAGCCGCCGGCGTATTTGAACCTATAGTAAATTGTGTTGCCGCAACCTGCCCATCCGGATTGGTAATTATTAGAAAGTATGTACCTGCGGGCTGACTCTTTGTATTAAGTTTAAAACTTATTTTAGTGGGGCTTATAAATTTAATATTACTTGCAATAATACTTCCTGTTGATTTTACTGAAAGCCTGTTATAGCCAGGTCCAAATTTATCTTCACCCGGATCAAAGAAACCAGAGTGATCGGCAGAAACTCCGTTAAGAATTATAGTAGTATCTTTTTTATTTGACAATGTTCCCAACGGTAAAGGTGTTGCTGGTGGCGGAGCTTTTACCTGCACCGCACGTACGCCATAGCTATCGTCAACATCAGCATATTCCTGGAAAGTCCATATCGTTTGGTCATCAGCAGGGTCAACAACTGTCTGACTAAAATCGCCCCACCTGTTTATATAATAGAAAAAGCCCCCGCCGAAATCTATATAAGGTGCATAAATAGCTGTAGTGTTTGTAGCTTTCACAGCGCTGTGCATTGTTCCTTTTGGATCGTCACTATACCGGCCGGCTACAAATACATTTATATATTCATCAAAGGCATCTGTAGAACCACCTATTACTGCATGGCCCTGGCCGCTTGCTGCAATGCTTGGGTTAAAGTATTGTTTTGCTCTTCTGCCACTTGGCTGGTTGGCATCAATCACATTTCCTAATTGGCTCAACACAGGGTTTGTATAAATATTTCCTACTTCGTACCATCTTGATACGGTTCTGGCTTTAGCAACATAATCGCTGTCGCTGCCATCAATAAAGTTTCCATGCTGATCACTGCCAACTGCATGCGCTGTCCATAAGCTGCTTTTTCCGGTTATTTTATTTTTATGAATAGAGGCTTCCAGCAATCGGGTATCACCCATATCTAATGGTGTCAGGCTTCCCAGCGAGGTGTTGTCTCTTGGAGAATTATAAGTTGGGATCGGCACATTAGTTTCTTTTGTAAGCTGGGGAACATGTATTTTATTATACCAGAGTTTGGCAATCACAATGCTGTCTGCAGAGTAGTAAGTAAGGCCGGCAAAATAACTTCTATTTACATTAGCATCATCATTGTGAACAGCTTGTGGCGTAACCATGCCCTGCAGAGTGCCATCTATAAAATTATATACGCCCAATTCAAAAGGATATACTACTAATTTTCCCTGCATCAGTTTAATTTTATCAATTACATAACCAACATTGGTTAATGAATCATAGCCAAACTGGTTGCCCCCGATTAGCACAGCGTTGTGATCAACACCTAACGTTGGGAAGTCTAAAAAAGGTGCATAAGGCGCTCCCGGGTCATATGGGAACAAGGATGAATTAAAAGAGTAAAAAGTAAAGCTTGATGTGCTGGTAATTTTCCCCTGATCACTTACTGCCAGTAAAATTGGATTATTTTCAAATGAAGGATAATTTACATCAATGCATACTATAAACCAGCGCTTGCTTAACCTGTCGTAACGAATATGCGGATCGCTGGTAAAGCTACCCTTAGTAAGTACAGCAGAAAAGAAATTATCCAATGGTATAAATATTCCATGTGCTTCATCACGGGAATAGCCTTTGGGTGTAACAAGAGGAGCATCTGATACGCCGGGTTTATCAAATACTTTTATACCATTATTTGTAGCAACAATTACCTGGTCGTTACTAACTGCACCATTCGGGTCAGGAGGCCATCCTATTATATTATCAAAAAAATCGTTACTTAAAAAGTTTGACCAAATCTGCTGTGTTGAGCCAGGAGAGCTAATTTCAGCCATAGGTATCTGAATAGCGCTTTGAGCTCTATTATTATTCATTGGCCGCAGAGGAGCAACAACTCTTGAAGGTCTATCGGACCTTGTTAAGTTTTTATATTTGTTTAAATAAGACCTGAAAGGCTTAATGGAATTTAAATCAAGCGCTTTCGTTTTTGAATTACCTGCGGTAACATGCGCTTGTAATTCAGCAATTGTTTTTTTAATTCCGGCCTTTGCATAAACAGGTTTTACTGTTCGGCTTTGTAATGTTTGGGACATAGCCCAGGCTGATAACAACAAAAATGTTGTTAATAATAGGTACATTTTTTTCATACAAAAAATTTAGGGAGTGGGTGATGTGATTAAATCATGTGCTATGAAATTAGAATAGAAATTTAACAATTTTATAAAATTTTCAAAAAAAATTGAATAAAACCATTTAGCTCAACTATAGTAACTTAATTTTAAAATTAAGCGAAGTTTTATTGTGCAGTGAATAAAATGTAGTTATTACACCGGTGTGTAATTGAAGGACAATGGGAAGTTCGTCTCAAAAAGTTATTATTTCTCATAAGGAAAGTTACGTGATACTTTTCTCATCATTCTTTCCATAAGTTCATCTGACGAACTCATTACATTATCGTCCATAGCTTTATAAAAGCGCCATAATAAGTCCCCATCTTTTCCATTATAAACCTGCATGGTTAATGCGCCGCTTCCTGTTTTACCGCCCATGTTGCCGAATAAGATAGTCTTGGCAATAGCGCCGCTTTCTGAAGCTGTTTTCTCATAAGAATACCGGCATTTTATTACAGCATCCACGCCGAGAATTTTGCATATAGAATCCTGCGTTACTTCGTCTAACTTATTATAGATCCCTTTAGATTTTAATAAGGCATTGGTACGGTCAACATCCTGGAAACTTACAGAATACTTATCTGATTTTCTTAACAGGTAAGTATACATTGATTGCTGCAGGTTTTTAGCAATATTGATCTCTTCATTTTTATTTGCAGAAGAATCATAATTTTTTGGAGGTCTTTTATAAGTAATGGCCGCTTCAAACGGTAAAATGGCTACCACCTTATGTTTCGCTATTTCATCTTTAAGTTTAGGCGAAGAAAAAGTTTGTTTTGAACCTTCAAACTGAGCATAAGTAAAACAAAATGCAGAAGTAAAAAGAGCAAGTAATAAACACAATTTTTTAGTCATGATAATAAACGCTTTAAAAATCTTTTATAAATTTTTACTACAAGAATAGTAAAATTTTCAAAAATAATAAGAAGGTGATACATAAATTTATTTCAGCTTTGGCCGCAACCTGTGTCTTGATTTATTAAAGATCATCATGCCGTTCATCTTTCCTTTTCTTACCTGTTTTTGTTCACCCTCAGGCATGTTATAAATTGATCGGCACTCTTCACTGCAACAGCTATTATATTTTTCAGCGCACTTTTTACATTGAATAAATAACAAATGACAACCGTCATTTGAACAGTTTGTATGATCGTCACTTGATGCACCGCATTGATGGCATTTGCTTATCACTTCATCGCCGATTTTTTCTCCAAGCCTGTCATCAAATACAAAATTTTTCCCTTTGAATTTATTAGCAAGATTTTCGTTTTTTACTCTATTGGCATATTCAATTATGCCACCTTCCAAATGAAAAACATTTTTAAAACCATTGTGCAACATGTATGCAGAAGCCTTCTCACAGCGGATTCCGCCGGTACAATACATAATTATATTATCATCCTTTTTACCCTGCAACATGTTAACCGCCATAGGCAATTGCTCTCTAAAAGTATCAGAAGGAATTTCAATGGCGTTTTCAAAATGACCTACTTCATATTCATAATGATTACGCATATCCACTACAATTGTTTTAGGATCATTCGTAAGCGAATTGAACGTTTCCGCATTTACATACTTACCTTTTTTGCTCATGTCAAAATCCGGATCTGTAATGCCATCTGCAACGATCTTATCTCTAACTTTAATTTTTAAAACCCAAAAACTTTTTCCATTATCATCAACGGCAATATTTAATCTTACATCTTTAAAAGGCGGAATGGAATGCAGATAATTTTTAAGTGTTTCAAAACTATTACCCGGCGCACTTAATTGTGCATTGACACCTTCATGAGCAATATAAATTCTTCCAAAAACTTTTAATTCATCCAGATTTTTATACAGTTCATCTCTAAAAGTTTTGGGATCTTCTATAAAAGAATATTGATAAAATGAAAATGTGATCCTGGAAAAATCTTCTTTATATAAACGTTCTTTAAGTTCCTGTTGCGAAACGCGGTTGTGAAGTATGGCCATGTTTATTTTGAAATTTTATGCCTTAAAACAACATCAAGGCAGGTCACTTGCAGGGTGAACAAATTTCAATTGCAAAGATGAATAATTTTAGAATTGGAAATGCTATAATAGTTGCATGTATTTGTTTTTGTCAATTAAAAGTATGCTGTTCCTTTATTTTAAATTACAGGTTTGGACATCATATAATTGCAAAGAGAAAAAGTTTTCTCACTTTCATTTTATGTTCTATATTTGTCTACCAACTTTATAGACTTATGCAATATTGTGCTCACATTTTATATATGCGACTCTTTATTAAACGTTGTTGATCTGAGATGCCAGGCGTGTTGGTCTTCCCGTTCTCTTTTTAAATAAAATCAACTTCATAAAAATGATTCTTACACTTAAGGATTATATTACTCAAATAACTTCCCAGCAAGGCGAAGTGAATATTGAAGAGTTTCTTTTTAAGTTAATAGAAAGATTTCCGGAGCAGGTAACATTCTCTACAAGCTTTAGTTATGAAGACCAGGTTATTACACATAAGATCTTAAAAAATAATTTTCCTGTAAAAATATTTACGTTAGATACAGGTCGGCTTTTTCCTGAAACTTATTCAGTATGGAGTGCTACAAACGCTAAATACAACACACACATAACACCCTATTATCCTGATCATTTATTAATTGAAAATTTTGTTACAGAAAGAGGGCCGAATGCGTTTTATGAATCAGTTCAAAATCGTAAAGATTGTTGTTTTATAAGAAAAGTGGAACCATTAAAAAGGGCATTAAAAAATAATGCCGTATGGATTACTGGTTTACGTGCCGAGCATTCAATTGACCGTCATGATATGCCCCAAATAGAATGGGATGAAGGCAATCAAATCATAAAATATCATCCGCTGTTACATTGGTCTTTTGATGAAGTAAAGGAATATGTGAATGAACATAATATACCCTACAATCCTTTGCATGATAAAGGTTTTGTAAGCATTGGCTGTGCTCCTTGTACACGGGCAATAAGACCCGGCGAAGATTTTAGAGCCGGCCGCTGGTGGTGGGAAGAGAGCGCTAAAAAAGAATGCGGACTTCATGTAAACGTGGTTGATTGATGATTAAAGAACAATTAGAAATGAGTAAATATCATTTGGATTATCTCGGACAGTTAGAATCAGAAGCTATACATATACTTCGTGAAGTGGCTGGGCAATTTGAGCGTCCGGCATTATTATTTTCAGGAGGCAAAGACTCTATAACCCTTGTCCATCTTGCGTTAAAAGCTTTTCGTCCCGGTAAATTTCCTTTTCCATTAGTTCATATTGATACAGGACATAATTTTCCAGAAGCGTTGGATTTCAGAGATAAACTTGTCAATGAGATCGGCGAAAAACTTATTGTCCGCAAAGTGGAAGATACTATTAAAGAAAAAAATCTAACAGAACAAAAAGGGAAATTTGCAAGCCGCAATGCACTTCAAACGTATACGCTGCTTGACATTATTGAGGAATTTAAATTTGATGCTTTAATTGGCGGCGCAAGAAGAGATGAAGAAAAAGCAAGAGCCAAAGAAAGAATTTTTTCTGTAAGAGATGAATTTGGCCAGTGGAATCCAAAATTGCAAAGACCCGAATTATGGAATACTTACAACGGTAAAATTCATAAGGGAGAAAACGTTCGTGCATTCCCGATAAGCAACTGGACTGAGCTTGATGTATGGAATTATATAAGAAGTGAGAAGATAGAATTGCCTTCAATTTATTTTGCGCATGAAAGAGAAGTATTGGAGCATGAAGGCCAACTGGTGGCGGTTTCAGAGTTCATTCAACTTGATCCGGCAGATGTTATTCTTAAGAAAAAAGTGCGTTACCGAACCGTTGGCGATATGACCTGCACTGCAGCCGTTGAATCAAATGCAACAGTGATAGATGACATTATAAATGAGATCATCGCAACTAAAACAAGTGAAAGAGGCGAAACAAGAATTGATGATAAAGTTAGTGAAGCAGCAATGGAAGACAGGAAGAAGAGCGGGTATTTTTAGTGCCCCCAACCCCGAAGGGGCGTAAGGCAAACACACAAAAAACTCCTTGCCCCTCTCCTTTGGAGAGGGGTTGGGGTGAGGTAAAACATTATGGACATACTAAGATTCATAACTGCAGGAAGTGTTGACGATGGTAAGAGCACTTTAATTGGTCGTTTGTTATACGATAGCAAATCAATTTTGATAGATCAATTGGAAGCTATTGAAAAGCAAAGTAAAAATAAAGAAGACGGAGAGATTGACCTGGCGCTGCTTACAGACGGCCTTCGTGCAGAAAGAGAACAGGGAATTACCATTGATGTAGCATATAAATATTTTTCAACACCTAAAAGAAAATTTATTATTGCTGATGCGCCGGGTCATATTCAATACACAAGAAATATGGTTACAGGCGCTTCTAATTCTGAGCTTGCCATCATTCTTATTGATGCAAGAAATGGTGTGGTTGAGCAAACCCGCCGGCATTCTATTATTGCATCTCTATTAAATATCCCGCATATAATTATTGCAATAAATAAAATGGACCTGGTTGGTTATTCGCAGGATGTTTACAACAACATTGTAATTGATTATGTAAATGTAGCAAAATCATTAGGCCTGAAAGATGTTATGTACATTCCGATTAGTGCATTAAACGGTGATAATATTGTTGACAAATCTGAAAATTTTTCATGGTATGAAGGCGAATCTCTATTGCATCTTTTAGAAAATATTCCATTAGAATCGGATACTAATTTAACTGATGCAAGATTTCCTGTGCAATACGTTATTCGTCCGCAAGCCGCAGAGCTGCACGATTACAGAGGATATGCCGGTAAAATAATAAGCGGTATTTATCGCAAAGGAGATAAAATAGTTGTTCAGCCTTCCGGCCTTGAAAGTAAAATTAAAGCCATTGAAATTGGCGGCAGGGAAATAGAAGAAGCATTTGCACCGCAAAGCGTAGTGCTTCACCTCGAAGATGATCTTGATGTGAGCCGTGGCGATATGATCGTTCAAAAAAATAACCAGCCGATAACAGAACAGGAGTTTGAAGTGCTGCTATGCTGGATGGGCAACAAACCTTTGATACCCGGAAATAAATATTTTTTACAGATAAATAGCCGTGTAGTTCGCAGTGTTGTTAAGAACATCGAATACACATTAAATGTAAACACTTTAGAAAAAAATTATTCACCCGAAAAGGCAGAACTGAATGATATTATAAAAGCTACTATTAAAACTGCATCACCTGTTGCATTTGATTCGTATAAAAAGCTAAGAGTGAATGGCGGCGCTATTCTTATTGATGAAACAAGTTGTGTTACGGTGGGAGCTTGTATGATACAGTAAACATTCGGCTATCAGCGTTCAGCTATCAGCATTCAGTTTTCTGACTTCTGATCACTGATATCTGACCTCAACACAAAAAAATGAAAAACATACAAAATCACACCAAAGGCAAAGTAATTCTTGCCGGCGCCGGCCCTGGTGATCCGGAACTTATTACTGTTAAGGTTGCAAGATATCTTGAGCTTGCTGATGTTGTATTAACTGATCGTTTGGTGAGTGAAGAAATTCTTACAAGGTATGTACAACCTGAGGCTGAGATCATTCATGTCGGAAAGCAATGCCGCCGGGGAGTTTCAACGCCGCAGGAAACTATTAACGAACTACTGGTGTATTATGCGTTAGCAGGAAAATTTGTAGTAAGACTGAAAGGCGGAGATGTATCAATGTTTTCAAATATTAAAGATGAATTAGAAATACTTGTGGCTAATAATATCGCTTATGAAATTGTGCCCGGTGTTACAGCAGCGTTAGGCGCAGCGGCGTATGCAGGTATTCCATTAACGGCAAGAGGTTTTGCAACTGCAGTAAGATTTCTTACATATTATAAATCAGATATTGTAGAAGATAAATATTGGAAAGAGTTAGCTGATACAAATGATACACTTGTTTTTTATATGTCTTCCGAAACATTGGATACAGTTGTTTCAAAGCTTGTTGCTAACAAAATAACTGAGGATAAATTACTTGCAGTGATTGAGCAGGCAACAACACCATTTCAAAAAGTGCATATAAGCAATTTGTATGATTATGAAAAAACTCTAAAAGATCATTCTTTTATTTCTCCGTCGTTAGTGATTATAGGGAAAGTGGTGGCATTGCATGAACAATTTGAATGGCTTAAAAACAGCGAAAGCAGCCAATTCTATTTTAAACCTGTGCAGGAAACAGTTAACTCAATAAAATTAACTGCATGAATTTTATAAACAAATAAACATAAAAGCTCTAAGCCTCTCTCCATTAGAGAGGGTTTGGGGTGAGGTCAAACTACACATGCTTGAAGAAAATAAATTAAAGACATTCTTAAATCTCATAGATAATTTAACCAATGATGAACTGTTATGGGTTAATGGATATTTGAATGGTATTGTATCAAAGCGGCCAATAAATAATGAGCAACCTGTTGCAAAAAGCGGGGTTAATAAAATCACTATTGCATACGGCACAGAAACGGGTAATTCTAAAAAGCTTGCCACTGAGTTTGCAGCAAAAGCAAAGAAGCAGGGCATCCACGCTAAGGTTCAAAGCCTTGAACAATATAAATTAAATGATCTTGCTAAAGAAGAATATTTTCTTGCAGTAATAAGTACACATGGTGATGGTGAGCCACCTGCAGCAGCAAAAAGATTTTACGATCATGTGCATCAAAATGGATTTAAACTCGACAAATTAAAATATGGTATTCTCGCATTAGGTGATACGTCTTATCCGTTATTTTGTAAAACCGGTGAAGATGTAGATGAACAGCTAAACAAGCTGGGAGGCAAGCGCATAGCGCCTTTGCAAAAATGTGATTTAGATTTTGCCCAGGATGCAGATGAATGGATTTCACAGGTTTTTACTGCATTAAATAATAGCCAGGAGAGCTTAGTTGGAACAACGCCGAAGATTACTCCAAAAAAATCCGCAGGTAAAAAAACGTACAACGGCACACTCTTAACACACATAAATTTAAATGATACAGGAAGCAATAAAGAAACTTATCATATTGAAATTTCTGGGGAAGATGTGAACTATAAACCCGGCGATTCTATAGGAATTGTTCCGGAAAACAATAATGTAATTGTAGAAAAAATTATAGAAGCAGCAGGTGTTGAAGCAAATGCAAATATTGATTATAAAGATCAGTTAATTTCAATTTATGATCTTCTTCATAAAAAATTAAACATTGTATATCTGCCGGAACGTGTGGTAAAGCACTATGCATCTGTTGTACAACAAAATATTCCTGCAACAAGAATTGATTTGTTGGATCTTTTAAAAATTTACCCGGTAAAAGATGATAAACAATTTTTAGAAGTTATCAAACTATTAGAGCCAATTACACCAAGATTATATTCAATAGCATCTTCGCCTGAAGCGCATTCAGGAGAAATACATATCACTGTTGCAAAAAATTCTTTTAAGGTAAATGATAACATCGGGTTTGGTTTAGCTTCTGATTTTTTATCGCAACAAAAAGTAAATAACGAGATAGAGTTTTATGTACATCCAAACAACCAATTCCGGCTTCCTGAAGAAGATAAAAATATAATCATGATCGGCCCCGGAACCGGCATTGCACCCTTTCGTTCTTTTATTGCTGAACGAGATGCTGCCGGCGTAACAGGAAAGAATTGGCTGTTTTTTGGTGAACAACATTTCACCACTGATTTCCTTTACCAGACAGAAATACAAAATTGGTATGAGACGGGTATGCTCACAAAAGTGAATCTTGCTTTCTCAAGAGATCAGCAGGAAAAAATTTATGTGCAGCATAAAATGTTACAACATGGCGCTGAATTTTTTGAATGGCTGCAAGCAGGTAGTTATGTGTACGTATGCGGCACTAAAGACCCGATGAGCATTGATGTTGAGAATACTTTACTTCAGATAATTGAACAGTTCGGTGAACGCTCAAAAGAAGAAGCAATACAATATCTTGATGATATGAGAGAGGATGGGAGATATGTGAAGGATGTGTATTAGTCTGAGCCCGGATTTTTAGAATATTGGGATTATGGGATTAATTAAAAACAAATAGCAACAAAACATTTCCTCTTTAAGGATAAAACAATGGAGAATTTATCATCAATTGAAAAAATTAAAACATCAAGTGATAGTTTGCGTGGAACTATTGTTGAAAGTTTAAAGGATGAAATTACCGGCGCCATTCGTGAAGACGACCAGGCGCTGATTAAATTTCATGGAATGTATCAGCAGGATGACCGGGACAGACGTGAAGAAAGAGCAGAAAAAAAGTTAGATCGCTTGTTTAGTTTCATGATCAGGCTTCGTTTGCCGGGTGGCTTTTTAACGGCACCACAATGGATAGCAATGCATGAGATTGCAGGAGAGAATTCTACCGGTGTTATTAAGATTACTACACGCCAAACGATACAGTTACATGGAATTTTCAAATCAAAAATAAAACCAACCATACAAGCTTTCAACCAGGCTAAGTTGGATTCCATTGCAACTTGCGGAGATATCAACCGTAATGTATTATGCAGCGCCAATCCCAGACAATCACCCATTCATGAAGAAGTTTTTGCTTATGCTGATAAGATAAGTAAAATGCTTATGCCTAAAACAAGAGCCTATTATGAAATATGGCTTGATGAAGAAAAAATTCTGGATAAACAAGAAGAGATAGATCCATTATACCAGGAAAGATATATGCCACGCAAGTTTAAAATTGCGATTGCCATTCCGCCAAATAATGATGTGGATGTATTTGGAAATGATATTGGTTTAATTGCCATCATTGAAAATAATAAGTTGCTTGGATTTAATATAGCCATTGGTGGTGGCTTGTCAACAACGCATGGAAATCCTGAAACTTATGCAAGGCTGGCAACAGTGATTGGCTTTACGGATAGTGAAGAAAAAACAATGAAAGCCATTTATGAAATTCTCACTGTTCAACGCGATTTTGGTAACAGAAGTGATCGTAAGCTTGCACGGCTTAAATACACTGTTGATGTATTAGGTGTAGAAAATTATAAAAAGAAAGTGGAAGAGCGTATTGGTTTCAAGCTTGAAGAACCACGGCCATTTACCTTTGATAAACGCGGGGATTATTATGGATGGCAGCAAAGCGAACAGGGATTATGGTACTACACAGTGTTTGTAGAAAATGGCAGAGTAACAGATGATGAACACGTGGCGCTAAAATCTGCCATGCTTGAAATAGCAAAAACAGGCAAGGTTACTTTTCGCTTTACCGCAAATCAAAATGTTATAATAAGTGATATTAATGAAGCCGATAAAGACAGCATTAATAATATATTAGAACACTTTAAAATAACTGAACATACTGATGGCGCATCTTTAATCCGAAAAAACTCAATTGCCTGTGTTGCGCTGCCAACGTGCCCTTTAGCGTTGGCCGAGGCTCAAAGATACATGCCCTCATTGCTTACTAAAATAGAATCGCTGCTCAATAAATATGATTTGAGCGATGAAGAAATAATTATAAGAATGACGGGTTGCCCAAATGGTTGTGCAAGATCTTATATCGCTGAAATAGGCTTTGTAGGTACTGCTATGGGAAAATATAATTTGCAACTCGGCGGAGACAGGGAAGGATTTAGACTCAACAAAATTTACAAAGAAAGCCTGGGTGAACCTGAAATTCTCGCAGAGCTTGACGGATTGTTTTCATCTTACAAAAATGAAAGAAATGCAAATGAATCTTTTGGAGATTTTGCTATGCGTAAACAATTAGTGTGATCGTTTAAACATTTTTCAGAAAAAAATTTGATGCTCTTATTTCTGTCATTCATAAATAAATTCAAATAGTCTACTAATTTAGTAGAGAATTAATTATGTTTGCATTTTTTATAAATCTTTTACACGTGTTGCAAATTTTACAAACAAATTACCGTATTGAATTAATGAACATACCCGGATACTTTTACTCACGATGTTGCTGCTATAAAACCTTTTATATATCATTTCTGATCCTGAAATGACAGTTGAACTTAAACCAATACATTAATAACATTTAGAGAAAATTAAACATGAAAAAGTTTTTATTAGCATTATTATTTTTGCCGGTATTTGTAAAAGCGCAATTAAATGGCGCTGTAATATTAAGCGGTCATGTGATCAATGACAATCATGAATCTGTACCCAATGCAAGTATATCTATCAGGGGAACTTCATCCGGAACTACCACAGATTCGACAGGACATTTTTCTTTAGTAATAAACCAGAAATTTCCTTTTGCAGTTATAATATCATCCGTGGGGTTTGCTCCGCAGGAACTTGAAGTAAAAAATTTAAACACTAAATTATCGGTACAGTTAACCACGCAAACTTACATTGCCAATGAAGTGGTAGTAACAGCGAGCAGGCATAATGAAAAACTTATGCAATCTCCGGTAACAATCGAAAAGTTGGATATCAGGGCTTTGAAAGAAACGCCTTCTGCCTCTTTTTATGATGCTTTGGGAAACGTGAAAGGTGTGCAGTTAACAACATCTTCGTTAACTTTTAAAGTGCCCAACACAAGAGGTTTTAATGCGCCAAATAATTTTCGGTTTATGCAGGTTGTAGATGGAGTGGATGTGCAGTCAGCAACTTTAGGTGTGCCATTAGGCAATGCGATCGGGCCAACAGAACTTGACATTCAAAGTGTGGAAATCACGCCTGGCGCATCTTCTGCGTTATATGGGATGAATGCCATAAATGGTATGAGCAATCTTATAACAAAAAGTCCTTTTCAATACCAGGGCTTAAGCATTTACCAACAGGTTGGTGTTAACCATATCGATGACCCGGAAAAATCAGCAAGTCTTCTTTCAGAAACCGCATTGCGATATGCCAAAGCATTTAATAATAAATTTGCATTTAAAGTTAATGCCAGTTATTTAAAAGGAAGTGATTGGGTAGCCAACAGCACAGCAGATTTTAATCCTCAAACTATTGCCAATCCTGCGTTTCCTCAATTATCAGGAAGTAATAATGTTGCTTACGACGGAGTAAATTCTTATGGAAACGAAAGCAATATTGTAATTACTGATGTTAATGGAAAAACATATAATGTACGCCGCACGGGTTACAGGGAAAAAGATCTTACCGATTATGATATTAAAAATGTGAAGCTTGATGGCGGATTATATTATAAGATAAATGATGCTACGGAAGCTTCTTATACTTATCGCTATGGAACAATGAATGGTGTTTTTCAAAGAGGTAACCGCATACGCCTTGATGGCGCTAATGTGCAAAACCATAAATTAGAAATTTCAAATCCTGATTTTTTATTGCGTGCTTATGTATCTATAGAAAATTCCGGTAACTCTTATGCAATGAAACCTCTTTCTGATAATCTTGAATTGTCTTTTAAGAATAATAAAAAATGGGCTGCAGATTATACTACAGCATTAAATTCAGCATTGTCAGCAGGTGCAGGTATTGTTGCAGCATCAGCAAGTGCAAGAGCGGCTGCAGATAATGGGCGCTTTGTTCCCGGCACAGAAGCTTTTAATAACCAGGCAGCAAAAATTAAAAGTATCAATGACTGGGATATTTATCCAACAAGTTCAAATCCTTTAAACACTACCGGTGGCGCTGCTTTTGCCACAAGCAGCCGCTTTTACCAGGCAGAAGGCACATGGAATTTGCACAAGTATATTCACTTTGCAGATGTTTTGATTGGCGCCGATTACAGGTTATATGATTTGATACCTGATGGAAATAATTTTGTTGACTTTTCTAAGAATTTAAAAGATAGAAATACTCCCGGCGGCAACAATCTTCGATATGGTAAATATGGCGCTTTTGCACAGGCGGCTAAATCTTTGTTTAATGAAAATTTAAAATTAACCGCTTCTTTAAGATTTGATAAGAACACAGAATATTCTGCAAAATTTAATCCGCGTTTTGCTGCAGTCTATACATTAAATAAAGTACATACTTTTCGTGCATCATGGCAAAATGGTTTTCGCTTTCCTTCATTATTTGAAGCCTTCTCTTTTGTTAATAACGGAGGCGTAAGACGAGTAGGTGGGTTGCCAATTGTAGAACAGGGATTGGGTTATTATACAAATGCAGCACTTAGTTCATCAATCACAGCTTTTACCACTAAAGTAAATGCGCTTCGCAATGCCACGCCGGGCTTGACTCTTGTTGATGCAGAATTACAGGCTCAAGGGCTTTTGAAAATTGGAAACGCAAAACCATTAAAGCCTGAGCAGATCAATTCTTTTGAGGTTGGTTACCGGGCTTCTTTATTTAATAACAAATTATTTATTGATGCGGAAGCTTATTTCAATAGTTATAAATATTTTATAGGCCAGTTAGAAAGTGCTGTTCCAAAAGACGGAAGTGTAAATAATTTTAATGATACTGTTGTTTTAAAAAGCTTATATAATAACAGCAATGCAACGCGTTATCGTGTGCAGGCAAACAGCCAGAGTCCTGTTAAAAATTATGGCTTTGCAACAGGAATTACCTACAATATCTATAAAACTTACACAGCAAGTTTTAATGCAAATTTCAATAAGCTTACTAAAACTAATACTGCTGATCCACTTATTCCCGGTTTTAATACACCGCAATGGGCAAGCAATTTTAGTTTTGGAAACCGGGCTGTTACAAAGCACCTTGGCTTTAATATAGTTTGGCATTGGCAGGATAGTTTTTACTGGCAAAATCTTTTTGGTAATGGGACGGTTTCTGCGTACAGCACAGTTGATGCTCAGCTTACACTACGTTTGCCAAAAATAAACAGCTCAATTAAGTTCGGCGGAACTGATATTCTTAATCACAGGTACTTCCAATATATTGGCGGCCCTACTATTGGCGCATTATATTATGTTAGTTATACAATTGATAATCTTTTGAAATAATAAATGCATGATGTTTGTAAATTGTATGTTGTATAAAAGAATTTAATGAGCAAAACTAAGCCAGAGGTTGTGTTAGCAGAAGACAGTGAAATTATCACTGGTACAGGTAATAATTTATTTCCGGTTTTTATTAAACTTGAAAATTTGCGCCTGCTTATTGTGGGCGGTGGCAATGTGGCATTGGAAAAACTAAATGCGGTAATTCAAAACTCACCAAACACTTCAATCACTTTAATATCGCTTACTATAAACGATGAGATTTATAAAATTGCAAGTCTTTATCCTAAACTCACATTAATCCAAAAGCCTTACAGCATAAGCAATCTGGCGGAAGCTGATATAGTAATTGCTGCAGTTAATAATCTTCAGTTGAGTGAGCAGATAAGGGATGATGCGAAAGAAAAAGGCATACTTATAAACGTGGCTGATAAACCTGAATTGTGTGATTTTTATTTAAGTTCAATAGTTAAAAAAGGCAATCTTAAAATTGCGATATCTACTAATGGGAAATCACCGACCATCGCCAAGCGTTTAAAGGAAGTTATCAATAATTTAATTCCCGAAGAAGTAGATGGAGTTTTAGAAAATATGCAATTGATAAGAAACGAAATGAACGGTGACTTTCATGAAAAAGTAAAGCAATTAAATGATCTCACAAGCACACTTGTTGCCAAGCAAATAAATCTACAGCAGCCATATAAACCTGAACAGAAAAAATGGCAAAAGATTGTAATGTGGTGCCTGTTGGCTTTTGTGTTTATGATAATCGGACATGCAGTTCTTTCATTTATACCTCTTCATGAATTGGCTGTAGGTGTTAAATCAATAGCACATTACATTGATACAAAATCTTTTTTAATCATGCTGGTTACAGGATTTATAGCACAGATGGTTGATGGTTCATTAGGTATGGGTTATGGCACCATTTCTACTACATTTTTATTGGCCAACGGCGTAAGCCCGGCAATTGTAAGCAGCCGTGTACATTCGGCAAGGGTTTTTTCAAGCGGTGTTTCCGGGTATAGCCATCACCGGTTTGGCAACATCAATAAAAAGTTGTTTAGAGCATTGGTTATACCAGGTGTTATAGGCGCTGTAATTGGCGCCGGGCTTGCTTATTATGGTCAGAAATATTCAACATGGGTTCGCATTCCACTTTCAATTTACACTTTATATCTTGGCTATTATATCATGAGAAAAGCGTTTAAAAAAAAGGTGATACAAGATAAAATAAAAGGAGCCGGAAGGCTTGCAGCAATTGGCGGTTTTATGGATGCATTTGCAGGTGGTGGCTGGGGTTCTTTAGTTACCAGCACATTAATTTCAAAAAGAAAAAGTCCGCGATATGTTATAGGTTCTGTATGCCTGGCAGAATTTTTTGTTGTTCTTGCAAGCTCTATCACATTTTTTATTCTTCTAAGAAGCCTTCCATTCGCAGATGTTGCGGGCCTGATAATTGGCGGGCTTATAGCAGCGCCAATAGCTGCAAGACTTGTAGGAAAATTGCCTTTAAAAACTATGTTTGTTGCCGTTGGAAGTGTAGTAATTATAACCAGTTTAGTTACTCTTTGGAAAGTGATTGCCCAGTTATGATTGAATGTTATGCTGCTAATTTGTAAGCGACAAATGTTATTTAAATAAAAATATTAGAGTATACTTTTTTCGACGTCATCTAAGTAAGTCGATTGCAATTTTATCACTTAAATTTTTATAGAAAGTTTTTATTAACTATAGCAAGTGAATCCAGTTGAGTAATACCTTTGAACAAATTTTTAATTGATGACAACGATACATGTAAAGAGGGTGGAAGGCGAGTTTGGATTTGAAGCAAAGGATGCAAAAGATCACACGGTAAGGCTTGATACAAGTGCAGAAACCGGTGGAGCAAACTTTGGTATTCGCCCAATGCAAATGTTATTAATGGGACTTGGAGGATGCAGTGGTATTGACATTATTTCTATCTTAAAAAAGCAACGCACTACTGTTGAAAATTTTTCAATGATAATAACCGGTGAAAGGGAAAAAGGAAAAGAGCCTTCATTATGGGAATCAGTGCATGTTATTTTCGAATTTACAGGAAACGTTGATGCCGACAAAGCCAGCAGAGCCTGTGCTTTATCAATTGATAAATATTGCTCTGTTGCTGCAACCCTCCGCCGCTCCGGCACCAGGCTCACCTGGCAGATGAAAATAAACGGAAATTAATTACTACAAGAACTTATACATACTTACAGCGTAAAAATATATTCATGGATCAACATCTTATTACAAAAGCTATAAGAACACAAACCAACAGAACAAATGAGATGGAGCATTCTACTCCGCTATTTCTTACCAGCAGCTTTTGTTTTGATAATGATGAAGAAATGAGGGCAGCTTTTGCTGATGAAACGGATGATAATATTTACAGCCGCTTCAGCAATCCTAACGTAAGTGAATTTATAAACAAAATGGTTGAACTGGAAGGTGCCGAAGCAGGCGTTGCCACTGCAACCGGCATGAGCGCTGTATTTGGAAGCTTTATGGCGTTATTAAAAAGCGGCGATCATCTCTTATCCTGTAATGCAGTTTTCGGCAGCACACATAATATCATAAAAAAATATTTACCCAATTACGGGATTGAATGCAGCTATATAAGCGCAGATAAACCGGAGGAATGGGAAGCTGCTATCAGGCCTAATACAAAAATGATCTATCTTGAAACGCCTACCAATCCTGGTCTTGATATAATTGACCTGGAGTTTATTGGTTCTCTTGCAAAGAAGTATAACCTTATTTTAAACGTAGATAATTGCTTTGCCACTCCTTTAAACCAAAGGCCGGTAGATTATGGCGCTCACCTTGTTGTTCACTCTGCTACTAAATGGATAGATGGCCAGGGCAGAGTGTTGGGTGGTGTAATTGTTGGAAAGAAAGAATTGATAAAAGACATTTATTTATTTATCAGAAACACAGGCCCATCGCTGTCTCCCTTCAATGCGTGGGTATTAAGTAAGAGCCTTGAAACCCTTGATGTGCGCATGGAAAGGCATGCTAAAAATGCATTGGCTATAGCAAAGGCTTTAGAAAATCATCCTAAAATATCGTGGCTTAAATATCCTTATCTGCCAAGCCATCCACAACAT
>CAXSDW010000017.1:0-39449 GCA_964236235.1 uncultured Chitinophagaceae bacterium
TTAATGAACCAGACCCGGCTAAAAGAACTGGTATTACAAAGGAAGAAATAGAAAAATATAGAACTGCTGCAGACCCTTCTCACAGGAGTTTTGATTGGAGAAAATTTGTGTTGAGAAAAAATGCTCCGCAAAATTCGGTTAATCTTAATATTAATGGAGGTTCTGATAAGGTTAACTATTATGTTTCAGGTACCAACCTGTTCCAAAATTCTATGCTGGGAAGAGAATACAAGTTTAACCGTTCAAACATCCAGTCAAATGTAACTGCAAAGCTATCTAACCATTTAAAAGTTGGAGTGGATATAAACGGACGTGTTGAGAGCAGGGAAAATCCCGGTGTGCCTGGCGGGGATGATTATTTCTTGGCAAGGTTTGCAATATTGAGGAATACACCCCTTGAAAGGCCTTATGCTAATGACAATCCGGCTTACTTAAATAATATCGGGCATACTGAGACAAACTATGCTTTTTTAAATGAAAAAATTTCAGGCAGATTTCGCAGCGACTGGCGTGTGGTACAAAGTAATTTTCACGTTGATTATGACATACCGGGAGTTAAAGGATTATCTATAAGGGGACTTTATTCTTATTATTTTGCTGATTATCTTGAAAATAACCAGGAGTATACGTACAATGCTTACACTTACAATCCTGATACTAAAAATTACGATATCACTGGTGGCAGTACTAACCCATGGCGCGACAGGGAGCAAATTAAGCAGATAAATACTAACCAACAGGTGCAATTGAATTACAACAACACTTTTGGCGAGCACACAATTGGTGCAACAGTAGTTTCAGAAAGAATTAAAAATCATCGCACAAGAAACTGGCTGCATGCTTCTCCTATTTCAAACAGGTTACCACTTATCTATTTCCCAACCATGGATCAATACCAGGATGAGGATAATACTGAGACAAGAATTGGATATATTGGTCGTATAACTTATAATTATGCCAACCGTTATTTTCTTGAAGCATCTGCAAGACGTGATGCCTCTTACCTTTTTGCTCCAGGCTTTAGGGTAGGTTATTTCCCGGGTGTTTCTGCAGGATGGAAAATAACAGAAGAACCATTTATGAAACAACTGCTTGGTAGTAAAAGTGTAATCAGCGATATAAAATTAAGAGGCTCCTATGGCGAATTAGGTGATGACAGGGATCCGGGTAATGCTAATAATCCTATTGTTCCGGCTTATGCATACCTTGAAGGCTATTACTATAACCAGGGAACTGCTATTTTAGATGGAAATGCTATTACTGTTTCCAGGGATAAGGGAGTACCTACAACGAGAATATCTTGGACAACAAGTAAAATTACAGATGTAGGGTTAGATTTTACTTTGTTAAGGGGAAAGGTAACAGGTTCGCTTGATTACTTTTACAGAAAACGTACGGGATTGGTAGGTAATAAAAATGACGTGGTTGTTCCCGTAGAGCTTGGTTATAATTTACCTTCTGAAAATGTAAACAGCGATGCACAATATGGCGAAGAAATGTCATTAGCATATAATAGCAGGATTGGCCAGTTTAATTTTAATGTAGGCGGTAATGTATCTTATACACGTTCCAAAACTCTGGAACAATACAAACCACTTTACTACAATTCATTGGATAAATATTTTAATTCACAGGAAAACAGGTTCGCACATATTGACTGGGGTTTAATAGCCGATGGACAATTTACTTCACAGGAACAAATAAACAGTTATCCTGTAGATATTGATGGTAAAGGAAACAGATCTTTAATTCCGGGTGACCTCATCTACAAAGATATAAATGGTGATGGTAAAATAGATGGTAATGATTCACGGCCAATAGGATTTGGTTATGGAACCCAACCCAATATAAATTTCGGATTCACCATAGGTGCAGCCTTTAAAAGTTTTGATTTTCATGCTGATTTCTCCGGTGGAGCCGGCTATACCTGGTTTCAAAATTGGGAGACAAGGTGGGCTTTCCAAAATAATGGAAATTTAAATGCCATTTTTGAAGACAGGTGGCACCGTGCTGATATATTTGATGTAAACAGCGCATGGATTCCTGGAAAATATCCTGCAAACAGAGCAAACCCGGGACATGATCAAAGTGATTATGGTCCAAATTCTACATTCTGGTTACATAATGTAAAATATATTAGAGCAAGAACAATAGAATTTGGGTATAGTTTACCTACATCACTTTTAAACAAAGTAAAAATACAACGGGCAAGGATTTATCTTAACGGGTATAATTTGTTCTCAATTGACAACCTTAAGCAGTATGGTATTGATCCGGAAGTTACCGACGATAACGGGCTTCAGTTTCCGCAAAATATAGTGGCTAATTTTGGTATCAATATTACGTTTTAATTAATCTAAGTACAAAAATTAATTCAATGAAAAAGATATTATCGATAACAATGTTTGGGATCCTCGTGATTACATGGGGATGTAAAAAAGACAGTGAATTTTTAGACGTTCCGCCTATTCAAATACTTCCTAATGAAGTTGCCTTTTCTGATCCGGCTTTGGTGCTGTCTATCCTGGGAGACCTTTACAATCGCCAGGTAGATTTTACCAGCTTAGATAATGGCTGGAGCAGCTTTACAGATTTCAGCGAAAGTTTCCCTTCTGAAAATGGGAGTGCCTACATAGTTCAAAGAACTGGCTGGGGTTACGGAGAATGGGGAACATGGGATTACTCCTATATACGTGATCTTAATCTTTTTATTCAGAGAGACAGTGCAGCAACCCAGCTTACAGATGCTGATAAAACCAGGTTTTTAGCAGAAGCCCGTTTTCTTAGGGCAAATTACTATTTTGAAATGGTAAAGAGAATGGGTGGTGTGCCTTTGATAACAGGTCCTTTGCAATACGATTATAAAGGAGATGCTACTTCGCTACAAGTACCAAGATCAAAGGAATCTGATATTTATGACTTTGTTATTAGTGAAGCAGAAGCAATAAAGAATCAGCTGCCTGCAGACGTAAATGAAAAATCAAGGGCATCAAAAGCTGCCGCATTAGCTATGGAAGCCAGGGCAGCATTGTATGCCGGGTCTATTGCTAAATATGGTGCAACTACGCCGCAGGTTTCACTGCCTGGGGGCGAGGTAGGTATTTCTGCAAGTATGGCTACTTCTTACTATACCAAGGCACTTGCAGCAGCCCAAGAGATCATTAATGGAAGTGCAGGTTCATACCAACTGTATAAAGTACTGCCTGATCTGTCAGATAATTTTGCTGCTGTTTTTTTAGATAAAAGTAGTGTAAACCAGGAATCAATATTTATTGAGGATTTTAAGGTTGGTGGCAGAACACAAGGTTTTACCGTAAATGATCAGCCGTATTCAATTTCTGATGAAAATGGCAGCTCTGATGCAGGTCGTTTAAATCCCTCTTTAAATTTAGTTGAAGCGTATGAAAAATTAGATAACACTTACGCACCTCTTGCTACTACAGATGCTACAGGTAACCCGGTTTATTACACTAATCAATTAGATATTTTTGCGGGAAGAGATGCACGCCTGGCTGGTACAGTTCTGTTACCAAATGCTCTTTATAAAGGCAAAAGAGTAGATATATGGGCAGGCTATCAATTAGCAGATGGCAGCATTATCAGCAGCGATAACTATGTGAATCAAAAGCCCTTGCCCGGCACTACAAACCCAATTCAGGTTGTTGGTTCAGATGGTACTGTTAACGGACTTGAAGCCAGGTCTCAAAGCGGTTTTTATATTCGTAAATACCTTGATCCTACAATAGGCTCAGGAAGAAGAGGTCGTGGAAGTGATGTGGCATTTATCCGGTATCGCTATGCTGAGGTATTGCTTAATGCTGCAGAAGCCGCTTTTGAATTAGGTCAAACAAATGTTGCTGCAGGATACATAAATCAGGTTAGGGCACGTGCAGGATTAACTATTCCGTTAACTGCGGCTGATATTACATTTGATCGTATAGTGCACGAGCGTCGGGTTGAGCTTGCATTTGAAGGTCATATTCTTTTTGATTACAAAAGGTGGAGAATTGCTCATATTGTATGGGATGGTGCCCCTACAACCAGGGAAGATTTACTTAGCAATATCGGAAAAGCAACTAAGAGAAGTACGCAGCCATGGGGTTTGTGGTCATATAAATACTATAATCCAGGCAATCCTAACAATGGCAAGTGGATATTTAAAGAAGTACTTCCCTCTAAAGTTACTGGTGCTAACCGGTTCCAGTTTGGAAACTACTATTCCGCTATAGGAGACAATATAAGATCGGCGAATCCGAAAATTGTAAGACAACCAAATCAGTAAGTTTACACCATTAAATAGTTCATTATGAATATGAAAATAAAAATTGAATATGCTGTTTTAATTGCCTTTTGTGCGTTTGCATTCTCTTGTAAAAAAGATAATTACGATCCGCCTTCCTCCACATTGAACGGAAGATTAGTTTACAATGGAGATTCTATTGGTGTTGAAAGGAACCAGGTTCCCTTTGAGCTTTACCAATATGGTTTTGGAAGGGTAGGTGCCATTGCCAACACCTTTGAACAAAACGGAACCTATTCGGCTCTTCTTTTTGACGGTGATTATAAGCTTATAATTCCAAATGGCCAGGGGCCATTTATGTGGAAACAAACAACAACCGGTGCGCCGGATTCCATAGCGATATCACTACGAGGCAGCCAAACTGTAGATCTGCAGGTAACGCCTTTTTACATGATTAGAAATCCACAGGTAACAGCAGGCGGTGGTAAAGCTTCTGCCACATGTAAGGTAGAAAAAATTATAACAGATGCCAATGCCAGGGACATTGAAAGAGTAAGTTTATATATCAACAAAACTCAGTTTGTGTCTGGCGGCGATAATATCGCCGGCGCAGATTTAGCCGGCTCTGCCATCACTGATCCAAATAACGTGTCTTTAAGCGTTACAATTCCCACTATTACACCAATTCAGAATTATGTGTTTGCCCGTATTGGTTTAAAGATAGCAGGAGTAGAGGATATGATTTTTTCTCCTATTCAAAAAATAGCATTTTAGCTTTACTTAAAAGGTCATTCAAACGAATGGCCTTTTTTGTTTTTATCACCTCCATTTTAAACCTGTATTCTTTTAAGAATTATGAAAAGAAATTTTATTCTTTGCACCCTCCTGTTTATACAAATTTGTTTAAATGCGCAATCCAATAACTGGACAATTGTTCCCAGCCATATTACATCTCCATGGGCTGATAGCGTAAATCCCGGCAATGTATTACCTGATTATCCACGTCCGCAAATGCAAAGAAACAATTGGCAAAACCTGAACGGGCTTTGGCAATACGCGGCTTTACCAAATGTTCAGGCAGAAAATATTCCGGCATCTTTCCAGGGAAATATATTAGTACCTTTTGCAATTGAGTCAGCGCTGTCAGGTGTTGGTAAAACGGTTGGTAAAGACAGTATTCTTTGGTACAGGAAAACAATAAACATCAATGGAAAAAGAAAAGGTAAAAGAACCTTGCTGCATTTTGGTGCAGTTGACTGGCGTGCTGATGTGTACGTGAATGGCGTTAAAGCCGGCACACATGAAGGCGGTTATGATCCTTTTACTTTTGATATTACTGACTTACTTAAAAAAGGAACACAGCAACAGGTTGCAATTCGGGTATGGGATCCTACAGATGATGGTCCGCAGCCACACGGTAAACAGGTAAAAAATCCAGAAGGTATCTGGTACACTCCTGTAACCGGTATTTGGCAAACTGTATGGCTTGAGGCAGTTCCTGTAACTTACATTGCATCCGCAAAACAAACCCCTGATCTTGATAACAAAACAATTACCGTAAATGCATCAATACACAATTTACAGCCAGGCGACAAGGTTTCTGTTTCTGCCTGGAAAGGCAGTGAAAAAGTTGGAGAAAAAACCGGCGCAGATACTGCGATAACAATGAAGATTGACAATGTTGAAACATGGTCTCCGGCTCATCCGTTTCTTTACGATCTTAAAATTGCTGTTGTACGCAAAGGCAAAATATTAGACGAAGTAAAAAGCTATTTCGCTATGCGCAAAATTTCTATTGCGCCAGATGCTTCCGGCATTCAAAAAATGATGTTGAACAATAAATTCTTATTTGAATTTGGCCCACTTGATCAGGGTTGGTGGCCTGATGGTTTATATACGGCTCCAACTGATGCAGCTTTAAAATTCGATATTGAAAAAACAAAAGAGATGGGCTTTAATATGATTCGCAAACATATTAAAGTAGAGCCTGCACGCTGGTATTATTACTGTGATAAATTAGGAATGCTTGTGTGGCAGGATATGCCAAGTGGTGACCTTGGTAATCACTGGGAACCAAGGCCGGGCGTGCTGGGAAGAGCCACAGACAAAGATCGTACGGCAGAAAGTGAAGGCTATTATCGTAAAGAATGGAATGCAATTATTGATGCCTTATACAATTTTCCCTGTATAGTTGTATGGACACCTTTTAATGAAGCATGGGGACAATTTAAAACAGTTGAAATTGCAAACTGGACAATGAAAAAAGATCCATCGAGACTAATAAACAGCGCCAGTGGTGGTAATTATTATGATGCAGGTCATATAATAGATCTGCATAATTATCCTGATCCCGCAATGCCGAGCCCTGAAATCTTTGGAGCTAAAAGAGCGCTTGTTCTCGGTGAATTTGGTGGCTTGGGTTTACCCGTTGAAGGACATACCTGGCAGCAAAAAAGCTGGGGATACCAAAGTTTTAAAAGCAACGATAGTTTATTTAAAAGATACAATACACTTGTTGACAGGCTTGAAGAATTAGTAAAACAAGGCTTGTCTGCTGCAGTATACACACAAACAACTGATGTGGAAGGCGAAGTAAACGGCTTTATGACTTACGATAGAAAAGTGATGAAAATGCCAATAGATAAATTGAAGCAGGCAAATGAAAAGTTATATAATATTCCTGTTGCGCAAAATGCAAAAAAATAACAGTTTTCTTACTGTTGCTTTTATAAAATCAGGTAAGCCCCAGGCATTTTATTATTATTCATTTTGATATGAAGTTTTTTTCATTTATCCATGCAATATGAAGTATCTAAAATGTTCGATGTTTCTGTTTTTTGTTTCAACTTTTACTAAGGTTTTATTTGCCCAGTCTGATAGCATTCCTACAAATCATATTGCACCTGCGCCTCTATTTCGTGATCCCATAACAGACGGTGCTGCAGATCCTGTTCTTGTTTGGAACAGGGAAGAAAAAAAATGGTGGATGCTCTACACACAACGGCGTGCAAACGTTGAAGCGCCTGATGTGGCTTATTGTTATGGTAATGATATTGGCGTTGCTTCAGAGGCAGAGAACGGGCAAACCTGGATTTATCGCGGTGCATTGAACCTTGAGATGGGAAAAGGAAGAAATACTTTTTGGGCGCCGGATGTGGTGTACCAAAATGGTGAATACCACATGTTTCTTGTGTATATAAAGGGCGTTCGTATTCATTGGGGCGGTAATGGAGAAATGGCGCATTATGTAAGTAAAAATTTATGGGATTGGAAGTTTGCAGGATTTATAACGCTGGCATCAGATAAAGCAATTGATGCATCCCTTATGCAAATGCCTGATGGTACATGGCGCATGTGGTATAAAGATAATGCACCTAAACCTGCAATCAGGTTGGCTCGAAGTAAGGATTTATATAATTGGAGTCTTAATCCTAAACCTGCATTGGATAACCCGGCACAGGAAGGTCCCAAAATATTTAAATATGGAGATTACTATTGGATGATAACAGATGAATGGCATGGCATGCGTGTATATCGCTCCAATGATGCAAACACATGGGAGAAGCAAGGCCTGATATTAGATAGTGCAACGCAACGAAGTGACGATACGCCAAGTGGTGCTCACGGCGATGTGATTGTTGTAAATAACAAAGCTTATGTTTTTTATTTCACACATCCTGGCAGAAAAACACATTTTGATGCACACATGAATAAGGATGGTATTTATCCATTTAATGAACGGCGTTCTTCCATAGAAGTTGGTCCGCTGGAAATTAAAAATGGCACACTTGTATGTGACAGAAATAAGCCATTTGATTTTTGGCTTACCGCACCGGAAGAAAAAAAGTAATGACCTCATCCCAACTCTTCTCCAGAGGAGAAGGGCAAGTTCTATCCATTGAAGTCAAGTCCTCTCCGTTGAAGAGGATTTAGGTGAGGTAATAAAGTCCTCTCCTTTGGAGAGGATTAGGTGAGGTAAAAAAAATCCTCTCCTTACGTGAGGTAATAATTATAAAAGCCCAAATATGAAAAAACTCTTATTACTACTTTTTATTTTTGCTGTTAAAATAACCTTTGCGCAGGAGCAAAAGGCACCCGCTTATCCTTTGATAACACATGATCCATATTTTAGTATCTGGTCAATGACAGATAAATTAAATGCCTCGCCAACAAAACACTGGACAGGTTCGGAACAACAATTAACCGGGATGATAAAAGTGGATGGAAAAATGTATCGTGTATTAGGCGCAGAAAGCAAAACATACCAGAGCGTTTTATCCACCAGCGATGAACAGTCCTACACTACAAAGTATACTGAAACCGAACCTGGTGAAAGATGGATGAATACTGCTTTCAATGATGCTTCTTGGAAAACCGGCAAAGCTCCTTTTACTAATAATACATCAATGCAGGGAACGCAATGGTTAAGTAAAAATATCTGGGCAAGAAGAACCTTCACATTAAATAATCTTAATTATAATAAACTCTTTCTCAAGATTAATCATGATGATGATGCAGAGGTATATTTAAATGGCGAACAGATTTATAAATATAAAGGATGGTTAAACAAGTTTCAATATTTTGCTATTGATGATGCAATAAAACAAAAGCTTAAGAAAGGCAAAAATGTATTAGCCATTCATGTTTTCAACAATACAGGCGGTGCTATGCTGGATGCTGGTATAAGCAATGAACCGGCAATGAAAGCTAATAGCAATATAGTTGTTGCAGATCAAAAAAATGTAACGGTAAATGCTACGCAAACTATTTATGATTTTACCTGTGGGAATGTAGATGCCACACTTACATTTACTTCTCCGTTGTTGTTAGATGACCTCAATTTATTAGCAAGACCGGTTTCTTACATTACCTATTCTGTAAAAGCAAATGACGACAATACACATAATGTACAAGTGTATCTTGGTGCATCAACAAATATTGCAACCAATACACCGGGGCAACAAATAATTACAGATGTGTATTCAACGCCGCAACTTAGCATATTAAAAGCCGGCACTATTGAGCAACCTATTTTAAAAAAGAGGGGCGATGATCTTAGAATTGACTGGGGTTATATGTATGTTGCTGCGCCGGCATCTGCAAAGGCTGTTCAGTATATCACAAAAGCAGCTGAAGCTTCTGACGTTTTTATGAGATTCTCTGCTTCAAAAAAAATGGCGTGGGTAGCAAAATCTTTGGGAAAAGATCTAGTATTAAACACAATTATTGATCTTGGCAAAATAAATAATATGCCTAAAGAACAATTCTTTTTATTGGGTTATGATGACCTGTATTCAATTCAATATTTTAAACAAAATTTAAAGTCATGGTGGAAGAATGATGCTTCTCAAACAATAGAAAAACAATTAACGCAGGCTGCCGCTGATTATAAAAGTGTAATGCAAAAATGCGCAAGCTGGAATGAAAAATTACACAATGATGCTGTAAACGCCGGAGGAAAAAATTATGCTGATTTGTGTGTGCTGGCTTACCGCCAAAGCGTTGCTGCACATAAATTGGTTAAAAGTCCGCAGGGAGATTTGTTATTTCTTTCAAAAGAAAACTTTAGTAACGGCTCTATAAATACTGTAGATATTACTTACCCGTCAGCGCCTCTTTTTCTTGTTTACAATCCCGAGTTGATGAAAGGAATGTTGAATGGCATCTTTTATTTTAGTGAAAGTGGTAAATGGACAAAACCTTTTGCTGCGCATGATTTAGGTACCTATCCATTGGCTAATGGTCAAACTTATGGCGAAGGTATGCCGGTAGAAGAATCCGGTAACATGATCATTCTTACTGCTGCCATAGCTAAAGCAGAAGGTAATGCAAACTACGCTAAGAAACATTGGCAAACATTAACCACCTGGAATAATTATTTGGTGAAAGAAGGGTTTGATCCTGCAAATCAATTGTGCACAGATGACTTTGCAGGCCATCTTGCCCGCAATGCAAATCTTTCGGTAAAAGCTATAGTGGCTATAGGTTGTTACGGTATGCTTGCAGATATGTCAGGAGATAAAAACACTGCTGAAAGATATACAGATACTGCAAAAAATATGGCGAAACGCTGGATGGTAATGGATGATGAAGGTGATCATTATGCATTGACGTTTGATAAAAACGGCACATGGAGTCAAAAATATAATATGGTTTGGGACAAAGTTTTTAACCTTAATCTTTTTCCTAAAGAAGTTTATGATAAGGAAATTGCCTTTTATCTTACCAAACAAAATGAATTTGGACTGCCTTTAGACAGTCGTAAAACATATACTAAAAGTGATTGGATAATGTGGACAGCAACGCTTGCTGATAACCAGCAAAGCTTTGAAGCTTTAATTAATCCAATTTATAAATATGTAAAGGAAACACCTACCCGTGTTCCTTTAAGTGACTGGCATGAAACCACAGATGGCAAGCAGGTTGGCTTTCAGGCGAGAAGTGTTGTAGGAGGTTATTATATGAAGTTGCTTAATTCGAAACTTAATAAGTAAAAACCTTTCTATTAAATTTAAATTGTTATTAAACGATTATATAACTAATATTATCATGCATTAAAATGCTTGAATAAAAAGATTTTACTTCTCAGCGCATGTTCATTATGAGTAAACGTTTTTTTGCTTTATGTTTTGCAATTGTAATTAGCAGTGTAGTTAAGTCGCAGCAGCTTGCACTAATGTATCAAAGCCGGATAGATACATTGAATAAAAATATCTATCAACATTTCTATGATTCTTCCAATGCACTTTTTTATGAGACAAACAAAATTGCTCCAAATGAAAAGGCACATTCTTATTTATGGCCTTTGTGCGCTTTGATACAGGCCGCTAACGAAATGGATGTAATCATGCCTGGCAAAGATTATATTACGCCGGTATTAACAGCTATTAATCAATACTACAGCACAGTTCAGCCTGTGCCTGCTTACCAGGCTTATGTTACAAAGGAAGAAAAAGATGATCGTTTTTACGACGATAATCAATGGATTGCTATTGCATGTTTAGATGCGTACAACAGAACAAAAAAACAACAGTACTTAAATATTGCAGAAGGTATCTACCGCTTTATGATGACGGGTTTTGATACTGCTGCCGGTGGTGGTTTGTATTGGAAAGAAGGTGATAAGACAACTAAAAATACTTGCTCAAATGGTCCTGGTGTTTTGGTTGCATTGCAACTTTATAAGATAACGAATGATAAAAAATATCTTGATACAGCGCTGGTTTTATACAATTGGGTTAACAGTCATTTACAATCTCCACAAGGTGTTTATTACGATAATATAAAACTGCCATCTTTAAAAGTTGATTCAGCGGTTTATACATATAACACCGGCACCATGTTGCAGTCAAATGTATTACTGTACACAATCACAGAAGACAAAAACTATTTAAAGGAAGCTCAACGTATAGCAGATGCTGCAGAAAAAGTGTTTTATAAAAACAACCGGTTGCCTGGTAATTACTGGTTCAATGCAGTTTTGCTTCGTGGTTATATTGAATTATACAAGGTTGATAAAAGCAAACAGCGGTTACAATTTTTTATAAATGATGCCAACCGAACGTGGAAGCAAGAAAAGGATGAAGCAGGATTGGTTGGCACAAATAGTAAAAGGAAAACGCTTATTGACCAGGCAGCAATGATGGAAATATATGCAAGATTAGCACAGCTTAACTTTAAATAATTTTTTGAAAAATCAATAGTATTCCCAGCTCCTCTCTCTGGAGAGGGCCTGGATGAGGCCTTTAATAATAAACTAATTTTTATGAAAATAAATAACCCGCTTCCTGTTGCGATTATAATAATGTTTACATCACTTGTCGCCTGTAATGGTACTTCCACAAACACAAATACTATTGCAACTGATTCAACTGTAAATAATAAAACAACCACAGATTCTACAACCAATAATGCAAACGGCATGTTGGATAAAAAGAACTTTGAAACTACTATTGATGGCAAGCAGACCGATCTCTATATTCTGCAAAACCATAATGGAATGAAAGCTGCCATCACTAACTATGGTGGCCGGTTAGTAAGCTTAATGGTGCCTGATAAAAATGGTAAAATGACTGATGTGATTGTTGGATTTAAAAGTGTACAGGATTTTCAAAATTCAACAGAGCCTTATTTTGGCGCAACCATTGGCCGCTTTGGAAACCGCATTGCCAAAGGAAAATTTACTTTGGATGGTAAACAATATACATTGTTTACTAATAATGGTGCTAACACTTTGCATGGTGGTAAAAAGGGCTACCAGTCAGTGGTGTGGGATGCAAAACAATTGAATGATTCAACGTTGCAACTCACTTATTTATCGAAAGATATGGAAGAAGGTTTCCCCGGAAATCTTAATGTAAAAGTTACTTATTCATTAACAGCCGATAATGGTTTTAAATGTGAATATGAAGCAACGACAGATAAAAAAACAGTTGTCAATTTAACCAATCATGCATTTTTTAATTTAAATGGTGAGGGCAGCGGCTCTATCTTAAATCATACTGTACAAATATTTGCGGATAAATATACGCCTGTTGATTCCGGTTTAATTCCTACAGGTAAGCTCGTTGCTGTAGCCGGAACTCCTTTTGATTTTACAAAGCCAAAAACAATTGGGGAAAGAATTGAAACCACTAATGAACAACTTAAAAACGGAAAAGGTTACGACCACAATTTTGTGTTGAATGGAACAAAAGTGAATGGCTTGAATCACGCCGCTACAGTAACCGGAGATAAGTCAGGGATTGTGATGGATGTATACACACAGGAGCCGGGTCTTCAGTTTTACAGTGGTAATTTTATGCAAAGCAAAAACACTTTTAAAGGTGGCAGCAAAGATGATTTCAGAACGGCCTTTGCCATGGAGACTCAACACTTTCCTGATGCGCCGAATCAACCTTCCTTTCCTTCAACTGTATTAAAACCTGGTGATATTTATAAGACAACAAGCTTGTATAAATTTTCTACACAAAAATAAGAAGAGCCTTATATTTTGATATGATAAATATATATCTACTATCATTGTTATAATGTACAGTTGCCACGACCATCAGGTCGTGGATAAAGATAATAAAAGGAGAGGCTTTAGCCAAAAATAACCATAGTGCAATAAAACCGGTTGAAGCATTCATTTGATATAATTTTGGCTAAAGCCAATGCTTAGATTTACTTGCACACGACCTGAAGGTCGTGGCAACTTTAACTATAAGGATTATCATTGAACCATGAAATTTAAGCTTCCAACAAATTTATGAAGCATCTAATCAAATACTTTTTAGTTATTGTAGCAACCCTTAATATAAGCGTTTGCGTTTCGCAGCAAACCTTTACTAATCCTTTATTACCATCAGGCGCTGATCCCTGGTGCATCTACAAAAATGGTTATTATTATTACACGAATACCACAGGTCGCAACATAACTATTTGGAAAACAAAAGACATTGCAACACTTTCTTCAAGTGAAAAAAAAATTGTGTGGGCACCGCCTGCAAAAGGCGCTTATTCCAAAGATATATGGGCGCCGGAAGTTCATTATCTAAAAGGAAAATGGTACATCTATTTTGCTGCAGACAGTGGTAATAATATCAATCATCGGTTATACGTTTTAGAGAATTCATCCGCAGATCCATTACAGGGAAAATGGATAATGAAAGGCAAGCTCACAACACCTGAAGACAAATGGAGCATTGATGGCAGCGTATTTGAACATAAAGGAAAAATGTATTTAATTTGGAGCGGATGGAAGGGAAATGTAAATGGTGAGCAGGATATTTACATTGCAAAAATGAAAAACCCATGGACGGTTGAAGGTAAGCGTACACTCATTTCTGCGCCAACTTATAAATGGGAAACCATTGGCGATCTTAATAATCCAAACGATGTACATCATGTAAATGTGAACGAGGGCCCCGAAGTATTAAGGCATAACAACAAGTTATTTTTAATCTATTCAGCAAGCGGTTGCTGGACGGATAATTATGCGCTTGGTATGTTAACCACAAGCGCTGATGCAGATCTTATAAAAGCATCATCCTGGACAAAAACAAAACACCCGGTTTTTGAGCAATCAGAAAAAAATAAGGTATATGCCACGGGGCATAATTCTTTTTTTACATCACCGGATGGTAAAGAAGATTACATTCTATATCATGCCAACAGCAAGCAGGGAGAAGGTTGTGGCACACACCGCTCACCCAGGGCTCAAAAGTTTTCATGGAACAAAGATGGAACGCCAAACTTTGGCGAGCCGGTGGCAGAAGGTGTGGAGCTTCCAATTCCTTCAGGGACAATTACAGAAGTATTAAGGCACAATCCTGTTCTTGACATAGATTTTCCTGATCCCACAGTCATAAATATAAATGGAACTTATTATGCTTATGCAACACAGGCCAATCATGATGGAAAGATGACAGACATCCAGGTAGCATCATCTAAAAATTTATTCGACTGGAAATATGAAGGCGACGCATTGCCTCAGAAGCCAACGTGGGCAAGCCATACACAGGATTTTTGGGCGCCGCATGTATTGTACGATTCAACGATTAGTGAGTATGTAATGTTCTATTGCGCAAAGAGCAACGATGCAAGTTTGGATAAATGTATTGGCGTTGCTTTTTCAAAAGATCCAACAGGCCCATTCATTGATAAAGGCACGCCGTTGATAGAAGGAAAGGGCTTTGCAGATATAGATCCAATGGCAATGGTTGATCCGCAAACAGGAAAGAAATTGCTATATTGGGGTTCTGGCTTTCAGCCTGTAAGAGTGCGTGAATTAAATAATGACTGGAAGAGTTTTAAAGAAGGTTCAACAGAAATACCTGTTGTATTTCCCGGCAAAGAAAAAAATTATTCAAAGCTAATTGAAGGTGCATGGGTAGATTATCATGATGGAAAATATTACCTGTATTATTCCGGTGATAATTGTTGTGGTGACAAGGCAAACTATGCGGTGATGATTGCAAGAGCTGACAGTGCTTTTGGCCCTTTTGAAAGATTAGGAGAAGTGAATGGAACAGGCAGCAGCGTTATCTTAGAGAAGGATAGCACCTGGACTGCACCAGGTCATAATTCAATTGTACATGATAACAAAGGGAATAGCTGGATCGCTTATCATGCCATTTGGAAAGACAAACAAAAAGCAGGTAAGCCAATTGGCCAGGGCCATTATGTAAAAAGAGTAATGTGTATAGAACCTGTTGTATATACCAATGGCTGGCCTGTTGTTATAAAAAAGTATTGAAGAATTATTAACTTCTTCAGTTTATCTGAGGAACAATATTGCATCTATCTATGAATAAAAGAAAAACTCTTATAATTTATATATGCTTATTTGTGCTGATTTTAAAAGCACAATCACAGGCACAAAAAATAAACATAGCTCCTGAAAAAACATCTTTTCAGGAAGCTGAACCATGGAGCGCTGCATACGATATACGTACTGATATAGCTATGGTTTATGGAATGGATAGCACTTTTAAAGAACGTATACAAGGCTATCGTAAGCATGGCTATAATGTCCAGTTCATGACTGGTATTGCATGGGGCAATTACCAGGATTATTTTACAGGAAAGTGGGACGGAAAACCGCATGAAGAGGAAGAAGGACAGGTAGAGCGAAATGGAAATCATATCGGGCACGGAAAAGGTATTCCTTACATAGTTCCTACAGATAATTACATTGCTTATTTTAAAACTAATATAATTAAAAAAGTTATTGATGCAGGCATAACAACTATCTATCTTGAGGAGCCGGAGTTTTGGGCAAGAGGCGGATATAGCGTAGCTTTTAAAAATGAATGGCAAAAATATTATGGCTATCCATGGATGGCTCAGCACGAATCACCGGAAGCAACTTATTTGTCTTCCAAGCTTAAGTACCATCTTTATTTTCATGCGCTTAAAGAAGTGTTTCAATATGCAAAATCTTATGGCGAAAGCAAAGGCATAAAAATAAAATGTTTTGTGCCTACACATTCCTTGCTTAATTATTCTTCATGGCAGATTGTAAGCCCCGAAGCAAGCCTGGCAGCGCTTCCGGGCATGGATGGATATATAGCGCAGGTATGGACAGGCACCTCACGGGAGCCGGTCTATTTTAACGGAGAAAAAAAAGAACGTGTTTTTGAAAATGCATTTTTAGAATATGGCTCCATGTTATCAATGGTAGCGCCCACAGGTCGCAAAGTTTATTTTTTAACTGACCCGATAGAAGACAGGGCACATACCTGGGACGATTATAAAATAAATTATGAGGCAACATACACTGCAGAATTGTTGTATCCATCTGTAGATAATTATGAAGTGATGCCCTGGCCCCACAGAATTTATCTCGGAAAATTTAAAGTAGAAGGAAGCGATGAAAAGCAACCAATCTCACCTGCTTATGCTACGCAAATGCAGGTAATGATAAATGCATTACATAAAATGCCTGCTTCTTCTAACAAGATAAACGGATCAAAAGGGATTGGGGCACTGGTTGGCAATTCTATGATGTTTCAGCGGTTTCCAACACATAAAAGTTATGAAGATCCGCAGTTATCAAATTTTTATGGTATGGCAATGCCTTTAATAAAACGCGGCATTCCTGTTGAAACTGTACACATGGAAAATCTTGAATTTACCGGTACGTTAAAAAACATAAAGGTGCTGGTAATGACTTATTCTAACATGAAACCTCAGTCAGTTAAAGTGAATGAACAGTTGGCACAATGGGTAAAGCAGGGAGGTGTATTAATTTATTATGGAAGAGATGATGATCCCTTTCAGGAAGTAAAGGAATGGTGGAATACAAATGGGAAAAAGTATACAGGACCATCAGCACATTTATTTCAATTGATGCATATTAATTCTTCAGAGAATAAAACAATGTATGGCTATGGAAAAGGAAAAATGTTTCTAATAAGACAAGATCCCAAAGAGCTAATATTGTTGCCAGGCAAAGACAGCAGCTACTTGAGCCTTGTACAGCAAGCTTATGAAAAAGAAGCAAAAGCGGGAAAGCTTGTTACAAAAAATTATTTTTATCTTGAGCGTGGCGCTTACGATATTGCTTCAGTAATGGATGAAAGTGTAAGTACAGAACCACTGCATATTAAAGGATCTGTAATAGATATGTTTGATCCCTTATTACCGGTATTGCAGGAGAAAATTATTAACCCCGGACAACAGTCGTTGCTGTATGATTTAAAAAGAATAAAAGAAAAAAACACACCACAGGTTTTATGCGCAGCGTCAAGAGTGTATGATGAAAGGAAGAATTTGCATAGCTATTCGTTTATTACTAAAAGTCCGTCTAACACTCAGAATGTAATGCGTGTTTATCTGCCATCAAAGCCATTGTCGGTTGAAGTTAAAAATACTGATAGCACGTCGTTGAAAAGCACAAATGGTTGGGATGAATTGTCCAAAACCTGTTTGTTGCAATTCCTAAATTCATCCGATGGTATAAGTGTTGAGATAAAGTGGTAATAATTTATAATAAGATAATCTCAAATAATATTTTAAGTTATGTTTAGTTGAGTGTTTAAAAATCATCTTATGGAAAGAAGAAATTTCTTAAAGTTGACAGGTTTGGGAAGTGCTGCTTCATTAGTGTTCCCAAAAATAAGCAGCGCTAGCGTTAGCACGCCTTCTATCGCTACGATTGAAATTGATCCGAAACCTTTGTTTGAATTAAGCAAACATTTATACATGCAATTTATGGAGCCGTTAGGAACTACTGACAGTTCAGTAGAGGCAGCATGGGATCATAAAACAGACAACTGGAAGGACACCGTAATCAATGTTACAAAATCATTAGCACCCGGCATGATGCGGTGGGGCGGTAACTTTAGCGCATACTATAAATGGAAAGAAGCTGTTGGCCCAAGAAATAAAAGGATACCTCTTTTAAACACAGACTGGGGCGGCATTGAGACTAACCAAATCGGGACAGCAGAGTTTATAGATTTTTGTAAAAGAGTTGGCGCTGATCCGCTGGTGTGTGTAAATTTTGAAGCGGATGGTTTGCCAAAATATGCTGTAAATGCAAAAGGTGAGCATCGTGCCGGTAATAGTAATGAAGCTGCTGAATGGGTTGACTATTGTAATAATCCTTCAAACAAATTAAGGATTTCACATGGCTATAAAGAGCCGCTGACAATTAATCACTGGCAAATAGGTAATGAAACTTCTTATCGGCCCGGTAAAGGTTTTGATAATATTACTGCGGCGAAGAAAACAGCAGAATTTGCAAAAGCAATGCGCAAGGTTGATCCAAAAATTAAATTGATTGGATGGGGCGATAGCGGCTGGTCGAAGATATTATTTGAAGAAGCAGGTGAATACCTTAACTATATTGCCTTTCATCACATGTTCGATCCCGGTGAAGGATTAACAAACTCTCCTGTTCGTAATAATGATTATCGCAAAGATCCTGCGGCAACATGGGAAGTTTTAATGAATGGCTATAAAATTCATGAAAGAAAAATTAATAAACTTAGAGAAGAAACACTTGCTTATAAAATCCCATTGGCTTTAACAGAATGTCATTATAGTATTGAAGGAAGAAACCGTTGCGAAGTATTGTCATCATGGGCTGCCGGTGTATCTTATGCAAGGATCATGAACCTGCATGAAAGAAATGGAGATGTATTAAAGATCGGTACTATGGCAGATTTCTGTGGTACCCGATGGCAGGTAAATGCACTGATGATACCGGTTCCTGAAGGCGAAGCTTTCTTAATGCCCACTGCAAAAATAATGCAGCTGTACCGCCATCATACAGGTAATGATTTTATACAGGTAAAAAATGCGCCTTCACAGTTAGATGTAACAGCAAGCAAAACCGGAAACACTGTTTTTCTTCATGTTGTAAATACAGACAGAACCGCTCCTGTTGTTACTAATTTTAATATACAAGGTCTTGCCTTTACATCTGGTAAAGCATTTGAGATTGCAGCAGATCCAACTTTTGAGATCATGCGTGCTGCTAATGATCCTATGGAACCTAAAGAAAAAGAGGTGATACCAGGTATGCCGTTTACATTTTCACCGGCATCTGTAACAGCGATGGAGCTTATTATATAAAGCGTTAATATTGGTTAAGAAATTAATTTCTTTGAAAGCTGTATTCTTAACTAAACTGCAAAAGCACCAACTATTGAAATTTATATTTTTTTTTCTTTTTTTTCTTTCAGTACAAATTGCTCAATCTCAAACCTGCACTGGATCAGTAGGCGACCCGATTGTGAACGTTACTTTTGGGTCAGGTTCTTCTTTTGGTCCGCCACTGCCAGCCAATACTACCAGCGCCTTAAACTATGTTGCTAGTATTTGTCCGCCTGATGGAAATTATGCCATTCTTAATTATACATCAGGGTGCTTTTCCAATGATGTAACATGGCACACAACTATTGACCATACAGGAAATGCCAATGGGTATTTTATGATGATAAATGCCTCTTATGAGCCAAGTGATTTTTACATTCAAACTATTAACGGGTTATGTACCGGCACTACCTACCAATTTGCTGCATGGATGCTAAATATGTGCAGTGTTTCCGGTACGCTTCCCAACATTACATTGACTATAGAAAAAACAGACGGAAGCATTTTAGCTACATACAAAACAGGTGATATTCCTATTATTAACCCGGCTACCTGGAAACAATATGGATTTAATTTTACTATCCCTCCTAACGTTTCATCCCTTGTTTTAAGAATGCGTAATAATGCACCTGGCGGAGTAGGAAACGATATAGGATTAGATGATATTACCTTTAGACCCATAGGCCCTGCTATATTAATAAACGCAAATACTTTTGGTGGAGACTCGATTACGCTTTGTAGCAATGATGTACGAAATATTATATTTAAGTCATCAGTGGAAAGCTGCTATAACCCTGCTGCATATCAATGGCAAAGCAGTGGCGATAATGGTATAACATGGAGTGATATACCCGGAGCCACAGGTAGTTCATATACCAGAATGCCAACTCCTGCAGGCATTTATATGTATCGTTTATCAGTGGCACAACAAAATAATATCGCAATAACTACCTGCAGGGTCGCTTCAAATCTAATAACAGTAAATGTTTATGCAAATAATGTAAGCACAATAAATATTACCAAACCCAACACCGTTATTTGCGAAGGCACTCCTGTTACCTTTACCGCCACTACAACTTTTGCAGGTAATAATCCATCCTACAAATGGCAATTAAATGGGAATGATGCAGGCACTAACAGCCCGTTTTATACGAACAATACTTTAATAACAGGCGATGTTATAAACTGTATTTTTACCAGCAGCATTCCATGCAATATACCAGTTACATCAAATAGTATAATGGTTACAGTTATACGCAAAACAGCTGCAACGGTCAACAAAAATATTTGTGAAGGAGAAAATTATTCCGGCCACACCACTTCCGGCACGTATACCGATGTTTTTACAGGCAGTAATGGCTGCGATAGCACTCGTACGCTCAACCTTACAGTATATCCTAAACAATCTTCTGTAGTTGATACTGCAATTTGTTATGGTACCAGTTACATGGGATATAGAATTGCGGGTAACTATAATCAAATGTATACCTCTGTGAATGGCTGTGATTCAATTGTTACCATAAACCTTAAAATTCTTCCTGATATAAACAGCAATTCTAATGCAGATACAATACTATGCTCAGGAGATTCTATTGTTCTTTCCCCGGGCTTCTTTGATTCTTACTTGTGGCAGGATGGCTCAAGGGAAAGTAATTATGTTGTACACAGAGGTGGCACTTATACGGTAACCGTAACTAATCGTTGTGGTACTGCAACTAAAAAAACATTGATAAATGAGAAGATTTGCAACATAGTGTTTCCAAATGCCTTTACGCCAAATGGTGACGGGTTAAATGATATTTTTAAAATTTTAAATGCTTATAACCTTGTCTATTACCGCTGCATTATTTATAACAGGTGGGGACAAAATATATTTGAATCAAACGATCCCCACAAAGGATGGGATGGCAAGGTTAAAGGTTTTCCTGCGGATATAGGTATTTATGCATGGGTCTGCAGTTATACAAAGGCCGGAAATACGGGTATAAGTCATTTAAAAGGAACCTTAATACTTGTAAGGTAAATGTAGAATCTTATGTAAAAATCACTTAAAACATGGATAAATTTTTACTGCATAATCATCTTATTTTATTTACTGCATTGTTATTACAACAAGTGGTTTTTGCTCAAATTTTTTTACCTAAACATCCCATAGATCCTCATCTTATATACATTGTATGGGATACAAATAGTTTACGGCATGTTGCAGATGGCGGTTATGCAAGAATGATTGAATTGAAAGGTGGAAGACTTATTACGGTATATGCAGCTTTAAATGGTAATACAGAAATTGTTTATAGTAATGATAAAGGCGATCATTGGTCTGTACCGATAGTTGTTGCTGCAAAAGCAAATGATATTCGCATGGATGCACCTGACATATTATTACTGAATGATCATTCATTAATGGTATGTTATAATCCAAGACCACCATTTAAGAATACAGATACCTCTAAACATTTCTCCATACGCATTGCAAAAAGTAAGGATAATGGTTTAACATGGAAAGATGATCAGTTGTTATATAAAGCAGGCTATTCTTTCAAAAATGGCTGCTGGGAGCCTGCAGCTTTGCAATTGCCTTCCGGTGAAATACAATTATTTTTTTCTGATGAAGGGCCATATACAAATTCTGATGAACAAAATATATCGGTGTTTCGTTCTTTCGATAATGGAAAAACATGGACAACAAGACCAGCCATTGTTTCTTTTAGAAAAGGCAGCAGAGATGGTATGCCTGTCCCTGTATATCTGCCTTCAACAAAAGAAATATTGTTTTCAATTGAAGATAACGGGTTCGTTAATTTCAAGCCGTATATAATTCGGTCAAGTGCCGCAAACAGTTGGCCACATACGGTTACAGCCAATAGCACACACCGTACGTATGCATTGCAGGATAGCCTGGAAGATAGCGTGTATGCAGGCGCACCTTACCTCCGCACACTTAATAATGGCAATACTGTTTTATCTTATCAATCAACACAATTGAGGCAGGGAACGCATGATGTAAATAATGCTGAAATGATAGTAACTGTTGGCAATGCTGAAGGTCGCAATTTTACTAATCCAACTGTGCCATTTAAAATGCCTTCAAACGCCACTGCACTGTGGAACAGCATTTCTGTTTTAAAAGATAATACTGTCATTGCTCTAACTTCTACTAATGCTTACAATGGTAAACCCGGGGTATGGATGATAAAAGGAAGAGTGGCGTATTAATTTCTTACGCTTACCAGTTATATAATATGTGCAAGTGCAAAGTAAAGGCAAGCCGCAATCACAAAAACATTTTCAATAATGATGTAATACCACCTTCAGTATCACATCATCGGCAGTTATATACAGTACATTTTTTGTTTTATCAAAAGCGCAATTGGAAGTCTTGCGGCTATAAACTTTTATCAAGCCTAATCTTTTTCCTTCCGGTGAAATAATATTTATGCCATCAGGGCCGGCAGCAAACAGGTTTCCATAGTTATCAATTTTAAAGCCGTCAGGACCTTGCTTTACAGCAGCGTTTTCTTTTAAAGGGGTTGCATCAAGTAACACACCTCCACTTATTATATTTCCATTTTCATTAAGATGATAAACATACCATTTTGGTTTTTTATCATCACTGCTTGCTATATATAAATTTTTTTCGTCTAAGGAAAGCGCTATACCATTCGGCTTAGGAATGCTGTCAATCAATAACGTTGTTTTACCTTTTGCATTAATTTTAAAAACGCCTTCAAAGTTCAATTCTCTTTCCGCATCTTTATCGCCTTCAGGCAAGCCATACGTGGGATCAGTAAAATAAATATTGTTCTTACTATCAGTGATCAAATCGTTTGGGCTGTTAAACCTTTTGCCGTTATAATTTGCTGCCAGTATTAAATAATCAGCCTTAGGCTTATCAAGCGTGGCATTCATTCTTGCTACCTGCCTGTTGCCTGATTGACAAAGCAAAAGCCTGCCATTGATATCAAGCGTCAAACCATTAGAGCCATTTTCTCCGGCACGTGCAGCAGTACCTGTATAGCCGGAATGTGTTAAGTATATACTTGCTGTATTTCCCTGCTTCCATTGGTATATTTTGTTTTCAGGTACATCGGAAAACAGTAATACATTTTTGTTTGCGATCCATACTGGTCCTTCTGCCCAGGTAAATCCTTTTGCTATCACTTCAATTGTTGCATTGCTGTCAATAAGTTTTAGCGCAGCGTTATCATATATTTCTACCTTACCAACAACACTATCTTTTTTAACATCTTTATTTTGCAAAGAAGTATTACCGGATAAATTACAACCATAGATAAATAAAACTAAAATAAGGCTGCTTATTTTTATAATGTTCATGTTGAGACTCTTTATTAATGGTATTGTTTATAAATAATACACTGTCCTTTGATGAGCGCTTCATCAGCATCAATCTGCTTTACTTCCCTGATGCATAATATTTGTAAAGCCTGTAAGTAAAGCCGGTTAAGCTTTTTAGATGAGACAAGCGTCACATGAATATAATTTTTATTCTGCAGTTCCTTTACTTCAGTGCCAATCAGCAGGCCGCTCAGGTAATGGTAATTTTGTATTGGCCTAAGTTTATTGAATAACTGGTTTGTCCTTACATGGAAAGCAGTGTTTAACAAATTACTTGTGCTTCCTTCTATAACACCATTTTCAAAATGCATATTAATTTCATCTTGGGTAACACTATCACTCTTTTTAACAGAGGATGATAAAATACTTTTGGTTGAAAGCAAATCAAAAAACTCGCCGGTCATATAGGTTTTAAAGTCAGTCACAATTCCATTTTGTACAATGATGTGTTTGGAATGTGTTCCCGGAAAAACGAATAACTGTTCTTCATTATTTTCAGATACATCACAACCAATTAAAATCGTTTCTTCTCCGCGTATAACATCTGTCGCAGTTTTAACACCTGAAATAATTATCAACCTGTGTTTAAAATAACCAGATTGTTCTGCAATATTTATTAATAAATCAATGCCATTTATTTTAAACGGAAGCTCTTTATAATCCAGTTCTATCATGCCAATGCTGGATGATGCCATTCCGGAAATCACTATTGTTAAATCATCTAAAGAAAAGCCATATTGTTGTTCAAGTGTTTTTGTGTTGGCTAATAATATCGAAGAGTAAAAGGCAAACTTATCAACTGCACTATCTTTCCATAATGTATTAACAGCGGCAATGCCTTGCGGTGTTTCAACTTCAGCTAAAACAGTTTGCGTTGCTGTTTCTATCAATCTTAAACGAAAAGCAGAAGTGCCCCAATCGCAACTAATAAATTTTTCCATGTAATATTTTTAAACTGCGCTACATCTTTAAGCTTACCTAAATTGTCAATTAATTTATAATGATGTTAGATAAATACGAACTATTGATCAGCAATCAATGCTATACATGAGTGCATCAGCCATTTTCAATATTGGTATTTTTAATTTCAATACGCTCCACTTTACCAACAAGAAAAAGATAACACAGCGCACCTAAAATACCAAGTATGCCAATAAAAACAAGCGCAGGTGCAAAGTTGTTATCGCTGGCAAGGTAGCCTATCGCCACAGGAACAACAATGGCTGCAAGACCACCAAAAAAATTGAACACTCCACCTGTTAAACCCACTAAATGCCCCGGTGCTAAAGTTGATACAAACACCCAGGTTATAGATGCAAAGCCATTACCAAAAAAGGCAAGGCACATAAACAAAATAATAAGCGCCGGGCTGGTTACATAGTTGGCGCCAATAATTGTGGTAGAGAGTAAAAGCCCTGCAATTACCGGCGTTTTGCGTGCTATGCCTGTTGATAAATTTTTCTTTATCATGTAATCGGATAAAAAGCCTGCCAATAAAATGCCTGCGAATGCAGCGAGAAAAGGAACAGAAGCGAGAAAGCCTGATTTGATAAAGCTTATACCCCTGTATTTTACTAAGTATGTAGGAAACCATGTAAGAAAAAACCACATAGTTGCGTTAAGTGCAAACTGACCAAGATAAATACCCCATAATTTTTTATGAGAGAATACTTCTTTCAAATCACGCCATTTAAATTGGTTTGATTCGCTTTTATTCCTTGTGTTTTGCCTGTTGATAAGACCGCCGCCGTTTTCAATATGATTTAATTCTGCTTCGTTAATACGTGCATGCTTTGGAGGATCACGATAAATAAAATACCAGGCGATACCCCAGATAATACCAACAATCCCGGTGATGATAAACAAGCCTTTCCATCCGGTATAAAATTGTAACGCGGTAAGAGCCGGTGCTAAAAACGCAAGCCCCACAAATTGCCCTGAGGTATAAACCGCAATAGCTGAAGCTCTTTCTTTATAAGGAAACCAACTGGTAATAATCCGGTTATTAGTGGGGTAGGAGGGCGCTTCAAACACGCCGATTGCCATGCGTAAACCAAGTAAAATTCCGAAGCCTTTTGCAAAGCCTTGTGCAATGGTTACTGCAGACCACAGTATTAAACTGATTGTATAAACTAACCGTGGCCCAAAGCGATCGGCCATTATACCGCCGGGTATTTGCAGTAAAGCATACGTCCAGCCAAAGGCAGAAAATATATAACCTAACTGTACAGAAGTTAATTTCAATTCTCCTGTTATCATTGGCGCCGCAACAGCTATATTACTTCTATCCATATAATTAATAACTACGTTTATAAAGACAGCAGCAAGAATAGTAAACCGTACTCGCGTAGGCCGGTGAAGTTTAGTTTTATTCATGTGTTGAGAAGACTTTCTTAGCAATAATATTTAAATGAAATAAACAGAGAAAAGTTATTGATTGACGTTAGTACGGTTTATTAAATAAGGTCAGTGTACGGCACTCAAATAAGTTATAAACTTTTATAGTTTGGAAGTTGCGGAATTATTCTGCAGCCTCTATTAATTTTTTCGCCCTTTCTGTCAGGCTTTTCAAATATGCCTCGTCCACATTTGTATTACTGTTAACTAGTGAACTTCCAATGCCAAAAGCTAATGCGCCTGCCTTTTTATATTCATTAATATTATTAATATCTACACCACCTGTTGGCATTACTTTGATATGATTAAGCGGCGCTAAAATATGTTTAATGTATTCAGGAGTTTGAGCCGGAAATACTTTTATAATATCTGCACCGTTGTTATAGGCAGATAAAATTTCTGTAGGTGTGTAAGCGCCGGGAATGCTTACAACGGAATGATCTTTTGCTGCTTTTATTACATCAATATTTAATACAGGAGAGATGATGAACCGGGCACCTGCATCAATAGCAGATCTTGCATCAGCCACCGTTAATATAGTTCCGGCGCCTATCAGCATCTTGTCTTTATATATATGCGATAGTTGTTCAATTGCTGGTAATGCCTGCAACGAATTAAGGGTAACTTCTATTAAATTTATGCCGCCTTCATGCAGCGCTGCTGCGATGTTCAATATATCATTTGGATGAACGCCACGGAGAATGGCAACCACTTTGTGTTTCAGTATATATGATAATGCTGACATCAACTTATGATTAGTTTACAGATGTACAACTGTTATGATCCCATTAGTATTCCATGATCTCAATTTTGCGAAAATCCATTGGATGACTGTTTGATTGCAGGGATATGTATCCATCCTTTACTGCATCATTTTCTCCTGTAATAAATTTTTTTGCGAGGGCATTTGTCGGATCGAAACGGGGGTTTTTAAATTGAATAATTTGCTCGCCATTAGCAAAATGAGTGACCTTTCCATCATGCACATCAATTTCTGCAGTCACCCATTGATCTCCGCTAAAAGTTCTTTTTACAAAAGGCGGCGTGCAATAAGACGAATTTCTTTTTCCATTGATTTCCACATACATCCCGGAAGCGCATATTTCACCGGATGGTCGCTCATCTTTACCATTCCCGCCAAGAAGATTATATTCCAGGCAAACAGGGAAAGCCTGGCGCAGATCTATAGTAGCGGGCGGCTGGCAATAGTACTGAATGCCGCCATCCCTGTATCCCCAGGAAGGCGCACCAGCCGTGGTTTCGCCAACAAATCTATACTCAACTTTTAACCTGTAGTTAGTAAATTTTTTATTGTAGTATAAAGCTCCAAACCTGTTGCTGAAACTATCATATTTATCATACCGTGTACTAAGTATTCCATGCTGAACGCGGAAGGTATTACCAAAATTTTCACCGGCTTTATACCCGGCTATTTTTGGAATCCAGTTATCAAGATTTTTTCCATTGAAAAGGCTAACCCATTTTTTGGTATCCTTATGTGTAGCACAAATTTTCTCCGGCTTATATGATTGCAAAAGAAAAGGTATTGCCATTATAAGCAAGCGTAAATATTTCATCTTGTGAAGATAAAAATAAACGGAAGTAAATTAAGATTCATAAAGAAAAATTCATTATTAAAGAGCAGGCTCAACAACACTATAAACTTGTTAACTCAAACTGCATCTCTATTAGTAAGAAGTGTTACGGAAATTAGTGTAATAAATAAAAAATAGCTTTGTATTTTAAACAATGAAAACTAAAACAGAAGTTTGGCAAAGAGGGCCGGTAGAAAATATACCGGCATTATTGCAACCTGTGGCCCATGCGCTGTTACAGGCACGTGAAGAATTAAATGAAATAATGTTTGAATTTCCGGAATACCTTTTATGGGAACGGCCCGGAGACGTTGCTGCGCCTGCATTTCATTTACAACATTTAACAGGAGTGCTCGGCAGATTATTTACTTATGCGAAAGAACAGGCGCTAAACGACGCACAATTATATTCACTTTCCATTGAAGGCAGTAAAGAAAAATGTACGTTCGACCTTTCCGCAATGCTTCAACAATTTCATACGCAGGTGGATCTTTCTCTTACTGACTTAAGTAAAACAAATATTGATTCGCTTACTGCTAAAAGAGAGCTTGGAAGAAAAAAAATTCCAACTACTTTAATTGGTTTATATGTTCATGCAGCCGAACATACAATGAGACACATCGGCCAGCTACTGGTAACAGTAAGAGTAATAAAAATTAATATGGAACGTCTTTCTTAGCGCTTATAACTCGCTGATCTTAAAATTTAAAGAATGATCACACTGTTGCTGCCACCAAATTCATTAGGAAGCAAACCATCTGCATCAGGATCATTAAGCCAGTTAATTTCATTCACGAGGTATTTAAATTGATGCTGGGTATTTTTTGGAATGGTAACATCGCAGCTAAAACTGCCGTCTTTCTTTTTGCTCATTATGACAGCATTTTTCCAGTCACTGTTTAACCCAAGTATTTCCACTGTCTCCGCATTTTCAACATTTAAAGTGAATTTTACTTTACAATAATCCTTGGATTTAAAATACTTTTTTTGTACCATTTTCTTTGATTTGTTTACAATATTTAGTAAGGCTAAAAAACGCCAGTTGCAATATTAGGAAGGCATCGTGTGATTTATAAAAATCACGATGAAAAGTTTTCTACAAATTTTCACCATTAAGATTTTGGATATATGATATCAAGCAGCTAAGGTGAATCTTACAGTTGTTGTCATAAATATTATCTTATTATTAGCCTGGGTTTTTACGATCGGTTAACCTATAAATGAGACAATATTTAGATTGCCGGTTAATCATTAGCAAGCTTTTTTGTTACGCCTATATTTGGCAGGAAGCCTGTTAATAAACCTATCAATGGCAGGTAAGCACATACTTTGTATACATATTCTATACTTGTTCTATCTGCAAGAGCGCCTAATAAAGCAGAGCCTAAGCCGCCCATTCCAAAAGCAAAACCGAAGAACAAACCGGATACCATTCCTATTTTGCCGGGAAGTAAATCCTGGGCATATACCAGTATTGCAGAAAACGCCGAGGCAAGTATAATACCAATAAAAACTGAAAGCACGCTTGTCCAAAACAGGTTCACATGTGGCAATAATAAAGTAAAAGGCGCAACACCTAATATCGAAAACCAGATAACATATTTGCGGCCAATCCGGTCTCCTACCGGGCCGCCAATAATAGTGCCTGCTGCTACTGCTGCAAGAAAAATAAACAGGTAATATTGCGAGCTTTGCACTGACACATGGAATTTATGTATGAGATAAAAAGTGAAATAGCTCGTCATGCTGGCAAGGTAGAAATATTTAGAAAAAATAAGCACCAGTAATATAGCAATAGAGAAGGCTATTTTTGCTTTTGAAAATACAGGATGTGTTGGCAAGCTTACACTTTTTGCTTTGCTCCTGATGCGCTGCATATTGCCTTTATACCATCGCCCGATATTTATTAATACAACAATAGCCAGCAAAGCCAACAACGAAAACCACAAAATATGCGACTGCCCGAAAGGCACAATTATCATGGCTGCCAGCAAAGGACCCAAAGCACTGCCTGCATTGCCACCTACCTGGAAAATTGACTGCGCTAATCCACGTCTTGGGCCGGCCGCCATGTAGGCTACTTTTGATGCTTCAGGATGAAACACTGATGAACCAATACCTATCAATGCCACTGCCACCAATATAAAATGATAACTGGATGCCTGCGATAAAAATACAAGCCCTATAAGTGTAAAGCTCATTCCAATTGCAAGTGAAAAAGGCTGCGGTTTTTTATCAGTATAAAAGCCTACAACAGGCTGCAATAATGAAGCTGCCATTTGAAAAGTAAGCGTTATTAAACCAACCTGTGAAAAACTAAGGTGAAAGGAATTTTTTACAAGAGGATATATAGAAGGTATTAAACTTTGTATAGTGTCGTTGAGTAAATGGGAAAAGCTAATTGTTATTAATATAGAAAAAATAGTTTCCTGCGCTAGTTTTTTTGTTTGGATTGCTTGCGTTTCTGTTAGAACTGTATTCATTATTGCCTTTTCTTTTATCCGGGTGCAAAAATAAATCACAAAGGTTACAGCCTGAAATTATTAAACAATTAAAAATGTTATAATAGAGCACTATTACAGATTATCTTCTTCAGCTTTTTCTTAAAAAAAAATCCTGCAGATTTTGCCTGCAGGATTTTAAAGAGAAAAAAATTAAAATTATTGTATCATTAATTTTAATACATCGGCTTTGTCAGCGGTTGAGTTAATCCTTAAAAAATATACCCCCGGCTTAAGCGCAAGTTTTGCGATATTTATATTCATACGTGAACCTCCGGTATTTATTCTTGTCTCTCCAAGATCGTATCTTCTTCCAATCATATCCATAAGTTGTATGTGGTAAATACCCTGGTATTTCTCAGGAAACTGAAGTGTAAAATTATCACGTAACGGGTTAGGATATATTCCTGGCTTCTGAAAATCATAGCCTGAAATGTTTTCCGGAGGAGGCGCAACGGCAAGGTTTGGTAAAGCAGTTGTGGCAACCATATCTGGTGTGACACTATTACCATTACTAAAGTGATACACCTCCACTGCGCTTACCATTGGGCGGTTTACAACTGCAGAAAAATCAATATTTAACTTACCGTCTGTTACTGTTACCGGGAAGTTTTTTATTATTGCAGTAGCGGCGCCTACAGCTTGCGAAAGATCAAAATTGATTAAACGGTACTGGTTCTCAAGTTTTACACTAAACACTCTGGAACCTGCGCCACCGGTAAGTCCGTTACCCGGAGCTCCCCAATAGATTTCAGCGAAATGTAATCTTACATAATAGGTACCATTAGCCACAGGAAATTCATAACGGAAAGGTTTTTTATCTCCATTTGAAGATTGCTCATCAAGGTATAAAGCATCCTCATCAGTTCCTGCAATCTGCGTTAATGCAGAGTTTTTATACGGCTCCAGATTATCAAATGAATACTGGTTATCTGCAGCCCATGTTTTACCATTAATAGTTATTGATGAAGAAGCTCCGCTGTTCACCCTGTAATTGGCTGTAACTGTTACACCTGAAGGTTTTGCTATGCCGTAAAGCGGTACACGTTTAGGGCTTAGTGAGTTATTGTAATAGATAAGCAGGTCAGCAACTTTTAAGCCCTGGGATGTTGGATTGAACTTAACATTTATTGAGGTTGCCTCCTGCGGATTTAAAGTTGTTTTAGATGGCATAGTAGCCGAAAACTCTGATTTATTATCACCTGTTACTGCTATAGATGAAATTACAATTTGCGGATCTTGTGTACCATTGGAATACACTTTGCCTCCGCTGGAAATATTCAATGTAAATGAATTACTTGTTTGTAAAACTTTTTCACCAAAATCAATATCAGACGGGGCAGTGTTCAACGGAGAATTATAAATAGTTCCAAAATAAGGCTTGATGTTAGTAACATAAAGTATGTTATCATTATAATCATAATTTGTGGAAGTGCTGCCGAGGTAATCGTTATCAAGAAAGTAAGTATTAGGAATAATATTGCCGGCACCATCAAGCGCTTTATAAACACGTGTGCCAAGTTGCTTGCCCGGATTTTTATTTGGATCTGTAGTGTTTAGCGATCCTATATTAAATCCAAACGGAGTAGTGGTAGGTGTAAAAGTACCGCTTGCTGCAGTACCGCCATTGCTTAACGATTTTCTGCCCAATAATGATTGTCCGTCTTCCTTTACAACAGTAAATAAAGTTGTGTAACTGCTGGTACCTTTATAAAACCATTTAAAATATTCCTGGGTATAGCAACAGCCATGATAAGAAGCTACTTGTCTTACACTAACAGGAAATGAAGGATCGGCACGCAGGAAATAATCAGGCTTAATCTCATCACCTTTGATCTTTAAACTGTCGCCTTTATCAGGATCATGAAATCCAAAGCCTGTGCTTGTTTTAAACCCAAAAGTAGTTAGCACTTCCTGCGCATAAGGCTCATGTACACCTTCACCGGAGTGCTGCCATAAGCCATCTAAATAAACTTTCTTTACCGGATTTATATCGTCGTTAGAAGTGATGGTAAGTGTTTCATGTAAAATAGCTGCTCTTGTACCCGCATTTTGTGCTATAAACTTAACCATCAAATCTAAATAATTGCCTGAACTTACAGTAACCGGTAACTGGCTTGAAGGATTATAATTAGCTCCGTTGAACTTATCTATTTTGAAGGATGCAGAATTTGAAATTGAGAGGTTACTGATCACTAAAGAACTGATTCCGTTATTATGAATTCTAACTCTTAATGAATCATGATTGGCATTATAAACTCCGCTGTCACGTTTCCATGGAATTTGGATATGTGAGAAAACAAAATGATCGTTAGACGGAAATTTATCGGGATTCTCAACAAATAATAATGCATTGGAAGTGGCTTGCGAACCGGTTGTTGTATCAATAACCAATTGTGGCGGATTTGCGCTATTCTCTTTACTATTGAATTGAACATTCAGATTTTTAGTAGTAGTGTCTTTTATAACAACACTTACTATTTCATCCCCAGTCAGTTCCGTCTGTACAAAACTGGTTATATCAAATTCATAATAGCCCGCCACATTATTTACACCCGTATAGCTTAAGGCACCGGGTGTAGCTGCAGGAGCATTGTTAAATGTAATACCGCTCTCCGTCCACGAATCGTTGCTCACGCCAAACACAGCAACATATATAGTAGTTGTATTATCTATATTAAGGCCGTATAAACGCAGCTTGGCAGAATGCACATTTGTTACTGCACCAAGTGAAAATTTAAGGTATGAAGTACGTGTAAATCCACTGGTAGGTGAACCTTTAACCGTTAATGAGTCAGCGCTGCCATAGTTGGTATTTGCATAAGTGCCGTTGCGAACATATGCATCTGCAGTAGGAGTAAGAGTTACAGTTTGAGCGTGAAGTAATCCACTGGTAAAAACCAAAATGACTACAGAGATAATTGATTTTAGAATGGCTGGATATGACAGTCTTTTAGTTGAACGGAGATAAAATTTTGCCACGATACTTATAAATTTAAGGTGTGATAAAAAAAATAGAAATAGGTACGGAAATGTTCCCAATTTTAATATACGCAAATTTAAATAAAAGGTTGTTTTTTTTTCAATTAATTATTTTTTAATACATTTTTTATTGGTTTTTTTTACATTATCAAAAAATTCTGAAAATTGCGTTTATTATTTCAGACTTTTCGCCATAATATATATGAGTGATTTTTGGGCATTAAAGGTTGTGTGAATAATGTAAAATTATTTTCAGAAGCAAAAAATAAAAGCATAGATAGTATAGAGGAGAAATAATTAAATGTTTTTCTAAATTTTCTTTATACCGATCGGTTTTTCTAAAAATCTATACCAGAACGTTTCTTTTTATTTCTTTCATATTTTTCATAGTCAAATCTGTACAATTTGCCGGGGCGGTGAGGTACGTTTTCTTCCATTTCGCCTATGTCTATTAAAAAATCCATAGCGAAAAATTTCTTTCTAAAATTTCTTCTGTCAAGTTTTATGCTTAAGATAGCTTCGTACAAATTTTGCAATTCACGTAAAGAAAACTTGTGCTGCAAAAGACTAAAGCCAAGCGGATGCTCGTGCACACGATGCTGTAACTGCTTTAATGAAGTTTCAAAAATTTCATTATGATCAAAGGCAAGATCAGTAACACCGGCCACATCATGCCAATGCAATTCGTTATCTAATATTTTTAGTTTATAGTGCTGAATATTTATCAATGAATAGTAAGCAACTGTCACCACTCTTCCCGCAGGATGCCTTTTAACTTTCCCAAACGTATGAACCTGTTCAAGATAAACATCATCAAGACCGGTACGCTCTTTCAAAATCCGGTATGCTGCACTATCAAGGTCTTCATCTTGCCTCACAATATCGCCCAATAACGACCACTGACCTTTATATTTATCAAAGTCTGACCTTATCAATAAAACCTTTAGTTTATTTTCATCAAATCCAAAAATTACACAGTCAACTGACAGCGCAACCGGGTTAAGATTTTGTACTTCAGATTGTATGGTTTTTAAGGTCTTGATTTTTTTATTGGCTGTATGTTTTGAGATTGATTCCATTAAAGTATAATCTCCTTTTTATTTAATCGGATAAATGTTTTCCTGCACAGAGTAATAAATCTTTCTTGAGAAGTTGTTTTCCGCTAAGGTCTGTTACAAACATGGTTGCCTTATCGTTTATCCCGGATGTAATATTCTTTGGAAGTTTTTTAGTACTGACAGCGTAAGTGAAAAGCGTTTCATATAGCAAGATTATTGTGTAAGTTAAACACAATATATCAATATAAATATAGAAGATAAAAAATTATTTTGCCGCAATAACTAATAGGATTATTGCAGTTAATTTTTATTTTATGGCTTACTAAGTGCACTGCAACATAAATAATATGTTACAGTGAAAGGCTTACCTGCAAAGGCTTTGCTTTTACTGCTATTATTATTTCTCATAGAATTCTATTGGCAAATCATCGGGGTCGGCAATAAAAGTAAAACGTTTATTTGTTGTTTCATCTATCCTGATCTGCTCAGCAATGATGTTGCTTTTCTTTAATGTATCAACCGTATTATCTAAATTGTCAACCTCAAAAGCGAGATGCCTCAATCCTGCGGCTTCCGGCCTTGATGGCCTTTGTGGAGGAGAAGGAAATGAAAAAAGCTCAATGATATATTCACCATTAAGAGCAAGGTCTAATTTGTAAGAATTGCGTTGCTGCCTGTAAGTTTCCCTGATAATTTTAAGTCCTAATATGTCTGTATAAAAGTCTTTTGACCGTTGATAGTCTGAGCAAATTATTGAGATATGATGAACACGGTTTAACATTAATCTTTTTTGTGAAAGTTAGTACAGCATTGCATTTTATTACTGTTAAGTGCACTTTTTTAACTGAAACTCACCCAATAATCGTGCAAGCCTGTTTCAATATAAAATTAAAAAATAATCAATAAATATGTTACCGTAAAATTTCTTTCCACGACTATGAAATAAGTATTTCAAAGTCATCAAATCCCGGGAAAGAAGCAAGATTAAAAAAGTGTTTGTTTAAATTTTTACTCAATAAATATAATTATTAGGAGACTGCCGAAAATCCTTAAAAAAGAGTAAGCACCTCGGAAGCCGAAAAGAGGAACCAGAGTAGGCAGGATTTTAAAATTAAACAAAATGAAAAAACAAGCAATCAAGGTAACTTTTACACACCAGGTTACTAAAGATGAACTTATCGCATCACTTGAGCGGATTTTAAATATCTATGGATGTCCAAATTGCGGGCTTAACGGATGGGATGGAATCTTCTTCCTTGGCGATCCTGATCCGGCTATCAGGCAATTAAGAGATGAGTTAGTCAGCGAAAAAATTAACTCCGTTATTAATGTTGAACATTTTCAGGCGGCTGCTATCCAAAATGCCGCACAATTCAATCAGCGTTAATTTTTGCCCGGCTCATGAAGGGTTATTCATAAGCCGGGTTATTTCTTTATCTCACAACTGTATATCATGAAGTATTCAATAGGCACTACTTATGAAGGAAAAAATTTTTCCTATTTACAGGAAATTATTCCTTTCGTAAATCATATAGAAGTTTCACCTGATTCTATTGCAAAAAAGAAAGATGGTTTAATTTATATAAATCAAGAAGCGATAAAACAATTGCAGTGGTTAGAAAGTAACACCGATGTATCTGTACTTGTTCACGGAGTAGGATTATCCATCGGTTCTTATGACGGTTGCTCAAAAGATTACCTGCTGCTTATTGATGAATTATTCAGTAAGATAAAAAATATCAGATGGCATAGCGAGCACCTTGCTTACACAATGGTAAATGGAGAAAATATCGGTACAATGCTTACACTTCCCAGGACAGATGAGGTACTTGAAATGATATGTAAACGTGTAGATTTTATACAAAAAAAGTATAAAAAATTGTTTCTTTTAGAGAATGTGATAAGCATGCTTCCTTCGCCTGACTGCAAGTATAGTGATGCTGCATTTTTAAATAAGATAACGTATCTTACCGGCTGTGGGCTTGTACTTGACGTTTATAACCTTGAATGTGACCAGGTAAATTTCAATTTAAATGTTGATGCGTTTTTGCAGGAGCTGAACTTAAATACGGTGTACGAAATGCATCTCGCAGGAGGCGCCACAGATCCTGAATTTAACTTTAAAATGGATGTGCATTCCCAACTGGTTGCACAAACAACCATTGACCTGGCCACAAGAATTATAAATGCTCATCCGCAGAATTTGCAAGCCATCACTTTTGAAATGCTGGAAGAATTTATAGGCAATCATGGTGCAGCCAAAATAATAAACGAATTAAAAAAATTAACCTGCATATTTAATCATTATGAACCTGCAACAATTACAAACCAACCTGTGTTCATTAATTAAATCACGCCCTTTTCAGCTAAGTGAAAATGATAATTACTTAGGAGAAATCCAGGCATCTGGAAATCTTCTTTTAATAAGAAAGATTGCTCTTTGGTGGAGAAGAATTCAAATTGAAAATTGCTGTGTATTGACAGGAAAGCTTTTAAAATTAAGCGGCAACTTTGAAATCGAATTAGCCAGCTTTTTCAACGAACAGAAATATTCTGCCTTTAGAGAAGAAGTAGGTATTCAATTTTTACACTACATGAGTTCCAGGAATACCGATGGATTAACGAGGTCAGTTGCAGCATTTGAATTAGCGATTATACAATTGAAACTGGGAGAAAACATTGATGCAAGCATACCATGGGAATATGAGCCATACTCGGTGATCGGCGGGTTATTAAGAAATAAAATAAATACCGATGATCTGCAGAAAGGAACTTATACTGTTGAAGTTTCTTATAAGAATAAAGATGAATTATTTAGAGTACATGAAATAAGTTTTGCCTCAAATAATTGAAATTTTATTTATTAGATAAAGCAACAATATCGCTTACTTCAAGAATTTGTTTTTCATATCCTTTGATTGCTGAATTGATCATTGCTATTCCTAATTGTTTTAAAGTGCAGATTGATTTCGGCGCAAGCAATTTTATTATTGGTATCAGCCAGCCGAAATATTTATAATAAAATAAAGTATTTTTTAAGCCTTTTGTTGGTTGCAAAATGCCGGGGCGAAAATTGTATACCATCTTAAAAGGAAGCTTCATAAGATCATTTTCTGTTTTACCTTTTACTCTTGCCCACATTATTCTTCCCTTTTCTGAGCTATCAGCGCCTGAAATATAACAGAAAGTCATGTGAAGATTAAGTGTAGCCAGTGTTTGCGCCACATGCATAGTTAAGGTATAGGTAAGATGATTGAATTCTTTTTCATTCTTTCCTACAGAAGATACGCCGAGGCAAAAGAAACATGCATCATAATTTACGAGCTCATTTTCGATGGAAGAGAAGTCATAAAAATCAGTGTGTATGATTTCTTTAAGCTTTGAATGTGTTATCCCGCAAGGCTTTCTATTGATCACTAATATTTTCTCAATGTCGTTACTTTGCAAACATTCATTCAACACACCTTCACCAACCATACCTGTAGCGCCGGTGATAATTACACTTATTTTTTTGTTGAAATTGTTGTGCATACTATTTTAGATCATCAGATAATGTTGCCGCAAGTTTCCTTTTTTAAACACAATTATCGTTGAACAATACGATTGTTATAATCTTTTTCACAAACTGATAAATCACAATTTTATTTAAACTCACTTTAAAATCCTGTTCTCTTTTTAAGGCCTTTCCACACCGGCGACACATCAGGAGAAAGATTAAAATAAATTACGCTTCCGCCATACAATGCAATAAACACAAGGCTTTTAAGAACCATTGCCCAAAAGTCATGCATGTTCGAAAAGGAATAATAGCAGATCGTATAGCTTACAAAAGCCAGTAAAATTGCATACATGGTTTTAATGCTGAATGGATGCATATTAAATTTTCTTTCTAAAAAAATTATCCTGATAACATTGTACACCGTAAAAGAAATTACATTAGAATATCCGGCGCCAATGATGCCAAATTTTTTTACAAGAATGTAATTAAGCGGAATAGCGAGCGACAACAATACCACGCCGCTCAAAAATTCAAATCGCCAAAAAGTTGATGTAGCTATTATTTGAGAATTAACACCTGTGCCAAGATCAACAATTCTTGCCAGGCCCAGGAAAAAAAATATCCATTGTGAATTTATATAATCAGGCTTAAGATGAAATGTTTTTATTGCATCAGTATAATTAAGCCACACTATTAAAAATATACCAAGAGAAGCGATTAATAAATTGATGCCTGAACGCTGATAGATCAAAAGTATTTTACCGTAATTTTTATCTTTCCATGCTTTGGATAAAACCGGCACAGACGCAGCAACAGCGCCTCTTTGCGGAGCCTGCACTAAACCTGCTACTACGCTTCCCAACGAAAATATACCTGCGGCTGTTGTACCAACTACAGACATGATAACGATAGTATCAATGAATTGCGCAATCATATAAACAAGGCCGCCGAAGTAAACAAGCGAAGCAAGTGATATTATCTTTTTATAGAACTTTTTTGTAACGCGGCTCACCACAAAAGTGATATGCAATTGTTTTTTATAAACGAGGTACGTGCAAAGCACCAGGGCAACGATGCCGTATGTAAAAGCATACAGTTTTATAAATGTATCGAAGCTCTTAATAAGTTTAAAGCTTAGTAAAAGAATAAGGATTGTGGCAAGTAAACGAAAAAGCACTTCTCTTAAAAAGCTTGTGAATATTGACTTCCGGATGTTCCATGTGAACACTTCTAAAATGGAAAACATAAGAATGGAAAACCCAAAGGGAAATACCCATAAATAATAATTCACAAATTCCGGCGAGCGTTCGCCAAACTTCCTGATAACAGTATCTTTAAAAAATATGCCTGCAATTATAACAAGTAAAAACCCGATAAGACTTGTTACCAAAGCCCATGTAAGAAGGTCGTTTTTTTTCTTATCTAAATTATCATTGTAGTAAGGATAAAATTTATAAACAGTAGCGATCATACCAAAATTGGCAAATGCAAACATGATGTTTCCAACTGCAATAAAAATATTGGTTAAGGCATATTCTGATGTAGAAAAAGGCGAGTTATTTCTTGTAAATAAATAAGTATTAATGAAGCCAATAAAAAAACCAAAATAAACAAACACTGTAGATATGATACTTTGCTTTCGTATCTGTGACATACTTATTTTTAACTATGCAAATTATGTTTATTTCCGGTTAGTGGCAGAAGTATGTATGCAGTTAAAGAACCTTGTTT
>CAXSDW010000018.1:0-29523 GCA_964236235.1 uncultured Chitinophagaceae bacterium
TACAAAATGGTGCTTCAGCAAATAAAACTTCAACCCTGTCGGCTAATACAGGAACACCAACGGTTACTCTTAGTAAGACAACAGCTGCATGGCTTACATTGCCTTCGGCTGCACTTGGTTCTTTATCTTTCGGAATAAATCCGGCAGGGCTTTCACCGGGAACCTATACTGCTACAGTTACTGCTGCGGCAAGTGGTTATGCTCCGGCTACGCTTACTGTTACACTTACTGTTAACACGGCTCCGGCGTTATCATTCTCACCAACAAGTATTTCTTATTCTGTAGTACAAAATGGTGCTTCAGCAAATAAAACTTCAACCCTGTCGGCAAATACAGGAACGCCAACTATTACATTGTCCAAAACAGCCGCAGCATGGCTTACACTGCCTTCGGCTGCACTGGGTTCTTTATCATTTACCTTAGACCCTGCGGGACTTGCACCTGGTACTTATATAGCTACAGTTACTGCTGCTGCATCAGGGTATGCTTCGGCTACATTGAGCGTTACCCTTACTGTTAGTGGCCCGGCAAATTCATTATCATTCTCACCAACAAGCCTTGCCTATTCAGTTCAGCAAAATGGAACTATAGGAAGTAAATCTTCTACTTTATCTGCTAACACAGGAACACCTGCAGTTACATTGACCAAGTCTGCTAACAGCAACTGGCTGCTTCTGCCTTCGGCTAAACTGGGTGCTTTGGCTTTTGGAATTAATACTTCAGGACTTGCAGCAGGCAATTATGCTGCTGTGGTTACTGCTGCTGCAAGCGGATACTCAAGCGCTGTTTGTAACATTTATCTCTCTGTGAATGCAATTGCTTCAGGATCACCGGTAACGCTTAAAGTTAACTTCCAGGATTCAGCAACTGTGCCACCTTCTGGTTACCTGAGGGATTACGGACAACCTTTTGGCTCACGTACTTCGGCTAACCAGGGCTCAGGAAATAAATATGGCTGGTTAAAAAGAGTTGATCTTACAACGCTTGATCTTACTAAAAACGGGCGTGACAGGGGAACACCTTCTGATGTGCTGCTGGCTACTTTGATGCATATGCAGGGCGGTGATATCTCCACATTTACAGGAACACTTACCGAGGGAATATGGGAAGCACAGGTGCCAAACGGTAAGTATGATGTTACTGTTTCTGTGGGTGATGCTACGCAAATCAACAGCACTCATTCTATAAATGTAGAAGGTGTGAGTGCCATTGATGGCTTTGTTCCTACATCTGCAACTTTGTTCAAGTCTGCAAGCGTTACTGTAACTGTAGCCGACAGCAGGCTTACTATTGATGCCATTGGTGGAACTAATACTAAAATTAATTATGTTAGTATTACGCCAACTTCAAGCGGACAATCTTTATCGTTTTCGCCAACCAGTCTTGCTTACTCTGTAGCGCTTAATGGTACTGTGGCTGATAAATCTGCTACCTTATCTGCAAGTTCAGGTACACCAACAGTTACATTGAGCAAGTCTGCAAACAGTAACTGGCTTGTATTACCTTCTGCCGGTCTTGGTTCTTTATCGTTTGGAGTAGATGCATCAGGGCTTGCAGCGGGTACTTATACTTCAACTGTTACTGCTGCTGCAAGCGGTTACACTTCATCAACTTTACAGGTTACACTTACTGTTACGGGTGGAAGTGGAAATTCATTATCATTCTCACCAACAAGCCTTGCCTATTCAGTTCAGCAAAATGGAACTATAGGAAGTAAATCTTCTACTTTATCTGCTAACACAGGAACACCTGCAGTTACATTGACCAAGTCTGCTAACAGCAACTGGCTGCTTCTGCCTTCGGCTAAACTGGGTGCTTTGGCTTTTGGAATTAATACTTCAGGACTTGCAGCAGGCAATTATGCTGCTGTGGTTACTGCTGCTGCAAGCGGATACTCAAGCGCTGTTTGTAACATTTATCTCTCTGTGAATGCAATTGCTTCAGGATCACCGGTAACGCTTAAAGTTAACTTCCAGGATTCAGCAACTGTGCCACCTTCTGGTTACCTGAGGGATTACGGACAACCTTTTGGCTCACGTACTTCGGCTAACCAGGGCTCAGGAAATAAATATGGCTGGTTAAAAAGAGTTGATCTTACAACGCTTGATCTTACTAAAAACGGGCGTGACAGGGGAACACCTTCTGATGTGCTGCTGGCTACTTTGATGCATATGCAGGGCGGTGATATCTCCACATTTACAGGAACACTTACCGAGGGAATATGGGAAGCACAGGTGCCAAACGGTAAGTATGATGTTACTGTTTCTGTGGGTGATGCTACGCAAATCAACAGCACTCATTCTATAAATGTAGAAGGTGTGAGTGCCATTGATGGCTTTGTTCCTACATCTGCAACTTTGTTCAAGTCTGCAAGCGTTACTGTAACTGTAGCCGACAGCAGGCTTACTATTGATGCCATTGGTGGAACTAATACTAAAATTAATTATGTTAGTATTACGCCAACTTCAAGCGGAACAGCCAGGCCTTCGGTATTATCTGTAAATCCGCCGGATAAAGCTACTAACGTAAGTGAGCTCTCTTCTATCTCAACAAATATTTTGGATTTACCTAACTCCGGAATTAATAACGCTACCATTACGTCCGCTAACGTATATCTTACTGAAAATGCAACAGGTACAAAAGTAGCGGCAAACGTTAACGGCACAGGTGGTGGCGATGCTATTACCTTGGTGCCAACAACTACTTTAAAGTTAAATATGGTTTACCAGTTCCATATTACATCAGGAGTAAAAGATTTATCCGGAAGCACCTTTATTCCTTATACAAGTACTTTCACCACTACTTCAAGTGCAAGCTCCTCTCCTATCCCTGCACAATTTGCAAAAGTTAGTCTTAGTAAAGCAGTTGGCAGGCATACAAGCCTTACTATAGGCCCTGATGGCAAGCTTTATGCGGTGACTAACGACGGGGTAATTAAGCGGTTTACTATAAATGCTGATGGCACATTAGCAACGCCTCAATTGATCTATTCATTACAGGATCACTTTGGTACCAGGACGAAAAGACTTCCTGTAGGCTTTGCTTTTGATCCTTCATCAACTGCAACAAACCTGGTAGCCTATATCACCCACGATAGCTATCTCTTTTTAAATGCGCCTGACTGGGATGGAAGGTTATCAAAACTCACCGGAAGCAACCTGCAGACAGTTACAGACCTGCTAATTAATTTGCCAAGATCGTTTAAAGATCACGTTACTAACAGTATAGCGTTCGGGCCTGATGGCGCTTTATATTTTACCCAGGGCAGTACATCAGCAATGGGTAAGGCAGACCAAACGTGGGGTAACAGGAACGAACACCTGCTTTCAGCAGCGGTTTTAAGATTGGATCTCACAAAGCTTGGCACTTTGCCTTTAGATGTAAAAACTGCAGAAGGCGGAGGCAGTTATAATCCTTATTCTGCTAATGCGCCGCTAACCATTTATGCTTCAGGTGTACGTAATGCTTATGATCTTGTATGGCACAGCAACGGTAGCCTTTATTGCCCTACAAACGGATCTGCGGCTGGTGGAAACACTCCTGCATCGGTGAATGGCACTCTAAGGCCAAATGGCTCTACGTATAGCGGGCCGGCCATTCCTTCATTGACCGATGTTCAGCAGACACAATATGACTATTTATTCAGGGTGGTTAAAGGCGGCTTTTACGGCCATCCTAATCCGCAAAGAGGTGAGTATGTAATGAACGGAGGTAACCCTACCAGTTCAGCAGATCCCGCAGAAGTACCAGCGTATCCTGTAGGTACATTACCTGATGCAAACTGGAGAGGATCTGCATTTGACTTTAAGAACAATGCATCTCCTGACGGAGCCATAGAATATAAGAGCAACACTTTTAACGGCGCATTAAAAGGAAAGCTGCTGGTAGTAAGGTACAGCCAGCATGATGATATTATTACACTTACACCCGGCGCAGATAAAAATATTGCAAGTTCAGTTGATGGACACCTGATACCGGGATTCTCAGGATTTATTGATCCGCTGACACTTGTGGAAGATGTGAAAACCGGTAACATTTATGTATCAGAATATGGCGGCGACAGTGGCAGGATAACCTTACTGCGGCCTACTACTGCACAGAATGCTGCACAGTTGAATGCCGCTTACGCACTAAGCGTACAAGGACCAAGAGTTAATAGCAGGGGCGTTTCTACTAATTCTGTACCGGGTTGTGACGAGGGTATCCAGATTGTAAATCCTCCTGCAAGTACAAATTTGCCATTGTTAAATACTCCAAAGCCAAGAATTAATCCTAACCCGGTTCAAAAGAGGTTCAATGTACAGTTTCCAAATAATTATGAAGGAGATTACACATTGCAAATTGTGGATGTAATTGGTACAACTTACCAGGCAGGAAAAGTAAACCTTAAAGGCGGTGGAAATATGGAAATAGATATTACAAGATTATTCTTAAGATCAGGAATTTATTTCCTTAAGATAATTGATGAGAATAAAAAGACAGATATATTAAAATTGATCGTTGAATAATGTGTAGAAAATTGTGGTACAAAAATTATAAATTTAACAGAAAGGCGAAGTCTCATGCGTTGTATCATATAATGGGGTAAAGAGTTTTGCTTGCTATTTTAAAAGTGAAAAATCCGCCAGGGAATAACATCCTTCGGCGGATTTTTCTTTGTTACTTATTATTTTTTAAAAGGAAATTCTTTAAGATTTGGTGATATAATTAACAGTTCTTCACCAGGTATGTCTGTGAGGATAAGTGAAAGGCATAAACTAATTTCAATTATTTTTTTGTAATACCACTTCGCTAAATTGAATTACAGGTTGAATATTTGTGTAGTTCTTCATATCTCCCTGTAGTGTTTCTGCATGTGGAGTAAAGGCTTCGATGAACGATTGAACTGATTCAAACAACATGGTTGTTAAGGCAATATATGCAACAGGTGCAGGTTCTATGCCTTCAAGTCCTCTTGCAATTGTGCAGCCTTTTAATGCTTCGCCATGTAATTTAATTGATAGAGGCATATGTATATTTAAGTAATAATCCCAATTAAATGTTGCGTTTTCTTTTTTCGGATATATTATATTTAATTGTATCATTGACAGTTATTTTTGTTAAGCTTTGAATGTAGAGCACGCACTATATTTTACAAGTTATTATTTTCAAAAAACATATTTAAAATTACATGGCAGAGAAACTGCTGAGATTTATAGTTAACCCTTGCCCGCTTACAAATTTAGGCATGTTATCAGTTCAGGTTTTAATCATTTGTCTGTTTAGAACATAATCGTTTTCTTTTCCTGTGTTAAAATAAGTAAATTAATTAAGCGTTTTTTTTACTTTACAGTAATGGCACATCATAATAATACCGGCAATTTTGGCGAAGAACAGGCAGTAAATTATTTGATTAAAAAAGGCTATACGGTATTACATAGAAACTGGCGGCATTCTTATTACGAGATAGATATTATAGCCACTATTAATAATGTTATTCATTTTGTAGAAGTGAAAACAAGGCGCAGCGATACTTTCGGCTATCCTGAAGATGATGTAAGCAAAAAGAAAATGAGGTTTCTTATGAGCTCGGCTGAAGAATTTTTATACCGCAACCCACATTGGAAAAGAATTCAATTTGATATTTTATCGCTTACCATTAATGGAAATAACAGCATAGAATATTTTTTTATAGAAGATGTATCGCTATAACATTAAGTGTGTTTGCAAAAATTTAGTCAGTTATATAATCAGAAAATAATGTTCGTTTTAATTTTTCAACCATATTTAATGTTGCAGGGTATATCAAGGTTTGATGGAGAATTGTCAGCAAGCCTTGTTAAAAAATAACGCAATGTCTTTTTTCCGCTAATAAATTTTTTTCCAAATTCTTTAAGATTTAAAGGCAGCATTAATAAAATTTGTATTTAATTATCATTAACGAATTTAGCAACTAAATACAGCGAATATACAATGTGGGAAGGTTATAAAAACGGTTTTAAAGCATATCTGCAACTTGAAAAATCTTTGTCAGATAATTCAGTACAGGCTTACCTGCAGGATATAGAAAAACTGATCCAGTATATTCTTATCAGTAAACTACACCGTTCGCCGGACCAGGTTGAATTAAAAGATCTCGAGAAGTTTGTACAATGGATAAGTGAATTAGGAATGACACCTTCATCACAATCCAGGATTATCTCCGGGCTTAGAAGTTTTTATAAATATTGCCTGCAGGAAAACATTGTTAAGCAAGATCCGACTGCCTTACTTGAAGCGCCGAAAATAAAAAAAGCTTTGCCTGATGTGTTAAGCTTTAATGAAATTGAAAACATCATTGCACAAATAAACGTAAGCACTGCTGAAGGAACAAGAAACAAAGCGATCATTGAAACTCTTTACAGCTGCGGCTTACGGGTAACTGAGCTCGTAAACTTAAAGATTTCATGTCTATATCTTGATGTAGGATTTATAAGAATAATTGGCAAAGGTGATAAGGAAAGACTTGTACCTGTTGGCAGCGCTGCCATTAAAAACATTGAGCTTTACCGGAATAATATTCGTGTACACATGCCTGTTGCAGCAGCCAATGAAGATGTATTATTTTTAAACAGGCGTGGAAAAAAATTAACCAGAGTTATGATCTTTTTGATTATTAAACAACTCGCTAAGCAGGCAGGTATTACCAAGAATATTTCACCGCATACATTCCGGCATTCTTTTGCAACGCATTTGGTGGAAGGTGGCGCAGACCTGAGAGCTGTGCAGGAAATGCTCGGCCATGAAAGCATTACCACTACTGAAATTTATACTCATCTTGACAGGGAATATTTAAGAGATACATTGCAGCAATATCACCCTGCCTTCAATGTATAATATTTAATAAAAAGGTTGGGAGAAAATGACTATAACACTTATTTTCTTTCTATAAGTACTTCAGGGCTTTGAAAAGAATGAGGCAGATCTCCTATGTTTTTAACACGCTTGCGGTAGTTTTTAAACATGCTCATCCATTTCAATTTCAACACACCAAGAATGCCTTCTTTTACTATTCCTTTATTCATTTTAGATACGCCAAGTTGCCTGTCAATAAAAGTGATAGGCACTTCTTTTATCCTAAAGCCAAGCTTCCATGCAGCAAATTTCATCTCTATCTGGAAGGCATATCCTACAAAAGTTATCTCATCAAAATTTATTGCTTCAAGTACTTTTCTGTTGTAACAAACAAAGCCCGCTGTAGGATCTTTAACAGGCATCCCTGTAAGTAAACGGGTATAAGCGGAAGCGCCTTTGGAGATGCCAACCCGCAGCCATGGCCAGTTTTCGATCTTTCCATCCGTTACATATCTTGAACCTACTGCAACATCTGCATCACCTTCTTTACAGGCATTATATAAATTTTCAAGGTCGTTTGGATTATGTGAAAAGTCTGCATCCATCTCAAAAACATAATGATAACCTCTATCCAAAGCCCAATGAAATCCATGGATATAAGCGGTTCCTAATCCAAGCTTTCCCTTTCTTTCTTCAAGAAATAATTTGCCGGTATACATTGTAAATAATGACCTGACAATATCAGCAGTGCCATCAGGCGAGCCATCGTCTATAATAAGAATGTGGTAATTTTTTTGTAAAGAAAAAACGGCTGCAAGAATATGGGTTATATTTTCGCTTTCATTATAAGTAGGTATGATGAGAAGTTTTTCCAAAAAAGCAGGAGTAAATTATAATCCAATTTACAATAATTATCTAACAAATATTTTCAATAATGAGCAATGGTAATCAATTATTCCTTTTTTAACAAGGTCCGGTTAAGTATTTCTGTAAGCTTCTGTTTTGTATGTAATGGAAATTCACCTTTCATCATCCAATCGTAATATTGCGGTTCGGCCTTAAGCACTTCACATACGGCCTTGCCTTTGTGCTTTCCAAAGTTGAAAATTTCCCTGTCGTTTTCCATAATCATCCGGCGTGCAAAATCTACAATAACTTCTTCACCGGTAAATTTCAGAATCGAATCTAATGTACATCCTAAGTTTTCATAATGGCCGGTTTGAGCTTCTAATATTTCCCATGTAGCATGTGCATCTGCTTCGGCGCTATGCGCATTAAGCAATTCTTTTTTGCAATAAAACTGATATGCTGCTGCAAGGGTGCGGCGTTCCATCATATGAAAAATATGCTGTACATCCACCATTCTTCTGTTACGCATATCCAGCGTTATCCCGGCTCTTAAAAATTCTTCAATTAAAAGCGGGATATCAAAGCGATTGGAATTGTAACCGGAAAGATCAGCGTTATCAATAAACTGTTTTAATTCGTTAGCCACTTCTTTAAATGCAGGTGCGTTTTTTACTTTATCATTGGTAATGCCATGCATATCACTGCAAGACTTTGGTATTGGCATCTGCGGGTTAATTAGCTTTTGCTTTATGTGCTTGCTTCCATCAGGTGAAACCTTTACTATAGCTATCTCAACAATCCTGTCAACAGCGAGGTTTGTGCCAGTGGTTTCAAGATCAATAAAAGCCAATGGACGTGTTAAAACTAATGGCATTTTTCCGGGGTTTATTGTATTAATTTAAGCTGCACTGTAACGCTAAAACTAATCATTTGCAACAATATGCCAAAATAATAGCTTAAGAAAAAACTGACGTACTCAGCAGGAATTTATATATTTTCATTTTCTGTTTTTGAAGAATTCATAAACCTGTTATTTACCTATTGAGGTCATTTGATACTGTTTAAAATATCAAGCCCATCATAATTGCCGCTGCTCATAAACAGCAAATTGGTATTTAAATATTCATGATGACGAAGCCAGTTTTCAAGCTCCTGCTTTGCAGTAAATACTAATAAATTTTCTTTTGCAAAACCTTCCTGTACCTTTTCTTTTGGCAGCGGTGGCATGCGCTTTAATTCCAGTGCATGGCCGGAGTAAAATACAACTGCAATATCAGCTTCATCCATTACGCCTTTATACTCTTTCATAAATTGAGCATTAAGACTGCTATAAGTATGTAATTCCAAAATTGCTAATAATTTTCTTTGCGGAAACTGCTGTTTCACTGCATCAATAGAAGCTTTTACTTTACTGGGGGCATGGGCAAAATCCCTGTAAACATTACTTGTTTCTGCAGATGAAAGTAACTCCAGCCTTCGTGAAGCGCCGGTAAAATCTGCAATCGCATTTACAAATGTTGCTGCATTTTCACCCAACTCTTTGCATACAAAAAAAGCCGCATGAAGATTTAGAAGATTATGATTGCCAAATATTTTAAGCGATGATTTTTGACCTTCAATGATCACTTCAGTTATGCCATCTTCAATAAAGTAATCAGGTAACCTGTAAGGCTGGTATCTTATTGCAGTTCTGTTATTTTTTGTTACTAATTCTTTAAGCGTTTCGTCGCTTTCATTAAAGATTAACAGTCCGCCTTCTTCAATTTTATCAATAAATATTTTAAACTGTTCCACATAAAATTCAAATGTTGGAAACACATTTATATGATCCCAGGCAATCCCCGTAATCACTGCAATATGAGGAAAAAGAAAATGAAATTTTGGCCGCTTCTCAATAGTGCTTGCAGGATACTCATCAGCTTCGCAGATTATTACAGGTGCACCAGTTATGTTTACGCTTTGGTCAAATCCCTCAAGCCTTGCTCCTACCATATAATCAAATTTCCTGTTAGTTTTTTTAAGCACATGCATTATCATAGCCGTGGTGGTGGTTTTCCCATGGCTTCCACCAACAGCTACCCGAATTTTATCTCTACTTTCCTGGTAAATATATTCAGGGAATGAATAAATTTTTAAACCCAGTTTTTTTGCTTCAAGCAATTCAGGATTATCCTCTTTAGCATGCATACCTAATATTACAGCGTCAATATTATTATTCAATTTTTGAGGAAACCATCCTGTGGCATCAGGCAACAGGTTATGCTTTGCAAGATTGGTTTTAGCGGGTTCAAATATCTCATCATCGCTGCCGGTTACTGAATTACCTTTTAATTTCAACGCAATTGCTAACTGGTGCATTACACTTCCTCCTATCGCTATAAAATGTATATTCATCGAATCATATTAAAATAAATCATTAAAGAAAAATGTAAGTAACAATAGATTTTTACTTAAACCGTTGTTATAGTCACAAATAAAAATGTAATTTATTATCTTTGCATATTAATTAATGCAAAATAGTTTTTTCAGCCAAACATATTAAAATGAAGAAAATAATTTTTGCTTTAATAATGATTTCTTTTGTAGCTATGGCTTCATCTTCGTGCAGCAGCAGCCGCAGAAGCAGAACAGGATGCCCTATGTCAGCAGGATTTATTCATTAAAAAATGCACCTATGAGCTGGATTAACCTAACCAGTGAAGAACAATTACTGGAAATAAAAACCCGATCAAATGAAAGGCTTCAGCTTATATTTAAACACAGCACCCGCTGTTCTATAAGCAGTATGGCTAAGCATCGTATTGATAAAAGTTATAAGCCTGAAGGAATGGACTTTTATTTTCTTGACCTGATAAAATACCGTAATCTTTCCAATAAAATTTCACATGAGTTTGATGTGCATCATCAATCTCCGCAGGTGTTAATTATCAAAAATGGTGAAAGCATTTACGATGAAAGCCATTCCGGTATTGACATGCGGGAAATTATTGAGTACGCTGAAAAAGGTTGATACTATTTTTTCCTTTATAGCGAGTATTGCACTTCAAGCATTTTGCTGCAATCTACTGTAACTTTATTATTACTGCTTTCTATTGCCAGCTCTATAAGCCTGATAGTATTATAGCCATGCTCCGGTTTCTCTTTCAGCTCTGCATCATTCACAATAGCCTGGTACAGGTTAATATAATACAACCCGAAATTTCCCTGTAACGATGGATACCTTAAAGTAGTATCCTGCTCATCAATGTCAGTGTGCAGCAGGCCGTAATTTACTTCCGCCTCACTTCCCCAATCAGGTGATGAAGGTAAAATGCCTTGCTTTAATAATGCTTCCTGCGGATCTTCGCCATATTTTATAAATGAGCCTTTTGTACCATGTATCATAATCCTGGGACCGGGTTCACGAACAAGCATACCGGCTTTTAGGGTAACTCTTGTAAAGCCATAGTCGAGCCTTATATCAAAATAATCATCGGCTTTTGCGTACTTTCTTTGCAAGCGTACATCTGCTGTAATAGTTTTAGGAACACCAAATAAATACAAAGCCTGGTCAATTAAATGTGAGCCAAGATCGTACAAAATACCATTACCATCGCCACTTTCCTCTCTCCATGCATTAGGCCTCAGCTCCGGCCGGTACCTGTCGTAATGAGATTCATAGTCGTGAACTTCGCCTAATAAATTTTTTGCAAGTATTTCTTTTACTGTAATAAAATCCGCCGTGTACCTGCGGTTTTGATATACACTAAGTATGCGGTTATTTGTGTTAGCAATTTTTATAAGTTCTGAAGCTTCTTTACTGGTGATGGTAAAAGGCTTTTCTAAAACAACATGCTTACCTTTTAAAAGCGCCTTTTCAGCGTATGGATAATGCGTATTATTTGGTGTTGTTATAATGATCAATTCCACTTCATCATTTTGCAACAGTTCATCAAAGCTTTGCACAATTTTGGCAGAAGGAAAAAGTTCGGCTGAGTCATGTTTATGCCTTTCTAAAACACTTGTTACTTTGTATTGATCTGATACTTTTAAAAACGGAGCATGCATTACTTTAGCGGCCATTCCAAAGCCCGCTAATCCTGTGTTAATTACTTTCATAAAGCTGGTGTTATTGATTCTTTCTATCTTTTAAAAAACAAAAATATCAACAATGTTAACTTCTTTTTTTAAATATTAAGGTGTGATAAATTATCATCAGATGCACAAGTATGTTATCATCACAACGCTTACATACTTACTGTCAATATTTATCCGGAATTGTATATTATCACTCTTTATACCACACAAAAAATAATTGCCATAGCAAATATGGGAAACGCAGATAGAATTTTATTTCCTTTTCCACGTTATTATACTTAAAGTTCGTTTATGAGATTTTTACTTGTTGATGACCATACTATAATAAGAACAGGTTTAAAAATGCTGATAAAAGATTTTATACCGCATATTTTTATGGAGGATGCGTATGACGGAGATTCGGCTTTTGAAAAAATAAAAGTAAGTGATTATGACCTTGTAATTTTAGACGTGAATATGCCAAACACTGATTCGCTGGGACTTGTAAGCAATATTCTGGCATTGAGGCCTGGTATTAAAATATTAATGTTTAGCATGAACGCTGAAGACAACTATGCAAAACGGTATTTGAAAATGGGAGCAATGGGATATGTTAAAAAAGATGAGCCGGAACATGAATTAAAGAAAGCAATCAGTACAGTTCTCAATGATAAAAGATATATAAGTGAAACCTTAAGCTACAAATTAGAAGAAGAAGCCTTAGGTAAAAAAACTGCAGCCAATCCTTTTGATAACCTGTCTCCGCGTGAGTTTGAGATTATTCAACATATAGTAAAAGGCGAATCAGTTGGAGCAATAAGCGCAAAATTAAAACTGCATACTTCTACCGTGGGAACACACAAAGCAAGGATCTTCGAAAAATTAAATTGTAAAAATATTATTGATATTAATGCTTTGGCAAAAACGCATAATGTACTTCCGGCTACCCAATAATTTATATAAATGAATGAATTTAAGCCATCTTAGAAAGCTAAACTCATCTTTTCAAAAGTAATTGGCTTCTCTTATTTAACTATGTTTGGAACTTTTACATCAAACTAATTTGTTTTACAAAAAAATTATTCACTTTTGTGTTCTGTACTCAATAAGAATAATTTTTTCCCTTTGAAATCATGCTAACTTATGTAAGCCTCATTGCTTACAATTTGCTATCTCTATTAACTACATGTATTGTTTTGAAGATCGTAAGATTCCTGACAACAGAATTTTTTAAATTAAAAACTTATGAAGAAAAATTGGTTTATATTTTTTATCCTTCCATTGTTATTAGGTAGTTGCCATGTTATGTTCATTGGCGCTTACGACCAGGTAACAGATGAAAGTATTCAAAAAATTCAAAATGATGTTTCTACTGTTATAGTAAAATTAGAGCGGAATATTGATGACAATAATGCTGCTGATAATAAATATGAAAATTTTAAAAACAGCTATGAAAATATTCAAGGTGAAATTGAAAGCTTGAAAATAAGATGCAGTTCTCTTGCCAAATATCAAATAATCACAGACCAGGTAAATCTTCTTGCAGAAAATATTAAGAATTTTGAAGCTATACATAAACTTGGGCTTACCAGCAAGCAACCAATTGAAACCATTAAAGCCACTTTTGAAACTTCCTTTAAATCAATGATAGTATTGCAAAATGGTTTAAAAAGAGAAAAAGTAAATAAATAATTCATTTCATAAAACAATACTATGCCTGCTTTAAAAATTAATGAATTACTTACGGATATGACCAATGCTGCTAAAACAAGTTTAGCTGGTAAATGGCCGGCCATTAGTGATGTGGCAACATCTTCATTTAAATCCCTTGCACAAAATTTAGTTGATATAGAGAAAATGAGCTTGCCGCCTTCGCCTTCAATTTCAAAAGCCCAGGCAAAGCTTCTCATAAACATGCAAAAAAATACTATAAAGATGGTTTTACTTTCTGAAGAAGGCTTAGGATTATTGGCAGCAGAAGCCGCTATAAACGCTGCTTTGAATACAGTAAAAACTGCTGTAAATTCAGCCATAGGATTTGTTCTTCTTTAGAAGTTAATCAGCTACGGGCAACCAGCAATCAGCAAATAAAATGACGGGTAACAAAGAATATATAATTGGAAATCACAAACCCGGGATTTCCATAAAGAGCGCATAATACTTTCTTACATTTTCAAAAAACTAAGTATGGCACTTAGATTAAACGATTCTAATTCTCTCGTAAAAAAGTGGCAGCAATTTTTAAAAGCGCAAGGTTTTTTATCAGCAGAACCTAACAGTGTTTTCGGTCCTAAAACACAGCTTGCCACTAAAAATTTTCAAAAATTTTATAGCGTTCAGCAAACCGGCATTGCAGACAGTCTTACCCTGGGAAAGGCCACAGCATTAGGTTTCAATCCCGAGAATGCACCACAGCCTGAGCAAATAAAGAACGATAAACAAATGATGCAATGGATAAAAAATAATTTAGGCAGTACTATAACACAAGCTATTGAAGGCAGTGCTTATGCCGAAGACTGGCTGGCCGGAATGTGTGCACGTGAAACCGGTTTTCTCTTTACCCGCTATGCGAACCAGGGTAATACGTTTGAACAAATTGTTCCTTTGATGAAAGGCGATTACAGCAAAAGAAAAAACAATTCACAAAAGATATTTCATGGCTTTGGATTCTGGCAAATTGATATTGATTCATTCCCGGGCTTTATACATGAAGACAGGTGGAAAAGTGCGCTTGAGACTGCTGTAATGTCCGTAAAAGTTCTTGATGGAAAAATGAAGTTTTTGCAGCAAAAGGGCTGGAAAGAAAAACTCTCTTCTATAATGTTTGAAAGAGCAGTAACCGCGGCCTATAATTGCGGCGAAGGCGGCGTAAATAAAGCATTAACAAAAGGCCTGGATGTTGACGCTTTTACTTACTCAAATGATTATTCAAGAGAAGTATTTCGCTACCGCGGTATCTATAGTAATTTATAGAATTTTGCCTTCAAACAAAGATTCAATTAGATAATTTTACCCAAGCTTTTCTAACCTGAAATCAAGACGCTTATCTTTCTTAAAATATTCCATTATCATTATTGAGCCCGCTTTTGCAGGAAACACTTTTAAACTGCTGGCCTTTGATTTTAATTCGATTTTATCTGTTGAAAATTTAGTGCCGTTATACCGGATAGAATTAAAGGTTTCTCCTTTGTAATCTGAGGCTCTTACCCAATCACTGTAGCATACCGCAAAGTTACCATTATCAGCATCTCCTGTAGTAAACTCATAATCAAAAGCGCCAGTCATCTTTAAATATATCCCTATCGCATGCTGGCTATTATTATCACTCAAGGAAGAAGCCACTACAGTGTTATTTGTCTTATCGTATATCGTGGCATTGGTTATTTTATATTTGTCATTAAACTCCATAATTACCATATCAGTAGTAACAATTTTAGTAACGCCGGCTCCTACGTTTGCGCCAGCTAATGCACCAAAAATTTTTAAAGCCGTACCGCCTGCACTGATCTGTCTTTTATATCCTTCACCAACAGTAAACATTTTTCCATCGGGCATTTGAATCACTTTATGGATATACAAGAAGCCAACGTTATCTATTTTACCTTTACTGTTTGTTGTCAAATATTTTGCAAAATCAAGTGCCCATGAATTATAGGTTTTGCTTAGCATTTTTCCTTTACTATCTATAGCATATACTGCAAGGCCTTTGCTGGCATCTTTCATAATGTTATCAGGCTTATCAAAATAACTTCCGAACACCATTATTTTATTAGTGCCTTTTACACGTTCTACGCCTGATGAAACAAATGTATAGTTATCATCTTCGTTATCTATATCAAAAACTTTTTTCTTTGTCATAAAATTTATACCTACAAGATGCGCTGTAGGCTTGCCGCTAAGCGCCCTGCTTTTTTTAATTACTTCAAGTATCACAAGGCTATCGGTGCTGCCTAAAAATTCTGCCATTGCATAATGTTCCTCGTCGTCATCGGGAGTATACGTCCATTGCTTCTTTTCTTTTGACGAATAATAGTCAATCTCGTAAGTGCGTTGTTTGCCATCTCTTAACGGAAGTACTGATACATAACCCTGTTCGCCAAGGTCATATACATTCTGGTTGGTTCCCTCATCTGTATGCATAGTCTCGTAACTATTCATCAGCTCATCAGTTTTTTTATCATACTCCCGGCTGTAAGTATATTTAAGCGTGCCATCTATATTATACACTCTCATATCAAGGGTTTCGTTCTCTCCGTTTTTAAATAGAAATGCCAGGCTGTTGCCGTTATAAGATGCTTCCAACAGGTTAAGCTTCTTTGAATCCTGAAATTTGATATCCTTTACTTTGTTTAGGTTCTCATCAAGAATCTGTAAAGTATATTCATTAGTATGCTTGTCTATTTTATCGCTTTGGTACAGAAAAAAATATCCTTTTATCTGTTTGTTTTCTATAATAGTACCGCTGTTGCGCAGGTAAGTAGAATACACTTTATCTACACTTAACTTATTTTGCGCATGCACGCATAAAGCTCCAAGAATAAATGCTATGGTTACCTGTATTTTATTAATCATGCTGTTTTATTTTATTATTAACGGTTAACTTTCAATTTTATTTATTCTGCTATTTGTTTACTTGTATTATATGCATTGGTAAATGGGAGATAATAATTAAGATGGGGATAATATTGCTGAAGAAAATGGTAATTAATTAAAGAAAAATCTTCTATATAAAGATTTTGTACGAACTGTAATAAAAGATTATAATTTGCCGCGGAAAAAGGTGATGGCAAATCAATTAGCTTGTAAAGATTATGTGTTTTTTGTGCAGTATAAAAGCCATTAAAAATTTTGCCAACCTGTGTTATAAGATAAGGATCGCCGGGTTTGGCTTGTAATAAATTAAGCGTATAAAAAAGGCTTTGTGTGTAATTGTCAGAGGAATAAGCAAATTGAACTATCTCGTACGAAAAGGTATTTCTTAGCCCGGTTAATCCTGGTTTGTTCACAACATTTTTCATTTCAGAAGATGAGTAATATCTGGTAACCATCGGCTGAAGAAGCTTTATTCTTAGTTTACAATCGGGATGAGTTTTAAGTGAATCCGCCAACGCTTCATCTTTTTTTAATTGAGCATGACCACCCAGCAAACCTTCTTCCTTTGCAAGCCATTTTTTTTGAAAAGGATATTCTTTTGCATTAAACATTTGTTGCAGGCACACACCAATGTTCAAGGTATCTGTATCAATTGAATCAAGCAGGGCAAGTGTTGTAAGCGCTTCTGAAATGTCGTATCGTGTATTATGCATAAATTCCACGGCCATTGAATCAGCCTCACTTTCATGGTCTCTTCCATGGCGGCGAAGGTTAAAAGCCAGGCCCTTTAACAAGTCTTCAAACTGTTGCCGTTTTCCATATTCTGTACTTTTTATTTCACGCAATTTATTCTGCATATCTGCTGAGTTAACAGCAGCAACAGACCTGCGAACGTGATTTTCAAAATGCTGAAGATAAAAGTGTGATATCTCATGACAAAGTATAAATATCACCTGGCTTTCATTATCAAGCCGCTTAAATAAACCCATGTTGAAGAGAATAACACCTTCACCTATATACGCTGCATTTGGCACACCTGACCGTGAAAAATAACAATTGAAATTTTGCTTTTGCAGCACAGGATTTGCCTTTACAATTTCAGCCACCAAAGCATCCATATATTCCTGCGCCGGGATAGATGTATAAATTTCCTTTTTATCAAACATCTCTTTCACGTTATCCCACCGGCTCTTATAAGCTTCTTCAAAATCTTTTTTATTTTCTTTTGGGAGTGCGGCTATTTCATCTTTGTAACGAGCTTCACATTTTGCAAAAAGAGTTTTAAGAAAAGCATCGTTTTCAACAGCCGGGTAAAATACTACCTGCTGTGAGCATGCAAAAAGAAAAGTATTAAAACTAAAAATTAGCGTTAATAACAGCAATCGAAAAACGGATGCCATTTTAAATAATAAAAAAACTTTTAGATAGAAGGTGTTGATTTGCTAAAATTGAAATGCATGAAATGATGGAACGAAATCAAGCCGGAGTTATTGCCTTCTAAACAATACAAAATACAAGAATATAATTTTTATTGAGTTGGAATCTTTGCTATTGCTGCTTCTTGGTTTCTATTTTTCCTGAAAAATACATCGCTAATTTCTCTCCTTCATCTAAACCATTATTTATTGATGGCATATAATGTATACCGCCATAAAACCTGCTGATGGCGGCTTCATGCGCAGCTTCTTTAAACGACTTGAATTTTCTTGCAGGTAAGCCAAATTCATTTTCGGTAGAATCAATGTAATGAAAGTTGTCACCGAATAATTTAGTAAGTATTACAGATGATGCGCCTGATACAACACTGTGCCCGCTGGTGTATTCAGGAAAAGGCGGAGTTTGCAACAATGGAACCCAACTCACATCTATGTACTGATTGATGTATGTTTCCGGACGAATTACATTGCTTCTGTATTTCTCATCCCAGCAACTTATAAAACCATCTGCAAGCCCAACAGACACGCAGGCATAGGCCTCTAAAGACCTTATTACATTTGCATGTGTTTGTTCACATGCAAGCTTTGTAATATTGATCCAGTGGCCGCCGGGAGATATTTTTTTTGTTGCATACATTACGTGCCCCCGAACATTTACTTTGAATGGATTGCAATCCCAAAAATTAGCAATTTCTTTTTGCTCATCTGTAAGCTTTACACCAACATTATAAACCTCACTTGCTTCTTTAAAAAATTGGCTGCTTTTATCATGTGAGAAAGTTGTAGCAGGCATTGGCTTAAACTGTTGCGCAGAATCGATAATAAACGTTCTTATTTTATTCCAATGTGGCTCAATTGCTTTAATATACGCTGGTGGCGTGGGTTTCCATGAAGCTTCATCATCGGCTACAGGATATTTTGGAAGTGAACGTGTTTGTTTATAATTATCCTGAGAAGCCCATTTAAGAATGTGATCAGCTACCTGCTGGCCATAATTAAGAGAGTTATTATATACATCTTCAGGTATGCCATCATCTTTAAATTCTTTTAAAAGAATTTTTTTGAATGATTCAATTTTGTCTTCGGAAATAACAAAAGATTTTGCTACTGTAAGGATTGCCTGAACAGCAGCTAATGTATAACTGTAAGACTTATTATCTTCCGGCTTCGGCACAGGTTTTAATCCATGCAACTGGCCTGCAAAACTTATATAAGAAGGATTATTGTTTACAACAGTTTCATAGCCGGCGATAGTAATGTAAGCATACGTACGGCTTGCAACAGGGGGGGAATAAATATCATAAACAATAACATCTGTTACCTGTTTAATAGCACGGTGAATGTATTCGGCATTCTCTGTTTTAGCCCGCCAGTCGTGGATTTCAGCCTTACAAAAAGAAAATATAAAAACTGTAAGACATACAAATAGTGATCTCATAGCACTTCTCTTTTACTTCCGCGGAAATTGGTAATGATGATCTTTGCAAAGTTTTTATTTATTGGGAATTTTCTTGAAGATTGAGAAAGATAAGTTGATCCATAATAAAATTCCATTTTTGTTTTTCTTCCATCTTTATACGTTATATCAGCACAAAAATCATCAGGCTTTAATGTTATCCATTTATAGTTTGCAGAAGCACCGGGATTCTTTTTACTAAACACTAAAACACTATCCTGGTTTTGCGTAGCAACTATTATATCTTCATTCTTTGCCGTATGAATTGTTGCCAATCCTTTGCCATCACCGTTTACAAAAAAACCACTTTGGGCTATAGTTGTTGGATCAAAATTCCCTTTGCCATCGCCTTTCATATATAAACCCATAAAAGCATCATGCCTTCCGCTGTAAGGTTCCATTCCATAATCGTTGCCAACCATTAGCAGATCAAGATTTCCATCACCATCAGCATCTTCACTTATCATTCCATAAACCGGCGCCACCTGCGCCTGAAGCGGTAAAGGTTTGATTGCAAATTGCCCGTTGCCTTTATTTTCAATATAACATGAAGACATATCATTCGCCCTCATTATAATGGCGTTTTCACGATCATTTTTATTCCACAAATCATCCATTGTTGCTGCGCCAAAAGATTTATACGTGGGATATCTTTTACGCATCGAGATTATTTGCCCTGCCAGGTCATCCTTTGTTGACATTGGATATGGTTTCATTGTACCATCCTGGTCTTTCATGTAACAAAATACCATTGCGTCCAACGAGCCATTATTATCAAGATCCTTTGCCATCACCGTCATTGGCTCTTCGGGTGTGGCTATATAATTACTGTTGAGACCAAGGTTTCCGGCTATGTAATCCATGTCACCATCATTATCAAAATCACCTGCTACCAGGCTGTTCCACCAGCCTGAATGATTTTCTATTCCCGTTTTTACAGGCACTAATTTATTCCCTGTATTTCTGAAAAAAGTAACCGGCATCCATTCACCTGCTACAATTAAATCTATTTTTCCATCATTATCAAAATCTGTCCACAAGGCATCAGTTATCATACCTATGTTTTGTAATTCAGGGCAGTATTGATTGGTAACATCTGAAAATTTCCCGTTTTGATTTTTAAGAATATAACTTTTTGGAGCTGTAGGATAAGCGCCGGAAACTACACGTCCTCCAACAAATAAATCAAGATCGCCATCGCCGTCAAAATCTGCAGCACGAACACATGAGCCATTTGTAGAATCTGCAGGAAGCGCATTTGTTGATTTTGAGAATCGTCCTTTTCCATTGTTTATAAATAACCTGTCGCTGCTGATGGGATGATTTGGCGGAATTTCATAACTGCCGCTTACAAGATATAAGTCAAGGTCCTTATCGTTATCAGCATCAAAAAGAAGCACACCCATATCTTCATATAGAGGATCATCTTTCTGTAAAAATCTTGATGAATCCAATGTAAATTTTCCGTTTGCATCCTGCATAAAAAATACCCCCGGGTTACCTGAAGAGCCACCGATATAAAAATCATCAAAGCCATTATTATCAACGTCTCCAACAGCAATACCAGGTCCATATTGGCTAAGCTTATGCGGAAGTGTAAGTTGTACATTGTAGTCAACAAAATCTCTTTCTTTTGGCTTGAATTTTATTCCATAACGGTTTGCAGAATTTATAAATACAGCAGAATCTTTATAAGGTAAACCCCTTGTATTTATAGCATCTTTATAAGAAAGTATTATTGATTGATCTGCTTTAATATTAGTAAGCAATTGCTGTTTTCCATCAGGCCACTTCACACGCAGTGAATCAATTTGCGTAAGAGAACCAAGACCAAAATGCGCTCTTGCATCATCAGTAGAAAGATAGCCGCGTGTTGGTTGGTGTTCATAATATTGTTGCTTTCCATTTGCATAATAAATACGTACTGTTGCACCTATTCCCCCTATGTTCTGGCCTTCACCTTTAAAGCTTACTGTCAGCGTATGCTGATTACTTTTTTCGTTTCCATTGTTCAAGGTATTCTCATACAAAAAAGCCTGGTCGTTAATATTATTTATCACAACATCAAGGTCGCCATCATTATCGAGATCAACATAAGCTGCACCATTTGAAAATGAAGATTTTGAAATGCCCCAATCTTTTGACATATTCTGAAACATAATACCATTGGTATTTTTGAAAGCGTAATTAGCCAGCTTTACAACAGGCAATGAATCCGTCATGGCAAGAGAATAATTTCCAACATTTGTGTTTTGTCCATTGTTGTAATCAACATAATCAAGGTCTGTAACATCACGTGGCAGCCCGTTTGAGATGATCAGATCACGCAAACCATCGTTATCAAAATCTGCTACCAGCGGGCACCAGCTCCAGTCTGTCTGGTACACACCGGCCATATAACCTATGTCATTAAAAACAGGATGTCCCAAAGGTGTCATCCCGCTATTTAATTGCAATACATTGCGAACATATTGATGCACGTAACCATACTTTTCACTGTTGGTATAATTATAATATTCATTTCCGCTAAGCATCCGTTTTTTACGCATGTTTGTTTCAGGCAACATCTCAAGTGAGATAAAATCTATATAACCATCATTGTTTACATCTACTGCATCGGTGCCCATTGCATTCCATCCCGTATGTTTAAAATATTCGCCAAGATGATCAGTAAATGTGCCGTCTTTATTATTGATATAACACAGGTCATTGGATACAAAATCATTGGCTACATATACATCCGGCCAGCCATCCATATTTATGTCTGTAATGCAGGCCGCATGGCCCCACCCTTCTATTGTGATACCGGCTTCTTTTGATATATTGGTAAACGTGCCGTTACCATTATTGCGGTAAAGCCTGTCTGTATTTAAAGCACTTCCATCAGTAACTTTTGGCCTGAATTTGATTGGTGTTTTAGGATCATACAACTCGTTTGTCACCAAATACATATCAAGGTCGCCATCTTTATCATAATCAAAAAAATAAGCCTGTGTGCTAAAGCCTGTATCAGCCAGGCCGTAAGCGCTTGCTGATTCCTTAAACACAGGAATGCCTTCTTTATTCAGTCCCTGGTTAATGTATAATAAATTGGTGCGTTTAATAACATCATTCTTTTTAAAAGACGCACAAACATAAATGTCCTGCCATCCATCAGCATTGATATCAACAACTGAAACACCGGTGCACCATCTCCCTTCTCCGTCAACACCTGCAGCATTTGTTATATCAGAAAATTTTAAATTGCCCTTGTTAAGGTATAATTTATTAGAAACCATATTACCCGCAAAATAAATATCCTGGAGCCCGTCGTTATTAAAATCACCAATGCCAACACCACCGCCATTATAAATGTTAGCCTGGTTTAAAATATTTTCTGTATCACTTTCAGTGAGTTGATTTTTGAAATCAATACCTGTTTGTGAAGATGGAAGTAATTTAAAAAGTGTAGTGTTTTTTTGGCTGAATCCAGCAATTATTATTAATAAAAATAAAGCTATAAGGTTAAGCTTTACCGCCCATCCACGTAGAATCATATATCCTCAATTTTTATAGTGCAATGTAATATTTTTATTGTTTTTATTATTGCAATAACCCTTTATTAACGTACTTTTTATTTTAATTTACCCGAAGTAACACTTAAAAATAATTTACTTTTGAATACACTAAAAGTTGCTATATGAATAAAATTCAGTTACCTGTTTTAGATGATAATATCGAGGTTAGTGTTTCACAAATTGAAGCATTCAGAAAAAATGGTCACACGCTTATTGAATCTATTCTTCAACCCGATGAAGTTGCTGCTTATAGAGATGTGATCAATGAAGCTGCTTATCAATACAACACAGAAAAAAGAAAGCTTGAAGAACGTGATACTTATGGTAAAGCTTTTCTGCAGATTATGAATTTATGGACTGTAGATGAACAGGTGAAAAAGTTTACACTGGCTAAAAGATTCGCAAAAATTGCAGCAGATCTTTTAGGTGTTAGCAACGTTCGTATTTACCACGACCAGGCTTTGTATAAAGAAGCTGGCGGCGGATTTACTCCCTGGCACCAGGATCAGTATTACTGGCCGATGGATACTAATAACACTGTAACTATGTGGATGCCTTTGATTGACATTAATGAAGACATGGGTATGCTAACTTTTGCATCCGGCTCTCACAAAGAAGGTTCTGTAAAAAACATAGCAATATCTGATGAATCGGAAGAAGAGCTGAATGCACATATACGCAGCAAGGGTTACCAAATTACAAAAGCTGAAACAATGAATGCCGGTGATGCCACGTGGCATTATGGATGGACTTTACACAGCGCTTCAGGCAATTTTTCTGATAAGACCAGGGAAGTGATGACGGTGATATATTTCGCTGATGGCGCAAAAGTAACGGAGCCTGTTAATGAGCACCAGGAGAATGACCGGAAAACATGGTTAAGCAGTTTGCAGCCTGGTGACCTGGCAGCGTCTAAACTGAACCCGTTGGTGCTATAATGTTATTGGATTAATGTTTCCACATTTAATTTATAAGTAAAGAGTGACTTTGATTAAAACTTAATATCAGCAAACTTATAACAGCCTTGCCCTTTAAAAAGTCTTTTGAGTTTTATAGATTAATTTAATGAAAACTTCTGCTGCATTTATGGCATGGGAAATGGCGCTAATACAACTTAAAAATTTAATCTTTTCATTAATATATTATCCAACTGAGTAAATAAAAGATCGGGCTTAATTGTTCTCCATTGCGGAAGGTCCAGCAGCTCAATGTAATGGTGAAGCCTTGCTCTTTTAAAATCATACTGTGTTTGCTGCGGCATATTTATGCAAATCATCCAGCCACCTTCATCACTTACATCTTCATACCACTCTTCATAATAGCTGTCATCACTGCTGTGAAAATTTAAAACATTTTCTGCTATTAAAATATACTTTGTAATTCCTTCTCTTAAAAGCATATCAACTACATCACGTTTCAAGGTCATGATATCATTTTCTATTGCATCATTCCACTCACCAATCATTTCAATAATTGCATAGTGCAATGAATAATCAACCAATAAAATCTTTATGTATAAAGTAGAGCTTCCAAACTCATCCCACTGAGGATGTATGTAATAATTATACACCGTTTTTGTAAATTCAAATTCGCTGTACACTCTTCCATAAAACGGAGAACGTTCATCCTCTTCTGAAGTATATAAGTAACGCCAGTTATCGTATGGTTCTATATTTTGCAAAGGGTCTTTATCTATAAATATTTTATCACTGTTTCTTTTACAAACTTATATATTCTATCAGAAAACTTTACATATTCTTGTTAAAAAAAATTAGAATAATCAAAATAAAAAGGCCGTCACAACAGATGCAACGGCCTTTAATTATTATACAGTATTTGATTAATCAATTACAATCTTATCCACAAAAATTGATTTTTTATCTGCGTCAGTAACCTTTATCATATATATGCCACCGGCGGGTTTCAGTTTCATTTGCATTGTTTCTACCTGCTTTGCCAATTGAATATTTACTTTTTTATAAGTAATTAATTTGCCCTGGATATCACTAAGCGCAACCTCGTAATTGCCGGCTTTGGTGTTATCAAAAGTCACTTTAAATTGTGCACCGGAAACAGGGTTTGGGTAAACTGAAATATTTTGGTTTCGTATTACTTCTATTTGCGGTAATGTAGCTACACCTACTTCATTTCTCACATCATTTTCAAATAATAAATTCCCATTAGCCAGATCAGATGCGTTAAAAACCTGGCCTGTTGTATTTAATTTAGTAGCGCTTAAATCTTTTATATTGAATTTATAAAAACCTTCAAAAGTGTTGGCACTGCTTACAATTACATTACCATCGTTATCAACTGCTGCACCATTCACAGTAAAAGATGTCGAAAGATTTTTTATGTTTCCCAAATAATTCGAAACACGTGTTTTTATATTTATTTTAAAAACACTTTGCGGAGCTGAAAATAAGTATAAGTTGCCATGAACATCTGCAACAACATCTCCGCCCCAGCTGGATTTGTTATGAATAGATAAACCATTATTTGATGATGCATCTGTTAAGTTTCCAAGATCAGTAATCACCGTTTTTTTTCCTGTTGTAAAACATAACAAATGATTACCATCATTAGATATCGCATAACCATTTCCATCTGATGCGATTGTCATCCTTGTAATTTGATTTGCTTCATTATTTAAATCTGCTTTAATTAAAGGTTCACTTTGTATTGTATAAAACTTTGTATAATCTCCCTTTGCTGAAAGATCGAGCCAGCGCAGTTCACCAACTTTCATTGGCGTAAAAAATAATTTATTATGTCTCTTGTCATAAGCTGCAGCTGCAACCATTGATTGTGTTGGTAAGTTACTAACCGTAGTATTATTCGGGTTAATTTTTTTGTCAATTTTTGAAGATGCAAAATCAAATTTTGTTTTGCCTGATTCAAAAATAGTCTTGGATGCTGCGCCGTTTGAAAGATCAATCATCCGGATGTCTGTCCAATTGAAATTTCCGGTTGATTGCCCGGTAATGGCATAAGCAAAATTTGTTTTTTGAGCGAATGAATAAAAAGAAGACAAAATAAACAGGGCTGGAAGTAGATGTTTTGGTTTCATAAAAATAAAATTTGAGATTATAGAGTTAAGATTGTATTATAAATTTACAACATATCAAAGATAATAAATAGAAAATATTAATTCAATTTTGTTGATAACCGTTCAGGGCTTTTTTTACACTTCCATACTTTATTAATAATTGTTTTGCCACTTCATAATCAGCTATACCAAGTTTTTCCATAATCATATTAACACCGCGGTTTACAAGCTTATCATTAGTTAGCTGCATATTAACCATTTTATTATCTTCTACTCTGCCAAGCGAAATCATCACCGAAGTTGAGATCATATTTAAAACAAGTTTTTGTGCAGTGCCGCTTTTCATTCTTGTACTGCCGGTAATAAACTCCGGACCTACAACTATTTCAACAGGGAACGCTGCCACCTCACTCAAAGGACAACCAGGATTGCAAGCAATACTTCCTGTTACAATACCATGTGCTGCGCAATGTTGTAAGGCGCCTATTACATAAGGAGTAGTTCCGCTCGCCGCTATTCCTATAACAAAATCCCGGGGTGAAATATTGTGTTGCTCAAGATCTTTCCACCCTTGTTCCATGTCATCTTCAGCAAATTCTACTGCTTCGGTTATGGCAATATTTCCGCCGGCAATAATGCCAGTCACCAGATCTTTAGGCACTCCAAAGGTAGGCGGGCATTCACTTGCATCAAGAATTCCTAACCTTCCGCTGGTTCCTGCGCCAATATAAAAAAGCCTGCCGCCCACTACCATTTTATCTACTGCCGCAAAAACAAGCGCTTCAATTTCAGGCAATTTTTTTTTAACCGCTTTAGCAACACCTTTATCTTCCTTATTAATATTTGTTAAGATATCAGTGATAGACATTTTTTCCAGATGCCGGTAAGGAGAAGCTTCTTCTGTTATCTTTTTAAATGACACTGGTTATTATAAATTGATAATTTGATGAATGAAATTTGCCCAATAATAATTTGATTGTTGATTAATTATTTGACGACTCGCAATTGATCATTGAGAATTTACAATTGACCTATCACAACTGACAACTGACAACTCATTTTAACCGATCACGAATTATGATAAGTAACCAACCCTTCCATAGGATTTTTTATTACTTTGCCTAAATTCAATTTATAGGAATTACACAAGTCGGCCAACACATCTTTAAACCCGAAAGCCACGCCACCAGCAAAGTGTATAGGCAATGTCCTGCTTTCCGGGTACTTGCTAATGTGGTTAAAAAAGAAATCATTAAGGCCATCTTCAATTATATTTTCTATCATAAAATGTTCACGGTTTTCTGCTAAAAAAATAGCGAAAGATGCCAAATAACGATTTGGTAAAGGTTGTTTATAAACTGAATGTAAAATCTCAACACTGTTAGTTACAAATCTTGCATCAAACCTTGCCAGCAGATCATCATCAAAAGTATTATACAAATAATATTGCAATACTTTTTTACCGAGATAAGCACCGCTTCCTTCATCACCCAAAATATATCCAAGGCCCGGACTGTTTCTAATAATTTTTTTACCGTTATAATAACATGAATTTGAACCTGTGCCGAGGATGCAGGCAATTCCTTTTTCATTGCCGCATAAAGCTCTTGCAGCAGCCATCAGATCATGAGTAATGTTTAATTTTGCGAGCGGAAAAACGTTTTGCAATGCTGCATTAACTGTTTTTACGTTATTCTTGTTTTTACAACCGGCACCATAATAAAATACCTCATCAATCTTATTTTTTTTTAGCAAAGGCTTTAATTCATTCATCAATATTTCCTGCATTTGTGCTGCGTTTAAAAAATACGGGCTCATTCCCTGGGTCAAAAAATACTTCCTGGTTTTACCTGAGATAAGGCACCATTCAGCTTTTGTAGCACCACTGTCGGCTATCAATTTTACCGGCATCATCTTTATCTCATCATATTTAGTGAAATTTGCAAAATAAAAATAGTTCAAAATAGAGATAGTATGCAGAACAAAAAAATACAGGTTTGGCTTCCATTGCTTTTTAGTATTGTTATGATTGCAGGAATGTTTATTGGTTATAGAATAAAGGAAAATATGCCCGGTAAAAATTTTTTTTATGTTGAAAAAAGAAAGCCTGTACAGGAAGTATTGAATTTGATTGAAACAAAATATGTAGATGATGTGCCCGCCGATTCATTAACGGATAATGCCATTGAAGATATATTAGGGCAGCTTGATCCGCATTCAATTTATCTTCCCGCCGCCGAAATGCAGGAAATAAAAGAAGACCTTGCCGGCGAGTTTTACGGAATAGGTATAGAGTATAAATTATTGAATGATACTATTAATATTTTAAACGTTTTAAAAAATGGCCCATCTGAAAAAGCAGGGCTTCAATTGGGAGATCAAATTTTAAAAGTCGAAGATTCCCTCGTGGCCGGTGTGCACATAACGCCGCAGGCTTTAAAAAAGTTTTTAAGAGGAGATCTCGGCACAAAAGTGAAATTAAATGTGCTTAGAAATAACCAGGTTAAATCAATTACCGTTACCCGTGGAATGATACCATTGTACAGTCTTGATGCTGCTTATATGATTACTAATAATATTGGTTATATACGACTGAATAAATTTTCTGAAACAACTTATAAAGAGTTTATGCAGGCCGCAGAAAAATTAAAAAAAGAAGGCATGCAAAATATGATTCTTGATTTAAGAGATAACGGCGGCGGAATTTTAAGCGAGGCAACAGATATTGCGGATGAATTTTTAAGTGGCGATAAACTAATCACTTTTACAGAAGGCAAACACTCTGCAAAAAAAGAATACATATGTAAAAGAGAAGGCATTTTTGAAGAAGGAAAACTGGCTGTATTAGCCGATGACGGCACAGCATCTGCAAGTGAAGTATTGATTGGCGCTTTGCAGGATTGGGACAGGGCAACCATTATAGGAAGAAGAACTTTTGGCAAAGGCCTTGTGCAGGAACAATATGAGCTTAGTGATGGCTCCGGTGTAAGGCTTACTGTAGCCCGCTATTATACACCGCTTGGCCGCAGCATTCAAAAGTCGTATAGTGAAGGAGCGCAGGCATACAGAAATGAACTTATTGACAGATTTCATAATGGTGAAGAATTACATGCGGATTCTATAAAACATATCAGCGGTAAAGCGTACAAAACAAAAAATGGGAAAACAGTATATGGCGGCGGCGGAATAACGCCCGATATTTTTGTAGGTATTGATACTGTTGTTTTTAAAGGAGAATTAAATAAGGCATTATTAAAAGGAACCATCAGTGATTTTGTTTTCCGTAATTTTCTTGCTCACAGAAACGAGTTTTCAATGTATAAATCACCGCTTGATTTTCAAAAAAAATATACATTGGATGCTGCTACATGGCAAAATCTAAACAACTATGCTTTAAAAGATTCACTGAATTTTAAGTCGCTTGGCGCCAAAGAATTATCTGCGCTTTCTAAAGAAATAAAAATATTAACCGCAAGGCAAATATGGAGAAATGAAGGTTTTTTTGAAGTAAGTAACACAGATGACGAAGTGGTTAAAAAGGCTTTGGAAGTTTTAAAAAATTAAGCTAAAAGATTAGCTATACTTTGTGCAATATTTAATATCAAATCCCATAAACATTTAAACCAATCTTATCATGATTTATTGTTTCAATTGCGGCAAAAGCATACCGGCTGATAGTAAAGTTTGTACCTTTTGCGGAGCTGCAGTTCCTGC
>CAXSDW010000018.1:29623-31629 GCA_964236235.1 uncultured Chitinophagaceae bacterium
ATTATTAATAAAAAACATCCGGCTACGCAGGAACTAAATGTAAGTATGAATGATTTTAAAAGTCTTATAAAAAATATAAATATTGGATTGTGGCTTACCATAGCCGGAGCCGTTGTACTGTTGTTTCATAAAAAATACAAAAGGATTTAAATAATATTCCTTAATCTGTGTAAGGCTTTTACCTTTACTTAAAATTATCTCTATGTGGCTTAACAGCATCCTGGAAACCGTTGGCAATACACCGCTAATAAAATTAAATAAGATAACTAAAGACTTGCCCTGCACGGTTTTGGCTAAGGTTGAATATTTTAATCCCGGCAATTCAGTAAAAGACAGGATGGCCATGAAAATGATTGAAGTGGCAGAAAAACAAGGTAAGCTTAAACCAGGCGGAACTATCATTGAAGGCACGTCTGGTAACACCGGGATGGGATTAGCGCTGGCAGCTTGTGTAAAAGGATATAAATGCATTTTTGCAACCACTGATAAACAATCAAAAGAAAAAGTTGACATACTTAAAGCAGTTGGCGCCGAGGTAATTGTTTGTCCTACAAATGTTGACCCCGATGATCCAAGGAGTTATTATTCGGTATCAGCGAGACTTGCAAAAGAAGTTCCCAATTCATTTCACATGAATCAATATGATAACCTTGCTAACAGGCAGGCGCATTATCAAACTACCGGCCCTGAAATCTGGAAGCAAACGGAAGGTAAGATCACACATTTTGTAGTTGCAACCGGCACAGGTGGTACCATTACGGGTGCGGGCAAATTTTTAAAAGAGAAAAATCCAAATATAAAAATCTGGGCAATTGATGTATATGGTTCTTTACTAAAAAAATTTCATGATACAGGTGAGCTTGATATGAATGAAGTTCATCCATACATTACTGAGGGTATTGGTGAAGATTTTGTGCCGGCTAATTATGACATGAGTCTTATTGATAAGTTTGAATTGGTAACAGATAAAGACGGCGCAGTTATGGCCCGTCGTATATCTAAAGAAGAAGGCATATTTGTTGGATACAGCTCCGGCACTGCTTTACAGGGCGTGCTGCAGTTGAAAAAAGAATTAAAAAAAGAGGATATTGTAGTAATCGTATTTTGCGATCATGGAAGCAGGTATGTGGCAAAAGTTTATAATGACCAGTGGATGATGGAAAGAGGATTTTTAGATGTAAAAACATTTAAAGATCTTGTAAATGCCCGCGGAGCAAAACGAATTGTTACTATTGAGCCCAAACAAACTGTAGCAGACGCCATTAACCTAATGAAAAAATATGATATTGAAAATGTTCCTGTAATGAATGGTGAGGGAATAGTTGGATCGCTGAGTGAAGGAGGCTTGTTTAATAAAATTATTTCTAATCCTGAAATAAAAAGCCAGCAGGTAGAATCTGTAATGGAAAAAAAATATCCTGTTGTTGCATTTGATACGCCTGTTGAGCGGCTCAGCAGTTTAATAACAAAAGAAAATGGTGCAGTGTTAAGCAAAGATGAAAGCGGCAATTTTCACATCGTTACCAAGTATGATATAATTCAAAGTCTCGCTAAATAATTAATGCAAGTAATGTAAATGCCCAGGCGGAAGCCTGTAAACAGTTTCAGCTTGTTCTCGTTTCGTAATAGTTTTTTCTGATAGTAAATATTCACGTAGTTATACAACTCATAGTATCGCACTTTTACTATTGTTTGGCTCGTTAATTTACTATTTGCATAGTAAATACTCTTGCAGTGTAAAAGGGTGAAACCGCTCTTGTGCAGCTATATTGCCGGGAGTATCTTTGTTATAGAAGTTGATTGATGTTGATACAACATTAATCCCAAATCCAAAATATCCAAGAGAAAGACAAATTATCCATGTTTTAAACCAACTAATCCAGTGTCAGTCAGCTTCTGTTTTATCTTTTTTGAAACCGCTTTAAAATCTAAATCCAAATATCTGTTGAAAAATTGACTGCAAATTTTCACGATGATGCCTTATCCAGCTATGTGAAAAACAGTAA
>CAXSDW010000018.1:31729-35450 GCA_964236235.1 uncultured Chitinophagaceae bacterium
TTACAGAAATAAAAGCTGTAAGAACAATTTAAGGAATAATACAGACCAAAAATTATTATTCTGATCAGCGTAAAAGCGCTTTATACCTTCATCCACAGATGCCACTCATACAAAGTGATTGGTAAAAAAATTTGAACTTCTGCAGTGATTCCTGCAGAAGTTTTTTTTGGGAGAACTATTACGTTTAAAAACGTTAGCAAGAATTCTTAAAGCGTATCACTACAAATTTTAATAAGTAACATTACCATTATAGTATTGAGGTAATATACGAGTGGCACAGTATATTCTACACTTTAAAAACAACGCACATATGCTCTTGTGCAGGCGACTTTACAGCGATATCTTTGTTTAAGAAGTTGATTGATGTTGATTACAGCATTAATCTAAAAATATCCAAATATCCAATTAGAAAAACTGAATCTATCCAAGTTTCAAGAAAACCATTAAATCCGATATCAGTCAACTTCTATTTTTTCTTTTCCAATCTTCCAGGATACCATCCAAAATCTTACAGAACAAATTCAATAAAGCATTAATTGCAGGATCAAAAACATTATTTCTATGAAAAACAATAAATACTGTGACCGGTGTTAACCTTACCTTATGTAAAACCTAATAAGTGACAATTATACTTTAGAAGTTATGTTTTAACGTTTAACAAATAAAATCATTAATATACTTTTATTTGAAAGATTAAACTTCCCCGGTAACATCGAAGTTTTTTAAGGATATGTTTGAAGGAAATTCGCTTCAATAGATTATTACAATCTTTTTCTATAGCTTCACTTAATAGACTTTGTAATTGATTCCACAACCTTACATGCTGTTGAAAAATACTTTTATCCCGCCAATAGAATTTACACAGTTTAGCATTTTGACAGTTTGAATTGAATTATTTAATTTGCTGCCTGTTCAAATTGCAAATGAATAGAATCCTTGTTGTAGATGATAACAGAGATATCCTTCAAATAGTGGAGATTATTTTTAAAAATTATGGCTATCAGGTAATGGTTACTCCAAATGGTGAAGAGACTCTCTCCAAAACTGATGCATTTAATCCACAGTTAATATTAATGGATGCATTTCTTTCTGCGGGTATTGACGGCATGGCAATTTGCAAAACATTGAAATCAAACTTACAGACTAAATATTCCCGTTATTATGTTTTCTGCGCAAACAAAAATGGAAGATGCATATAAAACCTGCCAGGCTGATGATTTTATTGCCAAGCCATTTGAAGTAGTTGACCTTATAAGTAAAATAAATTATCATTTGTCAAATACTTCAGGCAATTAACAGAACCCGCTCTCAGCATTAGTTCTATCTGTTACATTAGTTCGTTATCATTGTGTTTATAATACCTGTTAAATTATTCATTACTTATCTTTGAATAAGTAAACTGTACAAATTTGTATTCACATCTTCACGACGAACATGATGAGCAGCACATGCAAAGCTCTCACTTGTTAAGAGATATTGTAATTGGAATGAGTGATGGTCTTACTGTGCCATTTGCGTTAGCTGCCGGTTTAAGCGGTGCTGTGGCTAACAGTAATATTATTGTGATTGCAGGTATTGCCGAAATAGCAGCAGGAAGTATTGCCATGGGACTTGGCGGATACCTTGCAGGCAAAACCGAACAGGATCATTACAACAGTGAATTAAAAAGAGAATATGAAGAAGTGGAGAGAGTGCCGGAGCGTGAAAAGCAGGAGGTGATGGAATTTTTTGAAAAGATAGGTTTGAGTAAAGAAATACAATTTAAAGCTGCAGAAGAAATTTCAAAAGATAAAAAGCAATGGGTTGAGTTTATGATGAAGTATGAGTTAGGACTTGAAGAACCTGATCCTAAAAGAGCAACTAAAAGTGCATTGAATATTGGTCTGTCTTATATCGCCGGAGGTATCATTCCGTTATTGCCGTATTTTTTTATTCATAGTTCCCGGGAAGCGCTGAAGATTTCAATTTTGGCTACATTAATTTGTCTTTTTGTATTTGGCTATTTTAAAAGCAAGGTTACAGGAGTTAATCCTTTTTGGGGCGCAATAAGAGTAATGCTTATCGGGGCTATGGCTGCCGGTGCGGCTTTTGGCTTAGCAAGTCTTTTTTCATCAGGCTAACAAATTATACCGTCCGTAATAAAATATTTCGTAACCTATTTAATTTCATTATTGAAAAATGGATTACCTAAAAGGATCTAAAATTATTTTTTTCAGGAACCGTTGGTCAAAATACCTGCCAGGCATTTATAAAATTTAATCCGTCAATCCACAGGTTGTATTAAATTTGGCTATGCGAAGAACACTAAATATCTTATCTAATTCACTGCGGTTAACAATGCAGGAACTTAAAGTAAATAAGCTGCGAACCGCATTATCTCTCATTGGTATTTCATTTGGTATCTTCTGCATCATCGGTGTATTAGCCACGGTTAACAGCCTTGAAAGCAATATTCAAAATGAAATTAAAGGATTAGGAACAAACACTATTTATATTGATAAGTGGGATTACAGCGGCGGCCCTGATTATCCCTGGTGGAAGTTTGTAAACCGCCCCTCGCCTGCTTTTGATGAAGTTGAACTTTTAAAACCACGCAGCCAGTTAGCCAGCCACATTGCTTTTAATATAAATAATTCCGGCAATATTGAATATGGAAATAGTGTATTGCAGGGCGTAACTTATTATGGCGTTACAGAAGAACAAAATGAAATTCAGCCGCTTGTTATTGAATTTGGAAGATACATTTCTGCTTCTGAATTTGCCTCCGGAACCAACGTACTTATTATGGGATATGATAATGCGACGGACTTGTTTGGTAAGCCGGAAAATGCAGTTGGCAAAGAGGTTTCCGCCAACGGAAGAAAAGCCAAAGTTATTGGCGTTATAAAAAAGATAGGGCAAAATTTTATTGGATGGAATTACGATAAATCGGTAATGCTTTCTTACCGCTTTTGTAAACAGATCTTTGATGAAAAGAGATCTAATCCATTTATAATGGTGATGGGAAAAGAAGGCGTAAATTCAGAAGCGCTTAGAGACGAATTAAAAGTTGCTATGAGATCTATAAGAAAACTCAGCCCTACAAAAGAAGACAATTTTAGCCTGAATGATGTGAATGCTTTTAGTGATAAAGTAAGCCAGCTTTTTGTTAATATAAATATTGGCGGATGGGCAATAGGCGCTCTCAGCCTGATTGTTGGCGCATTTGGCATTGCAAATATAATGTTCGTTACTGTGAAGGAAAGGACAGCGATGATCGGTTTAAAAAAAGCAATTGGCGCCAGGCGAAGTTCAATTCTTATTGAGTTCTTAATGGAGGCAGCACTCATTTGTATCATGGGTGGGTTGATAGGATTATTGCTGGTGTATATTTTAACGCTCATATTAAGCGGTATATTTAATTTTCCGGTTTCCATTTCTCCCGGCATTTTAACGCTTGCTATTTCTATCTGTATCGGGATAGGAATTGCCGCAGGTATTATCCCGGCATCTATTGCCGCCCGCATGGATCCGGTGGTTGCAATAAGAAGTAAATGATTGTTACACAGGTATCAGGTGTCAGCTATCGGGTATTAGTATCAGCTATCAGGTATCAGCTATCAGGTATCAGATGTCAGGTGTCAGGTGTCAGCCGTAGGTAAGTAATATTTTTCTACATTTGATACTTGTTTTTTACAATCTAAACATCTAAACATCTAAACATCTAAACATCTAAACATCT
>CAXSDW010000018.1:35550-39308 GCA_964236235.1 uncultured Chitinophagaceae bacterium
TGTTTTTTACAATCTAAACATCTAAACATCTAAACATCTAAACATCTAAACATCTGACATCTGACGTCTTACATTAAAAAAATGCCTACAATCCTTGCCATTGAATCTTCATGCGATGATACATCTGCGGCGGTTTGCAGTGATGGAAAAATTTTAAGTAATATAATAGCTAACCAGTCAGTTCACCAAAAATACGGAGGTGTAGTTCCGGAACTGGCTTCCAGGGCTCATTTGCAAAATATAGTTCCTGTTGCAGATGATGCACTTATAACTGCAGGCTGCCAGCTTACAGCTGTCGATGCAATTGCTTTCACTCAGGCTCCCGGCCTTATAGGTTCATTGCTCGTTGGCGCTCAGTTTGCAAAATCCATGGCGCTTGCACTTGATAAACCTTTAATAAGCGTGCACCATATGCAGGCTCATGTGATGGCTAATTTAATACCTGCAGATAAACCGGAGTTTCCTTTTTTATGTTTAACAGTCAGTGGTGGTCATACACAAATAGTATTGGCTGAAAGCCCTTACAAGATGAATGTAATTGGTCATTCACTTGATGATGCAGCAGGTGAAGCTTTCGATAAAACTGCTAAACTTTTAGGATTGCCGTATCCCGGCGGTGCTTTAATAGACAAGTATGCTGCGCAAGGAAACTCTTCAAGATTTGCTTTTCCTGAACCAAATATTGAAAATTTGAATTTTAGTTTTAGCGGATTAAAAACTGCCATTTTATATTTTTTACAAAACGAACAAAAGAGAAATGAATATTTCATTAGTGAAAACCTGAATGATATTTGCGCTTCAGTGCAAGCCAGAATAATTTCTATTCTTTTAAACAAATTACAAAAAGCCTCAGCTCAAACAGGCATAAAAAACATCTGTATTGCCGGCGGTGTAAGCGCTAACAGCGGCCTTAGAAAATCATTCATATCGTTGGGCAAAGAACTTAAATGGAAAACATTTATTCCACCTTTGCAATATTGTACAGATAATGCAGGTATGATTGCCATAACTGCGTATTATAAATATTTAGCAGGAGATTTTACAAGCCTTTCAATTAGCCCATCAGCAAGAGCAGAGTGGTAATAAATGGTAAAAACAAGCTATATTTTCCGGAATCTGTCTATAAATTCAACAGTTGTCAAACAGTTATTTTCGTTTTAAAAAATTTACTATTTACCAGGACAAATGTACGATGAAAGTTTGTACAGATTCCTGCATTTTTGGCGCATGGTTAGCTCAAATGCTTGCCTGCGGCAAGCTCCAGGCAAACACCTGTTTAGATATCGGCGCAGGAAATGGCTTGCTGAGCCTGATGCTTGCTCAAAAATCACCCGCAATAATTGATGCAATAGAAATAGAAAATAATGCTTTTGAACAACTTAAAGACAATTTCAAAATCTCACCGTGGAACACAAGACTGCAGCCAATAAATGGAGACGCTAAGACTTATTCTTTTCAAAACAAATATGATCTGATTATTTCAAATCCGCCCTTTTATGATAATGATTTATTATCTGTCAGCGAAACAAAAAATATTGCAAAACATAACACGACACTTACGGTAAATGAACTTTTGTTGATCATAAAACAACAACTTGCAACCGCAGGAAACTTTGCCGTTCTTCTCCCTTATCATCGCCTTGAATATTTTGAAAAACTTGCCAGTGAAAATCATTTCTTTTTAAGAGAAAAAGTTTTAATAAAGCACACATTACGGCATGAGCATTTGCGGGGTATCTTAATTTTTGATAAACAACAAACTGAATCTTGCGTGGTAAAAGAACTAATTATAAAAAATGAAGATGAAACATATTCGGATGAGTTCACTAAACTCATGAAAGATTATTATGTTAAGCTTTAAATTAATTTCAAAAAAATTACATTATCAATTTGTTTCAGCATACGCTCTCATATATTCGTAAGGTGCAGTAAGCTTGCCATTTTTTACAATTGTTGCATTAATAATTGCCTTAGCGCTGCTGATCCTCATATCTTCCAGAACATATTTTATAAGTTGCTCACCAAAATATCTTGAGGCGTCTCTTGGTAATTCGTTAGGCAAATTTCCAACAGCCATCATATCAATAGAACTTTGGAGATAAGGCGGAGTAATAATTAATGTTTTCTTATCAACGCCATACACAGGATTATCAATTGTTCCTTCAGCAATGTTACAAGGCACAGAACCATTTTTATCATCTGAAATATCTGAAATTGTTGTAATACTAAAATCCTCTTTTTGCAAATCTTCTATTTCAAAAAGCTTGGGAATACTTTTTTCCCAATATACACCGTTCATTAAAATATCAGTATGTGATAAATAATTGTAAAAAAGACATTTATAATTTTGCGGGTTATCATGAAAGTCAATCCTGTTATAGCTTCCGGTAGATATATGTGTATACAAATTAGCGCCTTTCAGATGAACGTACACAGGATATGAAAACTTTTTTTCTGAATATTCATCAGGTTCCACTTCATGTATTCCTAACAGGTTCATTACTTCTAAAATGCCATGCGCCACCCTGCCGCTTCCTGTAATTACAACTTTTATGTTCGGTAATTTCAATCCAAAATAAGTGTGTATCAGGTGCCGTAATGTTTTTTGCGAATTAACTCTGTCTAATGTAAATGTTCCCGTTCTTTTGCCATAAGCCATAATACCATTGTGAGCGCCTACTATACCGGCAAAAAAACCAAAACCTAAAATCCTGGTGCCATCTTCATGTTCAAGGCATTCATAATCAACCAGGGTAATATTTTTTTTTATTATTTCATGTATCAATTCCTTATTATGTGGCTGCAATTTCTTTGTATGAGAAAAAAAATAATAAGTTTTATGAGGAATAAGCATATTAACCGGCACCTCTTTAATCCCCAATAAAATATCAGACTCACTTACATCTTCTTTTATAACAACACCAGCTTTATTATATTCTTTATCAGAAAAACAACGATGATCGCTGTGCTGAACAATGATAGTAATATCAGTAAAATTTTTGTGTATCCATCTGCATTGCGAGGGTGTTAATGCCACACGATTGTCGCCGGGTATTTTACCTTCTCTTATTAATCCAATGATCATCTTTTATTATTTATTTAGGCCAGGCAATTTACATTTTACATTTAATATCCATCGTTCTACCTTTGCTGTATGAATTATTTTGAACTATTCGAAATGCCCGAAAGTCTGCAGCCAGACAGGAATGAGGTGAAAACAAAATATTTTGAACTTCAAAAAAAGTATCATCCTGATTTTTTCTCAACAGCTTCCGGTGAAGAACAACATGCAATGCTGGAAAAATCTTCTATGGTAAATAATGCATTTAAGATATTCCAGGATCGTGATGAAACTATCAGGTATGTTTTGCAATTAAAAGGCTTACTGGAAGAAAATGAAAAGTATGAACTACCTCCGGATTTTTTAATGGAAATGATGGATCTTAATGAAATGATGCAGGAGCCTGATATTTTATCAGTTGAAGAAGCCGAAACAAAAATTCATCAGCTTGAAACAGAATTGTATCAATCAGTTCAAAACATCATTGAAAACTATAATGAAGAAAGAACAACCAACGAGCAATTGCTATTGGTTAAAGATTATTATTATAAGAAAAAATACCTTAACCGCATTTTGGAGAGATTAGATGGAATGCGTAATATTGTCACCCAAAATTAACGCCCGGATGGCGGAATTGGTAGACGCAGCAGACTCAAAATCTGCCGTTCGCAAGGATGTGCAGGTTCGATTCCTGTTC
>CAXSDW010000019.1:0-12800 GCA_964236235.1 uncultured Chitinophagaceae bacterium
ACGTTAGTAATTCAATATTTATGAAAGGGAAGTGGCATTAAAAGGAGCTGGAGAGATTGAAGAAAACAGGTAAGCTTTCTATTTGTAATGAGCTGCAAGATAATATTATTTTTATTAATATTATAATTTTTTAATCTATTAGATCATGATTAATTTTTAATAGACTTGTTGGTATGAGATGATGAAAAACGCTATAGTCTTTTAAAAAGAACCGGAGATGAGGAAAGAAAAGGCTTAAAGTCTTGCCCGGATTCACTTTCGCAGCGCAGAACAATTGGTTGTTCACATCAATAATATAAAGAAAATTTAATTGAGAAGCAAAAAGTGTAATCAGAACCTTCTGTCAGGCTATTTATAAAGCCCTTTTGGAAAAAAGGGTTTTTCATTGGGTTGGTAAAACTCAGAATCACAATAACATCAGTGGATCAAAATTCTTAAACAGCATATTAAAAATAAAGTTCAATTATCTTAAGGATAGTAGTTTTGTTTATCCAATATGCCGGGCCACCATGCTCAATAAGTCAGCCTTCATAAAAGGTTTTTCGATAAAATCATCAGCACCGGCTTCTATGGCTAAACTTTCAAGATCAGGCGTAGCCGAAACCATTATAATAGGAATGTCTCTTGTTTTTTGGTTATTCTTTAAATTTCTGCAAATATCCAGGCCATCCATTCCGGAAAGTTGATTATCTAAAATATAAACGTCAGGATATGTGTTTCCATTTTCCAGCAATTCTCCGCCGCTATTATACACAGTAGTCTCATAACCTGCGTTTTCAAAAATTATCTTAAAAATATCTTGTACACCCGGATCATCGTCTGTGATATAAACTTTCTTTTTCAACATAGATATTAGGCTTTAGAGGTAAGGTAGTTACAAGGGTAATGTGAAAGAAGTTCAGAACCCTGATTTTAATATTGGTAACCCAAATCGTGCCATGATGCCGTTTTATAATTCTGCACAAATATAAAGCCTCAAGACCAAGACCTGGGAAAGTGTTTACTGTAGAATCATTTACCCGGAAAAACCGGTCGAATATTTTTTGTTTGTAATTTCACAGGGACGCATCCAAGAGCTTTCTACTGAAACGGTAAGAGTATATTCATCTTCAGCAGCGTTTGATTTAATATCACTACCCGGAGAATTTTATTGCATTATATAAGGTTAATAAGCACTTTTGTGATTTTTTTATCTCCCCATATTTTCTGTGAAGATGCACTTCTTTCCTAATGCACATTAATATAGTGTTCCTCATTCATCAACAAGTTCTTGGATGAGTTCTTTTATAAACGAGCCCATAAGTTACCTTCATTCCTTTCTGATCTTACGTTCCAAAAATGCTAACCGGCAAATAATCAACAAGCATTATAATATTTATAAACTATTAATGCCATTTAATATGAAACATGTCAAAAAGTATGTCAATACCACGCAGTATCTTTGCAAATGAGTACTACTTCACTTTATAGAACAACCAAAATCATGTAGAGATTTTAATTAAGGTAATTAGTACATTTATTACACCAGCAATTAAGCACAAACAATTTAAGTTATAAAATGCTGTCAAAAAAGGCACAGTATGCTTTAAAGGCGCTCGGTTATCTTGCCGCTAAAACCAATGAGGGGCCCATATTAATCACTACTATTGCAAAAGAAAAAAATATACCTCTTAAGTTTTTAGAAAATATTTTATTAGAGCTAAAAAAGGCAGATATATTGGGCAGCAAAAAAGGTAAAGGCGGCGGTTATTTTTTACAACAGGATCCGAGAAAGATTTCTATGGCAAAGATAATCCGCATTATTGACGGGCCTATTGCATTGTTGCCATGCGTAAGCCTTAATTTTTACCAGCGATGTAAAGATTGTAATGAAACGGTATGTAACCTTAACCGTGTTTTAATACAGGCCCGTGATGCCATTCTTACCGTTTTAGAAACTAAAATGTTGCAGGATATTGTTTAAATATCATACCCAGTTGGTAATTATTATAAAGATTTCATAGCTTCTTTATCCAACGTTTTAAGTTCATCAGCAATAACAGGATTGTTCTTTAAGGCTTCCTGCAAAAATAATTTTGCTTTTTCTTTATCACCTGCTTTTGCATAAATTAATCCGGCTCTTAAAAGCAAAGTTGGATTTTTACAATTTGTTTTCAACGCTTCTTTTATAAACGGAACGGCTTTATCAGCCTGGTTCTTATTGTAATAAACCCATGCAACAGTTTCATTCACATCATTGTTACTGGGGCGGCGGTTGTATTCCGCAAGTGCATGTATCAATGCATTATCATTGTCTTTAATTTTTAAATAAGCATAAGCCAATTCCCTGTCAGCATAGTGGCCGATGTTCTCATCATTCAAGCCGGCTTTGGAATCCTTACTCATATCTTCTATAATATTTTTTGCAAGAGATTGCGCTTTATCATTTTGACCGGCCAGCCTGTATGCATCAACCAAATCTTCTTTAACTGAATAATCATTCACTAATGAATCTGCTTTCAAATAATAATTAATTGCGTCGGTATAATTTTTATTTGCTCCGGCAATATGACCAAGACCTGCCAACGCATAAGGATAGTTTGGTCTTTCATGAAGCGCAATGTCATAATGCATTTCAGCGTTTTTGAGGTCGCCGGTATTTTCATATAAATGTCCTAATTGAACTCTTGCCCATTCAGTTCCTTCATCGCCTGGTTCACCGGCATCTACGGCTAATTTCATTGCTTCGATAGCACCGGGATAGTCGCCGTGAATTTCCCGCAAATAAGATATCCGGGAATAAGAGCGTAAATCAGGACGAATAGAAATCATCTTTTCAGCATCATCTACCGCTTCTTTATAATTTCCCATTTCTACATTCGCATCTATAAGAATTCCGTAAATAAATGCATTATAGGGATTGATGGGTCTTGCTTTTTCTGCAACTGCAAGGCCATCAGCAAAATGATGTTGTGATAAATAAATAAGCGCTTTATAAGTGAGTGCATTAAAATTCTGGGGATCTTTTTTCAAGACTGCGTTTAACTGTTGCATGGCTGCCATATCATAATACATATAATTTCCTGTAACTCTTGCTTCCTGAATATAAATAGTTGTAAGAGCGAGCCTGGACTTGCTATCTGCAGGGTTTTCCTGTATGCTCATTTGCAGCTTTGCGGCAGTTGTTCGTGTTCTTGTAAATTCATCACTTTTTGAGAGTAAGCCTTTTCTTTCCTGTAAATTGTAATAAGTTTCCTCATGCTTGCCTGCTCTTATAAAAATAAAGCTTATAGCTGCTATAAATAAAATAATAAGAATGGGATAAATGTATTTTTTATTCATAGTTGAAATTTCAATACTGTGAAAAATAATTAGTCCGCAGCTTTTACACTGCGGACTAATTGTAATTTAAAAATTATTCTTTAACCATACGGATAGACTGTTTTAATAATCCGTCTTTATTAATGCCTATAAAATAAGCTCCTTTAATTAAGGATGCGGCATTCCATTGAACGGTATGTGTGCCTGCAGCTTCTTTGCTGTCGGATACAACTTTCATTGGTTTACCTGTTGCATCAAATACAACAATTTTAACCTGTGAAGCTTTGTCTAACCTGTAAGTGATAGTACTGGTATTTATTACAGGATTAGGAGAAGTGCTTGCAATTATTTCCGGAGCAGAAAAACCTAAATCACTTGTTTCAGTGATCATACTAACCGGTGCATCAGACATTGGCGCATTGGATATTGTTTGTGATAAATTACAGTTACAATTATGCTTGCCTGACCATGGTAATTGCTCGAACGGAAATGTTGCCCTCAGAGCTGTATCATTTTTATCTATGCCTGTGTGATACTGCAATACTCTTACAAGGTTTGGTGTAGCAAGACTACCACCTGCTTTAAAATCATCGTATGGCAAACCGATAGCAGCAAGTACAACACCACTAACTGCCTGCAATTCTATACGAATGGCGTCATCTTCAAGTCTTCTGCCATTTGGAAAGCCATCCATGTTTGGTATATTTTGAAGATCTTTAGTTTTATTAAAACGCGGATCAGTTAATCCTAATACCGCAGCCTGTACAAGGCCAAGAGAACTAAAATCTTTGCTATCGCGGGGCGTTGCGGGAACAGCCATATTAAGGCGCAACATATCTCCCACTACCGGCAAAAAGTTATTAATAAAAGGCTTACCTGCAGCTAAAGGATTACCAGCTTTGCCTGTAGCTAACTGGTACGGACGCATGTTAGGAACACCTGTATTAAAGATCGGCCAGATGTCTACCGAACGTGGAGAGCCTGCAGCAGGCAACAATAAACTACCAAAGGCATTTTCAGCCAATGCAGTTCCATTAAGCGCTGATGAATTCTTTAATGAGTATAAGCCGTCATGGTAATTGGTAAAATCAAAACTGCCTAATGACTTTCTTTGAATACGTAAATCTCTCAATGAAGGAACTGCCTTGCCGAATTGAGCGCTGTCCATATAAAGCGCCAGCTCAGGATTGTAAAAATACTTTCCGAAAGTTTTAAGTTGTTCAGCCGGATCCTGGTAAGGCGTTAAGCTGTTATAAAGATCTTTAACTCCGAAGGGATCAATTGCCTCATTAGTTAATGGCATACCTAACCTTGAAACCTGCACCCAGTCGCCGCTGTATGATTCCTGTGCAAGGTGATCCTGGTTTAATACTTTAATTTTTTGCCTGCTTGCTGAAGCCCATACACCAATCACATATTCAGGATCTAAAATATTTTTTACTTGTTGATCATTTTTGTGATTCTTTTGTAAAGTTTCAATCGGGATTTCCAATGCAAGCGTTGATACATTTTTACATTGAAGGTGATCCTGGGGATGTGTTCCATCTGTTCTTGGAGCATCTCCCAAATCAAAAATTCCACCTAAATCTGCAAAGAAAGGATCATCCACAGGGCCTGCATAAACAGCTTCACCTGTGCCCGCATGCATTATGGAATTATTAAAAAGCGTTTCATACCCGGTGTTTAAACCTACCGGGAACTGGATAGAACGCGGCCCGATATTAGGAGGAGGAACGACACCATTTGAAATAATCGTTGTCCACTTTCCACCTGAATATTTTTCGAGTTTGTAAGTGGTTTTCTGATTTTCTTTTCCCAATCTTACATGAAAAAAAGTAGTTGGATCTTCATCAACTTTCTTAAATGTAAAACGGTAAGTAATATCATCACCTTTAGTTGCAGCATTATTCTTTATGTGTATCTCATAGCGAATATGTTCTCCAAAACTGTGATAAACAGGCCCATCCTCAGGCAACTGACCGGGGATGTAATTTGCAATGATTATGATCTTATCGGCATGATTAGGACTGCGAAAAGCATAAACATCAGTGTTGTCAGCTAACGGATCAAAAGCAATCATAGGCGCTTCCCGATGACTGGAAGACATCAGTATCGCAGAAAAAATGGACAGGCTTACAGTTGCAATAATCCATTTTAACCGGAACCGGGTAAATTTTGTTTTTTTCATTTGTAATAAGTTTTTAATGTAAATAAATTAGGAGAACCATTTTGGTTTTAGCAAAAGAAATATTGAAACAAGCAACTTATTAAAGGATAAATAGCTGTGCATAGGATGACCGAATCTATTTAATTACGAAGAATTGTGTTAAGCAGTTTTAACAAATGAAAAAAATATTCTTAAGCATTTAAAGTAGCGGAGACTTACTATTAAGAAGCCTTACATGATAAGACACATAACAGAATCTTGTAGCCTTAAAGAAAAGTTAGCTGAAGGAATAATGCAGGTGTTCTTTTTTGCCTGCACATATTCCATAACCAACATAAAACTAAAACCAATACAAGGACTTTGCGAAAGCTTTTTAGTACCAATTTTTTTAAAATAATTGATAACAATTATCTTGTACAACAAAGAAAGATTTGGTAAACCTTTAGAATATTCCTTGAATAAATAACATGCTTAGAAAGTTTTCAATACTATTTGCGATTGTTGTTTCAATATTACTGCTACTCGTGGCTACAATGTATTACCCGGAAGGTTCACAAATGACAAAAATCCCATTGGGTTCGATTGAAAAAATATTATCTGAGTAATTTGTTTGGTGAAAAAGCAGTGAATGGTTCACACAATGCATCCCGGCTTTGGGCTATTTGCGGAATGTTTTTTCTTTGTACCAGTTTTGCTTTATTCTTTATTGATTTTTCAAAGAAAATTTCTTCAAAAGGTGCAGCCAGGATAATCAGATTCTTTGGAGTTGGTGCAATGGTATTTGCATTTTTGGCCGTTACACCATATCATGATTCGATGATTACTATTGTAAGTACGCTTGCACTTAATAAGTATGTTTTACATTACAGTATTTGTATTCAAGTCGGGATTGCATTTATTTAAAATTCTTTGTGTTGTTTCTTTTTGCTTCTTATTGTTGCAATTATATTTATTATACCTGTAGTTACGTAGAGATCTACCAATAATGCAGGAAGTTAGCCTTGTAATTAACATAATTTGGGTTTTATCTTTAACGTTTTTTACTACATTCACTGATTTTCAGCCGGCAAAGAATGTTGTAATAAAGTAAGATGATGTATCAACAAACCGCTAACATTATTCCCGGATTAGATTTCTCTTCTCTAAGCTGAGCTAAGCAAACTATTGCGCTACAAAGAAAGGGTTGCCAGGAAATAATATAAGTGTTCTGCATTTCCATCAATTCACCTCAAAAAAGTGTTTCTTTGTTTTAAATAATAATCTAAATGAATCCTCTTGCCGGTATTATAATGGGCAGCGATAGTGACCTAAAAGTAATGGAAGCTGCCGCAGAGACTTTAAAAAAATTTAATGTTGAATTTGAATTAACCATTGTATCTGCCCATCGTACGCCAAAGCGCATGGCCGAATACGCAACCACGGCAAAAGAAAGAGGCTTAAAAGTAATAATAGCAGGCGCAGGCGGCGCAGCTCACTTACCGGGAATGATTGCTTCACTAACCATATTACCCGTGATAGGCGTACCAATAAAATCTTCAAACTCAATTGACGGATGGGATTCTGTGCTATCAATTTTACAAATGCCAAACGGTGTGCCTGTGGCAACTGTTGCCTTAAATGCAGCAAAAAATGCAGCAATATTAGCAGCAGAAATATTAGCTCTCTCTGATGAAGGGCTTGCTGAAAAACTTGTTCAATTTAAAAAAGAGATGGAGCAGGAAGTGCTCGATAAAGTAAAGAAGATCAAAGAAATTTACTGATCATTTTTCTTCTATTAATACCGTAAATTTTTGCTGAAAGATGAGTGAATGCCGGTATAAGATGTCTATAAAGTCTTGTCCATATTTTGCATAATAAGGCATAAAATTTTCAACTCTTTCCTGTAATTCCTGAAAGGGAAAAAGTGAAGACCGTATCTTTTTTATCTGTGATGCCTGGATTTCAAATTTTCTTTTTTCGGCTTTCAGCATTTTCTTTTCTAAAGCATTTAATCTGTTTAGTGTCTTCGTCTTTAATGCTTCTGTATGATTTTGAAGTGTAACATCAATTTGCTTAACTGCTTTACTTATGGCGGCGTATATTTCACTTACCTGCTGTTTTTCCAACGATAAATAAAGCTGGTTCTTAGTGTGCATACTTACAAGCTCATTAATTAAAATATTCTCCGGCTTAAAAATATTATTTAAGTCAAACTTTAGTTTATCAATAATTGATTTTGTCTTTTCATCAATAAGCATAAATGAATTTCTTAACAGCAACACAGGAAAAGGAATATTATAATGTTGAAAAAGATCTTTCAATTCAAGCCAGTAAGCAAGCTCACCGCCGCCGCCGATAAAAACAAGATTTGGTAAAATAGTTTCCTGGTATAATCCGCGTAAAATAACATTAGGACTAAAACGCTCAGGATGTTCCTCAAGTTCTTTTATAATTCCATCGTGAGTAAATTTAATATCAGCATCTTCTACATAATATAAATCATTCTTTTTTATCAGCCTGTTCCTTATGTTGTCCTTAAAATAAAAAAGATTTATTTCTCTTGGATGTGCCTGTACTTTGTAATATTCACCCAATTTCTCACTGGTTGCATTTACGATTGAAGATGGCGTATTTTGCAGGATATCATCTGCAAAAACCGAAGACATTTCTTTTTTAAAAGAGGCATTATCAGGAATTAATATCAGCAATCCATAATCTTTAAACAACTCATTTATAAGCTTGAAAGTAGCTTCCTGGATAGTTGTGTTTTTTATATAACATCGCTTAATTAATTCCATCAAATCATTTCCTTGAGTATAAACTAATAACTGTCCGCTTATCTCTTCAATAAGATGTAATAAAACATCATCAACAATCATTTTTCCTACAGCGCCTGTTTGTTTTGTTTCCCATGTATACTTTTGTCCGTTAATATAAATATGGCCTAATTCTTCAAGGTCTGCATCTTCGCTGCCAATATAATAAACAGGAACAAAATTATGAGCAGTGATTGTGTTATTAAGATAATCAGCCACTTTTATGATGTGAAGTATCTTATAGATAAAATATAGATGTCCTGTAAAAATATTTGGCTGATGAGCTGTACAAATTGTAAAAGTATCCGGTGATAAAAGCAGTTCTATATTTTTTTCAATTGCTTTAGAACTGTTTACAGTTGCATATTGTGCGCTTAAAACTTCAACAAGCAATTGCCTGTTTGTATCAGTTTTCTTTCTTTGTTCGATAGCTTCTTTAACACCTTTTACATCCGGTGTATGCAAAAAAAAAGAATTCAGTTCTTCTGCTGCATCTAAATAATCAAGAATAATTTTTGAGAAAAAACCTGTTTCACTGTAAGTAAAGTGTTTGGAGAGATTATACATATCAAACATAAAAATAAGGAACTACATCATTATAAAATTTTATAAAGTAATTCTAACTAACCTAAATTAATTATAGGCCGACCTGACCATGTAAATAGGAGCATTTATAATTTTAATTGAATATGTTATTATTCTATGCATTTCTCTTAATATATAATTGCGTGAAAGTCTCCAACGATAAATTGTATTATATATTATTAAATCCTTCAATAGCAAACAGACATCAGTAACATATCTATTTAAGTGCTTAAATCGTAACAATTTGGGTTGTTATGCCTTCAATTAACAAAAACAAAAATGTTAATAAATTCTTTTAAAACTGAATATTTTTTAAAATTCGGCATTTAGTTTTGCGCTTTCGTAATAAATAGGGCAACCTGTTCACTTATTTCAAATTCATTTTAAAAACTAAAATTTTAGCTTATCGGGAAAATACTTTTACAAAGCCATTTATCAGTACATAAATTTTACAAATATGAAAAAAACACTATTCATACTTTTTGTATGCTTTGTAAATTCCACTCATGCGACTAACTATTATTTTTCTTCAGTATCAGGTGATGATAACAGAAGTTCTTCACAAGCCACTAGTTCTTCAACTCCCTGGAAAAGTATCAACAAATTAAATTCTTTTTTTAGTTCTCTTAAGCCAGGCGATGCAGTTTTGTTTAAAAGAGACGAGACTTTTTACGGTTCTATAGTTGTAAATAAATCCGGCACTTCCGGTTCACCAATAACTATTGGAGCTTATGGCTCAGGCAACAGGCCAATAATTACTTCATTTGTGAGCCTGTCAGGCTGGAACTCAAATTCATCTTACAATGGTGTATATGATTGCGACGCTAACTCAGCTTTGGGTTCTCAATTAAATATGGTAATTGTAAATGAAGTGGAGCGTGGTATGGGCCGCTATCCAAATGCAACCGGCAGTAACAAAGGCTATCTTAATTTTGAAGCTCACTCGGGTACTTCATCTATAACTGATAACGATCTATCTACCGGCACTAACTGGACAGGTGCAGAACTGGTTATCCGCCCGATCCGCTGGGCAATAAACAGAAATTTAATTACTTCCCAATCCGGGCATACTATATATTATAAAGCTTCTTACAGCACAACTCCTAAAGACGGATTTGGATTTTTTATTCAAAACAGCTTAAAAACACTGGATCAGTTTGGAGAATGGTATTATAATCCTTCTAAAAAGATATTGAGTATGTACTTTGGCTCATCTAATCCATCATCCTATACTGTAAAAGCAGCCAGTATTGACTACTTAATTTCTTCAATCAGCAAAAGTTATATTGTTTTTGATAACATAACCTTTAAAGGCGCCAATGCACAAGGTGTACATATTTCCGGCGGAAGTAATAATGTTGTTCAAAATTGTGATATTATGTTTTCCGGAACAGATGGAGTTAATGTTTCCGGCTCAAATTTCAGGTTGGAAAACTGCACTGTTACAAATTCAAATAATGACGGTGTTAATGTGGCATCGGCTTCAGCAACCGTAAGAAACAACGTGATTAGTAATACCGGTTACATAATAGGAATGGGCCAAAGTGGTAATGGATATAATGTCGGTTTAAAAATAGGAGAAAACGGACTTGCTGAATACAACCAGATACTTAATACAGGCAGTAATGCTGTAAACTTTGGTGGCAATAATCTTACAATAAAAAATAATTACATTGATAATTTTAATTTTGTAAAAGATGATGGCGGAGGAGTTTATACTTCTAACCACAGTGGAAATACTAATGTTGGCAGAAAAATAACCGGCAATATTATATTAAACGGCACCGGCGCTCCTGAAGGCACTAATGTACCGCCAGACAATATACTTGTAACTTCTTCACAGGGAATTTATTTAGACGACGACGCAAATGGTGTAAGCATTACCAATAATACAATAGCAGCCTGTAATAGAGCAATATACCTGCATAATTCTCAAAGTATTATTTTAAGAAATAATACATTTTATAATAATGTTTATGCACAGCTTTTTATGAAGCATGATAATTTAGGAAGTGCGCTTAAAAATCATACTATTGTTAGTAATATCTTTTTTGCTAAATATGCATCACAGATAACAGCAGACTTTGGTACTATATATAATGATCTTGGAAGCATGGGCCGGTTAGATAGTAATTATTATGCCCGGCCAATTGATGATAACATAAGCATCTATTGTGAAAAATATCTTTATACATCAAATCAATATAAATATAAACTCAATTTGCAAGGATGGAAATCTTTATATAACATGGATGCCCACTCAAAAACAAGTGCTAAAAAAATTTCGCCTTATACTAAAAGTGGTGCAGCTACTGACCCTGACGATTCTATAAGATTCGTATACAATGCTTCCACTAATACAAAATCATTCTCTTTAAATGGAAATTATGTTGATGTTACGGGGAGTAAATTTTCGAACAATATTACGCTTCAGCCTTATGCTTCGGCGGTTTTAATAAAGTCAGACGGCAGTTCAAATGGTATCGGTTCTGCTCCTTCTGTTGATATTACATCTCCTTCATCTAATAATACTTTTACAGCGCCGGCAAGTATTACTATCAGCGCCAATGCAAGCGATGATGATGGTATTAGTAAGGTGGAATTTTATAATGGTTCAACTTTATTAAATACAGAATATGCTGCACCGTATAGTTATACATGGCAAGATGTACCGGCCGGTAATTATACCATTACAGCCAGGGCTACAGATATTACAGGGATACAAACTACTTCGACGGGGGTGCCTGTTTCAGTAGTAAATTCAAGCAGCGGGCCTTCTGTAACATTAGATAATCCGGATGATAATTCAATTTATGTGGGACCTGCAACAATTGATATAAGTGCAACGGCCAACGATGCGGATGGAATAAGTAAAGTTGAATTCTTTAACGGCTCAACTCTCTTAAACACACAATCTACTGCACCATACAATTATTCATGGCAAAACGTGCCTATAGGCAACTACACAATTACTGCACGGGCCACCGATAATAATGGATTGCAAACTACTTCACAGACGGCATCTGTTTCAGTAGTTTCAGCGAGTGGCCCTATTGTAACCCTGACAAGTCCTGAAGATAATTCAGTTTACGGTGAACCGGCAACAATAACTATAACCGCTACTGCCAGTGATCCTGATGGAATAAGTAAGGTTGAATTTTTCAATGGCTCAACATTATTAAATACCCAATCTTCTGCTCCCTATACTTATACGTGGCAAAATGTACCAGATGGCAATTATATAATTACTGCAAAAGCCACCGATAATAAAGGAGTGCAAACTACAAGTTCAGAAGCATCTGTATCGGTTGTTACACCAAATGGCACTTCGGTAACGCTCATTTATCCGGAAGTAAATTCGGTGTATAATGCACCGGCTTCAATTTGGATGAGAGCAGATGTAGTTGTAGGAGAAGGAGCGACAATAAAGAAAGTCGAATTTTTTAATGGGTCCACTCTATTACATACAGAGGACACTTATCCATACGGTTATTTATGGCAAAAAGTACCAGTGGGTAATTACACAATTAGTGTTAAGGCTACAGATTATAATGGAAACGTAGCAACTTCAGATCCGGTTTCGGTTTCAGTGGTTCAAAATAATACGGTTACTTTAAATGGCCAATTGGAAGCGAAAAATGCTGATGCATCAGTATCAATTTCACCTGTTCAAAAAGCAATTAGCGGTGATTTATCTAAATTATCAGATTTCAAAATATATCCTAATCCTGCAATAAATAGTATAAATGTTTCTTTTGATAGATTAGTAAGTTCTCAAAAAGCAAACATCGTTATACAAAATGTGTCCGGAATAGCACTGAAAAATCTTCCGGTTATTATTTCCGGAGATGGCATCAATGTAAACATTTCAACTTTGCCCGCAGGCACCTACTTTATCAGTCTTTTAACTGAAAATTCGTCAATACATAAAAAGTTTATTAAAATTAAATAAT
>CAXSDW010000019.1:12900-19851 GCA_964236235.1 uncultured Chitinophagaceae bacterium
GTAATTATTAATACCTTTCAAAGTTAATTTTTCATTTAAACTTATATTATCGGGGAAAAAAATTTACACAGCCATTTTATAACTCTTATAAAAACCTACGAAATATGAAAAAAATCCTGTTCATAATTTTTGTATGCTGTGTAAATATCACTTATGCAACAAACTATTATTTTTCTTCGGTATCGGGTGATGATAACAGAAGTCCTTCACAGGCCAGCAATTCATCTACTCCCTGGAAAAGTATTAATAAGTTAAATTCATATTTTAGCAGTCTTCATCCGGGTGATAAAATTTTCTTTAAGAGAGGTGAAACTTTTTACGGTTCTATAGTAATAAATAAGTCAGGCACCTCATCATCACCCATAACTATCGGAGCTTATGGTTCAGGAAACCGGCCAGTAATTACGTCTTTTGTTACCCTCTCCGGCTGGAAATCAAATTCGTCCTACAGTGGTGTGTATGATTGCGCTGCTAACTCGGCGCTACAATCACAATTAAATATGGTAATTATAAACGAAGTGGTGCATGGTATGGGGCGATACCCAAATGCTAACGCTTCTAATAAGGGATATCTTACTTTAGAATCTCATGTAAAAAATACTTCTATTACTGACAATCAATTATCCTCTTCTCCAAACTGGAAGGGAGCGGAAGTAGTAATACGTACCAGTCACTGGACGCTTGATAGAAGCTTAATTACTTCGCAATCCGGCCATACAATACAATATAAAGCTGCCTCCGGAGCTTACAATGCCAGAGATAATTATGGATATTTTATCCAAAATAATATAAGAACTCTTGATCAATTTGGTGAGTGGTATTATAACTCTTCTACTAAAAGAGTAAGTATGTTCTTCGGGAGCAAAACTCCATCTGCCTATACCGTAAAAGCTGCTACAATAAAAAATCTTGTGTACGCAAATAGTAAAAGTAATATTGTGTTTGACAATTTAACATTTAAAGGTGCAAATGGAGAAACGATATATATTATAGGGGGAAGTAATATTACAGTTCAAAATAGTGATATAATATTCTCAGGAACTGACGGGGTAAATGTTACAGGCTCAAACTTTAGATTAGAAAATTGTACAGTGATAAATTCAAATAACGATGGTATTAATTTGGGAAGAGGAAGTTCTCCCGTAATTAGGAATAATATTGTTAGAAATTCATTTTTTATAGCGGGCATGGGTACAAGTGGCAATGGAATGGGTGTTGGTATAAAAAATGGTGCTCACGGTCTTGTAGAATATAACCAGGTAATCAATTCAGGATATGCAGGTATTTTTCTGGGAGGAGATTACGCAATAATTAAAAATAATTATATTGACAGTTTCTGTGTTTTAAAAGATGATGCCGGAGGGATTTATACGGCAAATGGAAATAATGTTACTAACACAGGCAGGAAAATAATTGGTAATATTTTACTTCATGCAGTAGGAGCAACAGAAGGCACAGATAATTATAGCGGGCTTCCTTCTGCACAAGGAATTTATATGGATGATAATATAAATGGTGTAGAAATTACCGGTAATACAGTTTCGAAATGTAGCCGGGGCATTTTCTTACATAATTCAAGCAACATCATTGTAAAGAATAACACAATCTATGATAACATTTATGCACAGCTTTATATGAAGCATGATGCATTAGGAATTACTCTTCGAAATCATACTATAAAAAACAATATTTTCTTTGCAAAAGAATCATCACAATTATCAGCATCATTTAATAGTACACTTAATGATATAGGAAGCATTGGCTGGTTAGATAGTAATTATTATGCAAGACCTATAGATGATAAATTAGTAGTTGAAAGTGTTATAAACCTTTATACATCAAAACAAACTAAATTTCAACTGGATGTCAAAGGTTGGAAAACCAAATACCTTAAAGATCCTGCATCTAAAGGAAGTCCGCTAAAATTGTCAGGAAACCCGGATGACTATGTCAAATTCGTGTTTAATGCAAGTACAGCAAATAAAATTATACCTCTCAGCGGAACTTATGTTGATGTAAAGGGTAAAAAATATTCAAATAGTATAAGTCTTCAACCTTACACCTCAGCAATTTTAATAAAAAGCGGTAGTACAAATGCTTCTGATGCTAATAAGGCGCCGATTGTAAAAATTACAAGCCCGCTTGCAAATGGCAGCTTTAAACAAGGATCACGAATCTGGATGAGCGCTGATGCCTCAGATTTAGATGGTTCAATATCTAAAGTCGCCTTTTACAATGGTTCTACTTTATTACATACTGAGGATAAAGCACCATATTCTTATTGGCAAAGCTTACCTGCAGGCAGCTATAAAATTATTGCAAAAGCGACGGATAATGAAGGGCTGCAAACAGTTTCTGCAACCATTTCTATAGTAGTGAAAGCAGAAATTTTAAGTAATTCTATTACATCAAATGCTGTGGTACAAAATGTAACAAATAACCAGGTAAGTACCGCCCCCCATACACAGGCTCTTGAATCACCTGCACCTAAGCTGATTGATTCCTCTTGGCTTGTTGATTTTAAACTATATCCAAATCCGGCAGTTAATAGTATAAATCTTTCTTTTAATCAATTACAAAATTACCAACAAGGAAATATTACTATAATGAATATGTCAGGAATGGTTATGAAAAAAATTCCAATTGAAATATCCGGAAAGATTGCCGCAGTAAATATATCATCGCTGCCAATAGGCACTTATATCCTTAATCTGTCATACAAAAACTTTTCATTAAATAAAAATTTTATTAAAATTAAGTAACCGAAGGGAACGAATTTTTTTAAATAATTCTCTATGTAAAATAAAAGAGGGCTTCGTTATGAAACCCTCTTTTTTATTATAACTCTATAAGATTAAAACTTCTTGTGAGCCTTTAAAACCTATACACCAACTACGGCCCTTTTGGTAAAAGATAAAAACATTTCTTCAAGCGTAGCTTTTATGTTGTAAGTGTAATCCCAGCCCGGGTAATGAGCTTTAAATTTTGACACATCACTGATATACCAGATATGATCACCTATACGGTTATCTTCTGAATAAGAGAAATCTAACTTATTTCCTGTAATTTCCTCACATAATGTTATCGCTTCTAACATGGAGCAATTCGCAAACCGGCCACCTCCTGCATTATAAACCTCGCCGCTTTTGGGATCATTATAAAAATGCCAAAACATGTTTACAAGATCATAACTATGGATGTTATCTCTTACCTGTTTTCCTTTGTACCCAAAAATTGTATAATGTTGTTGAGTAATAGCACACTTCATCAGGTAGGCAAGAAATCCGTGAAGCTGTGCCCCAGAATGATTCGGTCCTGTAAGACACCCGCCGCGAAAAACTGCAGTTTTTATTCCAAAATAACGGCCATATTCCTGTACCATTACATCTGCTGCAACTTTAGAAGCGCCAAATACAGAATGTTTACAATTATCAATACTCATTTGCTCATCAATTCCATGTTTATAATATGGATGAGTTTTTTCAATTTCCCAGCGATATTCTTCTTCTACAAGAGGCAGAAAGTTTGGATTATCACCATATACTTTATTTGTGGAAGTGAAAACAAAAACTGCATCAGGGCAATGTAAGCGGGTAAGCTCAAGCATGTTTACAGTTCCATTTGCATTTACAGTAAAATCTGTTAAAGGCTCCTTTGCGGCCCAGTCGTGGCTGGGCTGTGCGGCAGTATGTATAATTAGCGAAATGTCACTATTATACTCTTTAAAAATATTACCTAATGATTCAAAATCTCTTATGTCAACATTATAATGTTTATAGTTAAAAAATTGTTCCTGAATCCTTGAAACGTTCCAATCTGTGGAAGCCGAACCTCCAAAAAAATAGGCTCTTAAATTATTATCAATGCCTACTATTAAATCAAATTTCTCTGATAAAAATGAAACAGATTCGCTTCCTATTAAACCGCCGGAGCCTGTGATTAGTGCTATTTTCATAAATAATATAATTAAATAAACGTTCTTTTGAACAAATTTCTACTGTTTATAATAAAATTTAAAATAAAATTAGTTGTGTACATATCCTTTCCAAGGCTTACACAATACTTAAGTAAACGTTCAAGGTCATATCTATATTACATTGCGTATACATAAACTATATTTTTTTATATTATGTTCAAAGTAAACGTGATACAAATTAACATGAAGTTTATTAGTTACAGCCATCCTCATTTAAAATCTATAAACCTTGCTAAGGTTGAATTTATTTCTTTTCTCTGTTTTTACCTGTATTGCATCGGTAAAAATATCTACCGCTTTTTGTTCAAATTTTTGAATAGTAAAAAGCGCTTGATATCTTTCCTTTCCTGCTAAACCCATAGATTTTCTCAAATTAGGATTTTGAATGAGCACCTCCAATTTTTCGGCCAATACTTCAACACTCCTTTGTGCTACAAGAAACCCAGTTACACCGTTTAAAACTACATCTCCTATTGCGCCCTCTAAAGTGGAAACTACAGGTAAACCAACCTGCATCGCTTCAAGAATAACTAATCCAAAGGTTTCGTTATGATAGTAAGTGGGGAAAACAAAAATATCTGACCTCTTTAAAAAACACACTTTTTCATCTCCATACTTTTTCCCATGAGAAGTAATTAAATCTGCCAGTTTATATTTAGAGATTTGTTTATTGAAGTCATCCTCGGTTACATCAGCCCATGCTCCAACAAAATCGCATAAAAAATTAAGTTTCCTTTCTTTCAAAATTTTACAGGCTTCAATTAAAACAAATACTCCTTTTTCCATCATCATATTAGATAAAAAAAGCAGCCTGCAAGGGAGTTCTAAGTCTGTAACTTTCACTTCACTGCAGTTAACTTCGTTATTATAAGGAATTGCGTTAGGCAAATAATAAACATTTTCATTTTTTACAAAAAATTTAATATCCTTATATAAATTTGGTGAGAGTAAAATTGTTCTTGTGTTGTGAAACGCAAAACGATATAGGAAACTGTTAATTATCCCTTTCCTGTTAATGTCTACTCCTTTATTATGAAAATGATAAATTATATTTTCCCTAAATAATTTTAATATAATAACTACAAGAAAATCTTTATAGAATGCTGGCCCTGCAGCATTCAAAGTAATATAACATAAATCATACTTAGTTTTTCGTACGGATTCAAATACTTTTAATAGCAGTTTTATAAACGATGAAAACTTATTGCTGTTTAATTTTCTTGATTGATCCAGAGTAGTAGCTATGGCAAGGTTTATATATGTTGTATCAAACTTTGAATTGATTAGTTTACTTTCCTTAATAAAACTACCCATCATTGAAGCACCATGAACAGGAGGAGGAAGGTGTAATATAAAAAGGATCTTACTCTTCATTACTATTTGTTTTTTACAAGCCCTAATTTTATTAAACCTGTCATAAGCTTACCTGCAATTCTGGACTTAATAGAATAAAAATTTTGAAACTGTTCGGTAAAACTTTTATCAGGAATGATATTCTTTGCAAAATTAAAATCACGTTTTAATCCATTATCCGTTTCGGAAGTATAACGATTATAAACATTAGTATGTGTTGCATTAGTTTCAAAGCCGATGTTTTTAATTTTAGAAACAACCGGATATACCGTATAAGATTTTTGTTTAAACTGATGAAAGCACCATCGTATTGCCCATGAGTCAATTTTTCCGTTCATTTGTTTATTAAGCATAGAATAGATATCACTACCTCTAAGTTTAAAATCTTTTATTGCTTTTCTATTCTTTTTGAATTGATTAAAATCCTTTACAGCCCAATCAATTTCGAGCCATCGATCTTTCCATGCGGCCCAGCCCCACGACGAAGCTCGTTGAAAAAAATAGTTATCATATCCGTAATCCGCTTCATACCTTATTGGAATAGTATATCCTGCAATAGAAAAGACGTTTAAGTTATTTTCATAAAAATCCAAAGCCTTATTCATGAAAGAAAGAAAATTAGGAGATGTTACAAGATCATCTTCCAATACAATCACTTTTCCATATTTTTTGATTACCTGGCTAACACCACTTATAATCGAATTCGCCAATCCCATATTTTTTGGCGCTTCAACTATGCTTATATTTTTAAAGCCGGTAATTGTTTTTAAATAATCACGAACCTTAGTTATTGATACTTCGTCTGCGACGCTTTTTGCAGCATCAGAAAATATGAAAAGATCGCTTTCCCTTGCGTGATAATTTTGCTGCAATGAAGAAACTGTTTGCTGTAAACTATCTAATCGTTTATAGGTAAATAATAAAATTGGCGCTAAGGTTATACTGTTCATAACTTATTTAAAGGCGGTGGATTTACACTAAAAGTAAAAGTGAAGAAATACCTATAAATCAAAAGACTTTTAATTTATTAAAATTGTTTTACAAAAATTTTCGGGACTAAAATGATTTACTAAAGCCGTGCTGTCATAAGCATAATTTTTACCGTTTACAAGCAGCTCATATATGCCGTTTTTTATTTCCTCAGGGCTTGATGTGTCCACAGCAATACCAATCTTATGCTCTTTTACAATTCTTCCTATAAGACCTTTATTTGAAACAACTACATTTTTATTATGGATAATCGTATGCCCCAATACACTACTTGCACTAAAAAAATTTATATATGGCATTAATACAAGATCACATTTGTCAAATAACGGTTCTCTTTCTTCGGCATTTACAAATCCATCATTGTATGCAATGCTGATTTCGTTCTTATATTTTTCTATGTATGCAAGGTATTTTTCCCGTACTGAACTTTCAAGTTTACCTGCAATTACTAAATGAATTTTATTCTTTATCTCAGCGGGCAGCAGTCGTAGTGCATCAATTATATTAATTAAATTTTTACGGTCGTCAATACTTCCAAATACCAGTAAATTCTCTTTACCAGGCCCGATTTCATATTTTTTAATTATCCTGTTTACCGTATTTACATCGATAACTTTCATATCATTTTCTAT
>CAXSDW010000019.1:19951-36513 GCA_964236235.1 uncultured Chitinophagaceae bacterium
CCCAGTTCTTTTACAATTTCACTAACTGATTGCCATTCACCAAAACTTCTTTTAATGGAATTACTATATGTTTTTTCAAATTTGGTAAACCTTATTAAGTAGTTTTTTGATGAACTTAATTCACCAAGAAATCTATTCATTTGTTCATTTAATAAAAAGACATAGCTGCCTTGCAGGTCTTCATGGGAATTTATAAACCTCATCAGGTGAGAAATATATTCACTTCTATGTCCTGTATAGGCTGATTCGAAAATTACCGTGCGGTTTGTGTTACTTTTTAAACTTTGATTCAAAATCTCCTTATTAAATTAAAAATGTGTATGTTATCCCTTAAATAATTTTTGTAAAACATAGAAAGTTTATCAAAACCTAATCATTATTGCAAGGAAAAATTAAAATCCCGGCTTAAGATTTAAAGCGCTTATCGCCGAATTTTCGCTTAATAATTTATCATAAATTTCAAAAACACGTTTACTTGAAATTGCATTATCAAAATTGGTTTTTGCAAATTCAAGCGCTGAATTTCCCATCACAGTTTGCAAATTTTTATCGTTGCCCAGCTTAACACAGAAATCATATAATTCCGTTTCATTATCGTATAAAAAACCTGTTTTATTTGTGATCAACAGTTCGTTTACGCCTCCAACATTTGCACCGATAGTTGGCTTTCCCATTGCAGAGGCCTCAACAATAGAGCGGGCAAAATGAGGTTGTGTAAAAGGTACCATTAAAATATCAGCGCCCGCTATCAAAGACGGGATATCAGTTCTAAACTTCATTAAATGAATATTTGAGTTGTCCTTTGCCTGGGCAAGTACCTTCTTTGAATACGAATCAACAGGATTATCTTTTAATCCGCATAAAATAAAATGAAATTGCGGGTAATTCTTTGTAAGCTTATTAGCAACTTTTAGCAGCTCAAGGGCGCCATTACACTTTGCTATTCGTGCAAGATATAAGAAAAGCACAGCGTCTTCTTTTAAGCCAAGCTCTTCTCTTATTATATTCGATTTTATACCTGGATTATATTCATTAAAATTGACAGCATTATACACTACATCTATATTACTTTTTGTTTTCATGCTGGCACCGGTAAAATTATCTATGGCAATAAAGTGATCTGCAAACAAATAGTTCATCTGCCTGATTATTTTAGCCGATAAAGAATATTTTAATAAAGGTTCTCTCAGGTGACAAATAACTTTAATATTTTTATTCATCAGCTTCGAAACAAAAGCAACCATAAATAACGAAGACGAATTAAGATGAATTAAATCCGGCTTATGTTTCTTTATTAGAGAATAAGCAGAAAAAAGTGTTTGCGGAATTCTTACAAAGTTGTTTAAGAACAATTTTAATTTCATGCCCGTAACTGTAGAGCCGTGAAATGGAAAAATACCTCTCTTTATAATGAGCTTTACCGGCTTATTTTTAAATAAATCTAAAACAGGACCATTAAAGATGCAGTTCAATTTTCCTTCATATTTTTCCGTATCCAGCTTATCTAGCAGAAAAGAAAGACTTCGTGAAGCTCCGCTGTTTCCGTTATCATGATGAATGTATAAAATCTTTTTTTGTAAAGACATAGTATGTTTCTTAGATTTAAAACGATTAGAATTGATAATTCTTGTGAGATCACTTTAAAACTTCGCAAAATTAAATTATAATGTTTATGATATGTCATTTGTTTTATTACCACTTGTTTACTTTTAGAAGCAGATATAATATCACGTATACTTACTGATGCTTAATTTATCTAAAACGAGTTATGTATTTACTTCGTAATTTATTGTACAGATGTTATAAAACCTTGTTTGCAAAGATTAACTTTGCAGAAAACAAGTGATTACAATCATTTTATAAATTTTTTGCATTTGGATAACAAATTTGTGACCATTATTATACCTGTTTATAAAGATTGGGACCGGCTTTCATTATGTTTGCAATCTCTTGCAGGTCAAGGTTATCCATATGAATCTTTTGAGATTATTGTTGTCAATAACGACACACCTGATAATATACCTAAGAATTATTTTATTCCTGTAAATTGTTCAATAATAACTGAGACGAAAGCAGGTTCATACTCAGCACGAAACGCTGCTTTGAAGCTGGCAAAAGGCGAGATAATTGGCTTTACTGATTCTGATTGTATTCCTGATAAAAACTGGATTAACAATGCTGTGAAGTATTTTGAAAGCAATGAAACCTGCAACAGAATTGCAGGAAAAGTTTCCATTGTATTTAAAGCTTTAAAGCCCACAAAAGCTGAGCTTTATGATAAAGTTTATGCTTTTAATCAAAAGAGGAATGTCGCAAAACTGGGCGCAAGTGTTACTGCTAATTTATTTACCTATAAATATCTGTTTGATAAAGTTGGTTTATTTAATGATAATTTAATGTCCGGTGGTGATTTTATGTGGGGAATTGCAGCAAGCAAAGCTGGCTATACTATTGATTATGTAGATAATGTAATAGTAAAACATCCCGGAAGATATAGTATGATTGAATTAATAAATAAAGAGAAACGAATCGGCGGCGGACAGGCAATTTATATGCAAAAAAGTAAGAACAAGCTTATAAATTTTTATCGTTTTATCAAAGAGGCTTTTCCACGATTTAAAGAAGTAAAGTTTATTTATCACAATGGAAAAGAACTCAGCACAACTAATAAAATTGTTATTTATTTAATAAGACAATATTTACTTTCTATCAGGGCATATGAAAAACTAAAGGTTCAATCCGGCAAAAAATCAGAAAGAATTTAATCTGTCATGATTGATAAAACACTTTATTCAATCTAATAGAATAGCACAAAGTATTTTCCTTTAATAGATTGTAACTTCAATAATAAATCCAGCATGATTTCGGTAGTTATACCTTGTTACAATAGTGAAAAATTTATAAAAAGAACCGTAGAAAGCGTTCTTAATCAAACCTATAAAGATTACGAGATTATACTTGTTGATAACAACTCATCAGATAATACGATATCAATTATTAATGACTACCAAAGTAAGCATCCAGATATCATCACCGTTTTACATGAATTTAAAAAAGGCGCTCCGGCTACAAGAAACAAAGGATTAAGTGAAGCAAAAGGCAATTGGATTCAGTTTCTTGATTCAGATGACGAATTATTACCCGAAAAGTTGGAACAGCAATTTGAAGTTACTAACCGCTCCACGGTTGACGTAATTGTTGGAAACAGTTATATAGCAAATGCAACCGGCGATAAACAAGATAAAAAGATTTTGCAAACTGAAAGTGATGTATGGAAGGGCTTGCTTACATCAAAGCTTGGCATTACCAGCGCTAATTTATGGAAAAGAGAATCAGTGTTGGCTGCAGGAGGTTGGAATGAAAATAAAAATTCTTCGCAGGAATACGATTTACTTTTCAGGTTGCTGAAAAATGATGCAGCGATAGGTTTTTGTTCAGCTCCTTTAACTATCGTTCATATAAATCCAGATTCAATTTCTCACAGCAGAAACGAGAACAAAGTTGTAGATATCTTAAATAACAATATTACTTTAAGATTAGAAATTAAAGATTACTTAAAGTCGAAGAATAAGCTCACGAAAGAATTAAACCAGGCGGCTGACAGATATATTTATAACATCCTGGTAAGTTGTTCGCCTTTGATACCTTTTAAAAAAGGAATTATACGCAGGTATGTTAGGAAAACTTTGAGAGAAATTCCTTTGGATATAAATGCCTCATCAATTATAAAAGCCTATAGCAGAGTAATAGTAAGTAAGCTGAAACATAGACTGTGATTAAATTAATTGATAAAGTCCAAAAATAAATAATTGGCTCTGTTGCAGGAATCAGCTAATAATATTTTAAAAACACTATAAGCCCTGTAATTCAACCATACGTTTAAATTTATCAGAGCGCTCTACCATCGTATCAAAATCACCGGAAATTGTTACTTTGCCTTTATCCAACAAATAAATTTTATCTACATTTTTTATTGTTGACAATCTATGGGCAATTACAATCATGGTGTAATGACCATGTAAATTTTCAATATTTTCCTGGATGATATGCTCGGTTTCAGAATCTAAAGCTGAAGTTGCTTCGTCTAAAATTAAAATTTCCACCTTCTTATACATTTCCCTTGCTATGGAAATTCTTTGTTTTTGTCCGCCTGAAATTAAGATTCCATGATCTCCCAAACGGGTTTTTTCTTTATCAGGCTGATGCTTAACAAATTCTTCGAGTGACGCCATTTTTATCACTTCCCAGAAACGTTTTTCATTCTCTGCAGTTTGCTCCGCCCAAAAAGTAATATTGTTATATATAGTATCATTGAAAATAACAGAATCCTGCGAAATGTATCCGATTTTGCTTCTGTAATTATCTAAATCATATTGGACCATGGGAACATTATCAACTAAAACTTTACCGGAATCAGGCGTAATTAATCCCATAATAACGTTTGCCAAAGTTGTTTTACCGGAGCCGCTTGCTCCTACCAATGCAATTGTTTTATTTTTTTCTATAGTTACATCTACATTACTCAAAACTTTGTTAGCACCATAAGAGAGATCAATATTTTTTATTAACAACTCTTTTTCAATTGATTTAAAAGACATAGCTCCTTTAACTTCAGAATACAGATTCATAGATTGAGATAATTCTGCTACAGTACGCATTGCACCTGTATTTTGTATAAAGCTTTGCCATTGATTTTGTATTCCCATCAGGAAGGTGAGCGCTCTGTAAAATATTAGCAAGCTCAGGATAATTGAGCCCAGGTTTCCTCCCATCCAGTTAATTTGAATATATATTACTATTACCACTATTAATAATATCATTGGCTCTCTAATGCCGGAGGTAATTGCAGTATAGTAACCCATTTTTCTGTTTAAGTTCTCCGTCTTATTAATTACTTCACCAAGCTTTTTTGAATACGTTCCTAAATAATTTGTTGACTTCAAATATTTAAAATAGTGTATAGCCTGGATCATGTAAGAATTAAAGTCATGGCCTTTTTTTGATATTTCAAGAGAAGCCTGCTTTAAAGTTTTATAAATTTTTGTATATAACAAATTGGCTAATCCTGCGCTAATGGCAACTAAGATAGCAAACTGATAATTGGCTAACAAAGCAAGAAAGACGTAGGTCGCAAGCATAAATATAGACTGGCTATATTGCAGATAAAATCTAACTCCCTGCGACATTCTTTGAACTTCCGCAATAAAAGTATTTTGAATTTTACCGGCATCTAATTGTATAAATCCTTTATAAGATATTTTTTGTAACCCATTAACCAATTCATGCCGTATTCTTTTCATGAAATATTGTATAACGGTAGCCTGGTAATTTAGTTCTAAAAATTTCATAAATCCTTTTAAAGAAAATAAAACAACTAAAACTCCCAGAACAGTAGTTAGTGTTAATGGAAAGCCCATACCAGTTATTGCATCTGTTATGTAATGCAAATGACCCATATTATTTTTTGTAGAACTGGTATCACCGGAAACAGACTGCAACAAAGGCATAAACATTGCAAGGCCTACACCATCCAAAATAGTAACGCTAATGCTCAAAAGAATACTGATCAGTAATTTATTACCAACAACACTATAATAAAACTGAAAATATCCAATAAAATTATTCTTAAACTTAAGGTTCATTTATTTAAATTGAAAACATAAAATTATCTACAGGCAAATTTATACTAATAACACACAATTTGCATTTTTATGCGTGATGTTTATAACATTATTAATACCGATCTAACAATTCTCACAATTGATTTTAATAATAACAATTGTTCTTTACGTAGATCTTAGTAATATAACAAACATTATGATAAAAGAATTCACAGTAGAAAAGAAGTCAATGGCTATATCAATTCATTTTCAAAAAATTATTGATACTCACGACAGGATTAAGCAGTTTTGAGGACATCAAACCTGGTCGGCGCACCAGGTTACTCGATGATATTATCCGTACATTAGAGTTCTCAGCCTGAGCTGTTAACACATATCCTAATGAGGGTAATACTATATGAGCGGTTTTGTTTGTAATTGTCATTAAATTTCCGTCAATGATAGTTACAGAAGTATCAAAACTTTTGATAACCTCATTACGTGTTACCTTCTCCACAGAGATATTCACATTATCTGACAAGAAGCGTTTCATAGAATTAACTTCTTCATCATTTATAATAACAGGTTTACCGAGCCAGTAAACTAAATTAACAATGCCTCTAAGTGTTTTCAACTTAGTAAGTTGTTTGTGAGTAACCTTTACAAAAATATAATTGGTAAATAACGGTTCAGAAGTTAATTTATTATTTCCTTGTAACTTTATTAGCCTGTTTAAAGGAAAATAATTTTCAATTTTTTTACGGGTTAAAGTCTCAGAAACTTTCTTTTCAAAACCAGGCTGGGTATAAAGCGCATACCATTGCATTTCCATGATCATTCGTTTTAGTTGTTAAATGTTTAAGTTTTTCAAATAACAAGCTATACTTGTTCCTTACGAATAGGAACTGATTTCTTTCAATGGAAAATGGTACGAGAATTAAGATATTGGATTAATATTTAAACTTAATGCAAATATAAGTAAGTTTAATTATAATACTAATTTAACAAAGTTAATGCCAACAATGTTTTAAGTGTTTGACTATGAAGTCATAATAGAAATTAAGCCTGATATAAAACATCAGTACAGTTGTATGTTTCAAAAGATGTATTAAACACTTATATAGCAAACTTACTATAAATAAATTACACTTACAAGAAAAAGATAATTTAAAAATTTTTATAAAACATTATGCATTCACCCTAAACAACAATAATGATCGACCAGCCATCAACCAGTGTAAAATATAATTTCTTTTAGTTTGAATATGTTTATCTGTTCATATTGAATAAACTACCCAAACCACCACTATTATTAGAAATAGAATTAGAAATGCTATCAGCTGTTAGACTTGAATCGTTTGGGTCATTGGCTTTGTTTGCAAATTTTTGTAATAAACCGGGTAACGATGCTGATATTGCTCCGGTTACCATTGGTGATAAACCAAATTTGCTGGTAAGACTGCTTAGTAGGCCACCTTCAATAGCGCTTGTAACCGGGCTGCCTGAAGACATACCGCCTTTCAACATAGATAATAAACCAGTTACTCCGCCCTGAGAAGATGCTTGAGTTGCTAAGCCATTGGTAACATGACTGGCAATTTCCTGATGAATTGCGTCAGCCTGGTCGGCCGGCAAAGAAGATGATAGCTGAGAATTACCGCCTAAATGTTCTTTTACAAGTTGTAATATTTGATCAAACATAATTTTATGGTTTTATTTCACAACCTATTGCAGTAAGCGTACCAAAATTGAATTAAGTAAAAATTAAGTGCAACTATATAAAATAATTGTTCTATTCCAGATGCATAAATAAAGATATTTTATTAAGGATAAATAGCAGAGTTAAGATTTTGGTTTTAAGCAGCCAATCCAGCTTGCTGCATGTCTTTTTTAAAATGTCATTGACGTTTCTTTTTTGTAAATATATCTTAATGATTAAGTAAAAAATTTATACTTATACTTGAAATCTTTAAATACTTGAAATCTTTAAACTCTGATGATGATTTGATACTGCTCCAAAGAGTAACAAATGACGATGTACATGCCTTTAGCTTGCTTTATGATCGTTACCGGAACCAGGTATTTTACTTTGGTTTTAAATTTTTAAAATCTGCCCCTGCGGCAGAAGATGTCTTACAGGAAGTTTTTAGTAAAATTTGGATTAACAGGAGAAAACTTGTTGAATTGATTAATTTTAGTAAATACTTAAACACGCTTACCCTTAATTATATTTATAATCTTTTGCGCCGGAAAGCACATGAGGAAATATTTTTACATGAGAGATTTTGCGCCGCAGCTTTTAACACAGAAGAAGTTATAAATGCTGTTGATCTTCATGAGTTGGAAGGCCTGATTTATTGTGCAGTAAGGCAATTACCACCTCAGCAAAAAAAAGTTTTTGAGCTGAGCCGTATACAGGGATTGAAGCATGAAGAGATTGCCAAACAGCTAAATATATCCAGGGAAACCGTAAAAAAACATATAATAGAAGCACTGCGCAACGTAAAATCATATCTCGCTGCTAATGGCGAAATCGTAGTAAGTGTTTGGATACTTCTTTTACTTTTCTATTAATTTTTTTAAACTACCCCTTTTTTCATTTTCAGTTGTCCTTTGTATAAGCCATCCTGCTAATACAACTGATATGAGTTTTAATTTACCAAGGTTACAATATTTACTGGAACAATATACTAATAATGTTTGCACTGAGGCTGAAAGGCAGGAACTAATGTCATTGATAAAACAATCCTGCTACGAAGAAGAAATTAAAAAATTTCTTGCGCAGAAAATTGCACAAGGATTACCGGGAAATACTGAATCACATCCAAAACTTTCTTCAAAAAAAGCAGATATCTTATTTAAAAAAATTATTGACGGACAAAAAAAGAAGCCGCTGAAAGTGATGCGTCTGTGGCGCTTTGCAGCCGCTGCGGTTGTTATAGGAATGACAGGAACACTAAGTTATTTTTTGTTGCACCAATCAAAAGATCACCAAATAACTGCTTCAATAAAACAGCCGCAGCCGCATTTAGTCAACGATGTATTGCCCGGAAAAAAAGGCGCAATTCTTACACTTTCCAACGGACAACAAATTATTTTAGATAGTGCCGCAAATGGCAAACTTGCTACACAGGGATCAACAGCTATTTTAAATAAAAATGGAGAGATTGTTTACGATGTGAAAGGAAATATTTCTAAGGAAATTCTTTATAATACCATGACTACACCAAGAGGCAGGCAATATCAACTCGTTTTGTCTGATGGCACAAAAGTTTGGCTTAATTCAGCATCTTCTATTCGTTATCCTGCAGCTTTTGCAGGTAACACAAGAAGTGTAACAATCAGTGGTGAAGCCTACTTCGAGGTTGCAAAAGATCAGCATAGTCCTTTTGTGGTAAATGTTAATAATATGCAGGTAAAGGTTATGGGAACACATTTTAATATCAACGCTTATGATGATGAGGAATCTGTTAATACAACGTTGCTTGAAGGAAGTGTAAAGATATCTGCTGCCGGTGATGAAAAAATTTTAGTGCCAGGTCAGCAGTCAAAATTTTATAAAACAGGACATTTACAATTAGTTAAGAATGCAGATTTGGAAGAGGCTGTAGCGTGGAAAAATGGAGTGTTTCATTTCAATAAAGCAGATATACAATCTGTGATGCGGCAAATAGGAAGATGGTATGATCTGGAGATTAATTATGAAGGTGAAATTCCTAAAGACAGGTTTGGTGGAAAGCTTCCTATGGATGCTAAAGTTTCACAGATACTTGGTGCGCTTGAACAAACACAAGTTCATTTTAGAATAGAAGGAAAAAAGATTGTTGTTATGCCATAATAAAATAAAGTAAAGATTTTTTTAGAAGAATAAGACATAGTTTATAAAATAAAACCGGTACTAAGATTGGCGTCCAATACCGGTTTTGTTCAGATTAAGTTATTGATTAAAATGCTTTTTTACCGCAAGGCGGAAGAAACGAAATTGTTCAATCTAAACAAAACAAAGTTATGCAAATTAAAGATCAGCATGCCTTTAGCCGCTTAAACCGGAAAGGCTTTATTAAAACACTTTTGATCATGAAACTAACTTTCCTTCTTACCCTTATTTTCCTCCATACAATGGCCGGAAGTGTGGCGCAAAATGTAACACTAAATACAAAAAATGCGCCCCTTGAAACTGTTTTCAAATCTATTGAAAAACAAACAGGCTATTCATTTTTTTATAAATCAGATCTACTTGAAAAAGGCTTGCCGGTAACAATTGATCTTAAAGAAATTCCCTTAAAGGTGGCTCTGGACCAGTGTTTCAGCCAGCAGCCTTTTACTTACTCCATACAGGGAGATATAATTGCGCTTAAACCAAAACCAACTGTTTCATTCATAAGTACTAAAACAAACATACAGGATGCTTTGATAAGAGGCACTATCATTAATGCTGACACAAAAGAGCCGCTTGTGGGCGCAACTATTACAATTAAAGGCACTTCTATTTCCGTAGTTTCTGATAATAAGGGTTATTTCGAAATTAATACAACAACAGGGCAGGCTCTCATCATAACTTATATTGGTTATGTTTCCAAGGAGATCAGGATTACAGGTGCGCAAACCCTTTCTATCAGGCTTGAACCTTCTGCAAATCATTTGGATGAAGTGGTGGTTACAGGTTATACATCCCAGCGCAAAAAAGATCTTACAGGAGCCGTTACGGTGGTAGATGTGGAGAACATGAATAAGCAACCCACAAGCCAGATCAATAATCAATTGCAGGGACAAGCGGCCGGAGTTACAGTGATTGGTTCCGGCCAGCCCGGTGAAGAACCGCAAGTTCGCATAAGAGGCATAAACACTTTTGGTGATAATACGCCTTTGTATGTTTTGGACGGAGTTCCTACACAAAATATTGCTGATATCAATCCAAATGATGTGGCTTCTATACAGGTGCTAAAAGATGCAGGAGCCGCTTCCATCTATGGTTCCAGGGCAAGTAATGGTGTAATTATTATTACTACTAAAAAAGGAAGAACAGGAAAACCTGTTGTTAATTATGATGCATATTATGGTACGCAGATACCAAAAAAAGGAAACGTATTTCATATTTTAAATCCGCAGGATATGGCGCAACTTAAGTTTATAGCTTACGCCAATTCGGGAACTCCAATCACTGATTCTACTGCTGATGTTTTGTATGGTGGCGAAGCGGTTCCTGTTTTACCTGATTACATTTATCCTGCCGGCGCACATGAAGGTGATCCATCTGTTGATCCTTCACTTTATAACATTGATCCTAATTATACTAATGTAAATGACCTTGATAATTTTTATCACATTGTAAAAGCTAATAAAACCGGCACAGACTGGTATCATGAGGTTTTTAAAAATGCCCCGACAACTAATCATAATATCAGTGTGAGCGGTGCTTCAGATAAAGCAAAATACCTTATGTCTTTAAACTACGTTAACCAGCAGGGTACATTAATAAATACTTATTTAAAAAGATATACGCTTCGGGCAAACACTACCTTTAATGTTACAAAAAGTATACGGGTAGGAGAAAATCTTTCATATTCTATTTCTCAAAATCCAAAAATTGGTGTGCTGCAGGCTTACAGTGCCGTGGCATATACTTTCAGAGAACAACCCATAATTCCGGTATATGATATCAAAGGGAATTATGCCGGCAACTATGGCGGCCAGTTGGGTGATGCACCAAATCCTGTTGCCACACAAAAACGCACAGCAAATGATAAAACCCTTGACAACAGGCTGTTTGGGAACATATTTGCTGATGTTGATTTTCTAAATGATTTTACACTGCACACGAGTTTTGGGGGAGAAAGCTATTCAGGGTATTCACATAATTTCAGTTACCCAACTTACGAGAACCAGGAAAATACACCAACCAATTCTTACAGTGAAAGTTCTTATTACGGCAATAGCTGGACGTGGACAAACACTTTAGCCTATCATAAAAATTTTAATGAAATTCATAATGTTCAGCTATTAGTTGGCACCGAGGCTTATGATGCAAAATCAGAAAGTGTTGGAGGAACCACTTATGGTTATCTTTCATTTGATCCCAACTATACAACTCTTTCCAGCGGATCAGGTACAAAGACGAATTACAGCTCAAGATATTCTGAAGGATTATGGTCGCAGTTTGGCCGCCTTGATTATAGCTTCAGAGATAAATATCTTTTAAGTGCAACGATACGCAGAGATGGGTCTTCTAAATTCAAGACTTACCAGTATGGATGGTTTCCGGCTGTAACTGCGGCCTGGCGCATAACACAGGAATCTTTTCTAAATAATATCTCCTGGTTAACAGACCTTAAAATACGTGGTGGCTGGGGCGTAATGGGCAATCAAATTAACCTCGGCGCTGATAATGCTTATACCACATATACACAAAATCAAAACTCTTCTTATTATGATATTAGCGGAACAAATAATTCCATTCAGCAAGGTTTCCAGGCAGGACAGATCGGTAACCCGGATGCAAGATGGGAGAAAGATGCCAATACAAATATTGGTATTGATGCAAGTCTTTTTAAAGGCGCTGTAAATTTATCTGCAGATTATTATGAGAAGAATATAACAGACTTATTATATAACCCTGAGCTGCCGGCTACATATGGACGTGGCGTGCCTGCTTACAGAAATGTTGCCCAGGCGAAAAATAATGGCTTTGATATTACGCTAAGCGGAAACAAAAATATTTCAAGGAATTTAAAGCTTGATGCTACCCTTACTTTCACGAGTTATAACAACAGGATAACTAAGGTAACAGATAACATTGATTATTTTTTCTCAGGAGATGTGCGGCAGTTTGGAACTCAATTTATCCGTAATGAAGTCGGGCATCCGGTAGGTTCTTTTTATGGATATAAAATTACCGGCTTCTGGAACAGCGCTGATGAAATTACTGCTGCAGATCAGCAGGCGCAAAAGGCTACAGGTTCGGCTGACGCTATCTATCAGACGGATGAAGGCGTTGGGCGCTTTCGATATGCAGATATAAATGGCGATGGCCAAATTGACGCCAGTGATAGAACATTTATAGGCAATCCGAATCCGAAATACACTTATGGTATCAACCTTGGATTTACTTATAAAAATTTTGATCTGAGTGTTTTTATGTACGGTTCACAAGGAAATAAAATATGGAACGAAGTAAAATATTGGACAGATTTTTTCAGTTCATTCACCGGCGCAAAAAGCCAAACGGCTTTATATGATTCATGGACGCCAACTCATCAAAATGCAAAAGCGCCTATCCAGGAAAATGCCGGTTATGCAAGCACTAATGGTTCGCCCAATTCTTATTATGTAGAAAATGGTGCTTACCTGCGTGCTAAAAATATAATGCTTGGTTACACTTTGCCAAATGGTTTTTTGCAGAAGAAAGGAATTCAAAATGTTAGAGTTTACATACAGGCAGCTAACCTTTTTACTATTACAAAATATACCGGTGCAGACCCGGAAATAAATGGCAATGGTGTAACTGAATTTGGTATTGATGAAGGATCTTATCCCAGCACAAAGCAATTTTTAGCAGGCATTAACCTTAGATTTTAATCACTATAAAAAAACTTAGTAAAATGAATCCTATAAGATATAAAGCAGCAGCAATAATATTTTGCGCATTCTTTTTATCCTGCAAAAAAGATTTTTTAAACCGCCAGCCACAAGGCTCTGTAAATGCAGCAACACTAACTACTAAAGTGGGAGTTAATGTATTGTTGGTAGGAGCATATGCAGCATTAAGCGGCCAGGATTATGATGATGCGGCAGGAAATATTCAAAGCCTTGGCGGAGGCAATGCATGGGCATGCTCACCAAGCAACTGGCTTTGGGGAAGTGTTGCAGGCGGCGATGCTCACAAAGGAAGCGATGGCGGCGACCAGGTAACAATGATACCTGTTGCCACGTTCAGCATTGACCCAAGCAATGATTTAATCAATGATAAATGGAAAGCAGTTTATGAAGGAATAACCCGTTGCAATACAGTAATTAAAGTTATTCCGCAGGTAACAGATATGACATCTGATGAAAAAACAAACGCCAAAGCACAGGCTCGTTTTTTAAGAGCGCATTATTATTTTGAGCTTAAAAAATTATTTAATAATGTGCCATGGATTGATGAAACAACAGTTGATCTTAAACAACCCAATAGTGTAGATATATGGCCAAAGATTGAAGAAGATTTCAAATTTGCTGCTGATAGCCTGCCTGAAACACAGGATGATGCCGGAAGGACCAATAAATGGGCGGCTGTTGCTTATCTTGCCAAGACTTATTTGTATGAAAAAAAATATACTGATGCAGAACCTTTATTCACAGATGTTATAAGTTCAGGCGTTACTGCAGGTGGTATAGCTTATGATCTTAATTCGGTATTTGAAAACAATTACAGGCCTGAGTTTGAAAGCACCAATCCTGAAGCAGTGTTCGTTGTAGAGATGGCTGCAAATGTTGGTACCGGATCAATCTCCGGCAGCAACCAGGGAGACATGCTTAATTTTCCTTATGGCGCCGGTTTGCCTTTTGGATGTTGCGGCTTCTTTACACCATCCATCGATTTGGTAAATTCATATCGCACCGATGCAAAAGGGCTTCCTTATTTAGATGATTATAACAGCCATCCGGTTAAGAACGATGAAGGTATTCTGTCTTCTGATCCTTTCACTCCGGATAATGGAAACCTTGACCCACGGCTTGATTGGACAGTCGGACGCAGAGGTATTCCATATCTCGATTGGGGAGTTAATCCTGGCCAGGATTGGGCAAGATCACAAAGTTATTCCGGACCTTTCAGCCCTATAAAAAATGTGTTCTGGAGTGCCAGTTCTGATGATGACGGAGATTATTCACAATGGGCGCCGGGTTCTTCCATAAATGTTTTTGTAATCCGCTTTGCAGATGTATTATTAATGGCTGCTGAAGTAGAAGCACAATTAAATCATTTAAGCCAGGCACAAAGTTATGTAAACAGGGTTCGTCATCGCATAGCAGACCGTCGCTCATCATGGGTTCATAAATATGTGGATGATACAGATCCCACTGCAGGCTTCTCTAATGAACTTGCGGCAAATTATAAGATAAGCGCTTATCCTAATGGTTCGTTCACAAGTACTGCTTATGCATTAAAAGCAATTTATTTTGAAAGAAAACTTGAGCTTGCTATGGAAGGTCAGCGGTTCTTCGATCTTTCCCGATGGGGAATTGCTGCGACTGTTCTTAATGCATATTTTCAGTACGAGGGACAATATACCATTGATGTTAAATCAGCTAAATTTTCTCCAAACAAAAACGAATATTTTCCTATACCACAAAGCCAGATTGATCTAACAAATGAAAATGGAAAGCCGACATTAACACAGAATCCTGGATACAAATGATTCATAATTAATCATAACAAAAGTCTTATAAGCTGAAATTAAAAATCAAAGAACTGCTATTTAACTGTGATTATTTTTAAGCTTAAATAAGTTTCTTATTTATTACCGGAATGCTATCCGGCACTGCATTGTATAATCCGTAAATACAGTTATTTGATTTTAAATTTTTAAGTATTAGCTTTTATATTGACTGATAAATAAAACATAATTATTCATTTATTTAATAATGTTAAGTCCCTTGTACAACAATCATTTTAGTTTTGGCTGCTCTCTGTCTTATTACTTTTGCTTTTGAATATATGTCTGAATTCCACCATTCCTTAGCACGTTCAACTGTTGGAAATTCTAACACTACAATTCTTTCCGGTTGCCAGTTTCCTTCCAATGTTTCAGACTTTCCGCCACGAACAATAAATTTGCCGTCATAAGCCGCGATTGCAGCCGGTGTTAATTTTTTATATTCTTCATATTCCTTTTGGTCAGTGATTGAAACTTCTACAATAACATAAGCTGACATAGTTAAATAATTTTCGTTTAAACTAATTTGAAGCGGCTAAAATAAAAACTTAATTGTTGTAGTTTTTAAAATAATATTTCTATTTTGTTTTATTACCCACTTTATTTAAACCAACAAAGCCTTAGATCATGAAATATTTCAATCTGGTTATGCTATTCTTTACTCTTTTTATTTGTTATTCTGCAAATGCCCAAAAGAGCAATGCTGAACAAGAGGCGCTCCGTAAGGTAATTGATGCTGAAACCCGTACTTTTTTTGAAAAGAAGTATGACCAATGGGCCAATACATGGGTGCATGATTCAGGTATATTTATAATAAGAGCCTACCCTACTTATCAAACACAGATGTTTGGCTGGAACAATATCTCCAAACAATATAAAGAGACTATGGACAATTTTCCTGTATTTACAGAGGATCAGATAGCGCCTTATGAATAAAACTGATTACCGCTATTCTATTAACGGCAATGTGGCAACTGTATCTTTTAGAGAAGGCAAAAATGACAAAGAAGCTTCTGATGAAACCCGTGTTATGGTAAAACAAAATGGCGCCTGGAAAATTGAAGGAATGACAATTATAGGAATATCTGAGTATAACCTTCGGAATTCATTAATGGATCTCAAACTTTTACTTGGCACATGGAAGATAGATAGCAGCAGTATGAAAGCAGAGCCCGCAGCAAAAATGAATACCAATTACCAGGGCAGTACCGATATACATGAAACAGAAAAGGGAATAGAAATGGTAACCCACCAATTATCTTATAATAACGGGCAACCTAATTCATCAGTTGAATATGAGCAATTAGTACCGGATTACGGCACAGGCGAAATAAAGTATATTGATGTACTAAAATATAATGATGGCTATACTACCACCCGCTATGGCAAAGCCGAAGTAAAAGCTCCCGGTAATTTATTGGTAACGGTAATGGATACTGATAAACCTGCAATCAAGGTAAATGAACTTACCCTTGTTCTTCAGCCTAATGGAGCACTGCATGGCATTAATAAAAATTATGATAAAGACGGTAAGTCGCAGGCTTAT
>CAXSDW010000019.1:36613-39252 GCA_964236235.1 uncultured Chitinophagaceae bacterium
ATACTTCTATTGATTTATAAAATAAATTTATGCAAATGAAAATGCAAGTTGTGATGAAGTAACCGGCTGATGATAAATTGAACGCTTGCTGTTAGCATCACAAATGTGATAAACCGCTGTTTCACTGTATCGTGATGCCACTATTATTTTCACTCCGTTTGCATGCTGATTAAATAATTGCTGAACAAGCTCAGGACAATTGTTATTTTTTGAAAGATGCGATAAAAAGAGATGCGTCATGAACCCTGGCTTATGTGTCTTAAATAATTCAAGCGCCTGTTTATTTGATAAATGTCCTTTGCCTCCGCGAATACGGTTCTTTAAAAAGTGAGGATAGGTTCCATGTTCAAGCATTGTGTCATCATAATTGGTTTCAAGAAAAGCAGCATTGCATTGTTTAAAATAACTGATCAAATCTTTGCAGGCAATTCCAATATCAGTGAATATTCCAACCCTGATCTCATTACATGAAACAACAAAACTATAAGGATCACATGCATCATGACACTTTGGAAAAGCAGTGATAGTGAGATCGCCAATAGTAATAGGTTGATATGCTGCAAAAGACATAGCCAGGTTTTCATTAAACTTAAGCCTGCTATGCAGTATTGTTACAGGCGTTATATAAACAGGAACCCGGTGTTTATTAACTAACACCTGTAAGCCGCTGATATGATCTGTATGTTCGTGAGAAACAAAAACTGCTTTCACTCTGCTGATGGATAACCCGAGCCTTTTTAAACGTTTTTCAATTTCGCTGCAACAGATTCCTGCATCCACAAGTATCGCCTCTTTTTCGTTGCCAATATAATAGCAATTTCCATTGCTGCCGGAGTTTAAAGATGTGATGAATAAAGACATAAAGATTTTAGCAAAGTAAAATGTTTTTGGTTTGATTAAATTATGTTGTTTAAAGAAAATCTTATTCAATGATAATGATGAACGGGCACACATGTATGTTATAATTTTAAAGATGTTTTATTCTATAAGTGGATGTTTTGAAAGATAGCGAGAGCTGTTATCTGGAAAGTGAACGATATGTTTTCTTACATCTTCAATAGTCACTTTATTATTGGTTCAAAACAAAACTTATACATTAACTGTTTTATACAACTAAATTGTAAATCAATTATGTTGTTAGCGATATATTCAATTATTGTTTTGAGTTACTGGATATTTCTGGCACTCTGGTTAATCATAAACGGACGAAAAATAAAGTACTTGTCATCTATCCAAAATCTTACTAATGAGCCGGCTCCTTCTGTAGTAATAATTATTGCTGTGAGAAACGAAGAATATGCACTAAGAGAAGCACTGACAAGCGTTTGCAATCTAAATTATAGTAATTACAAAGTAATAGTTGTTAACGATAGATCAACTGATAACAGTGCAAAAATATTATCGGAGCTGGCGGCAATGTTCAATCAAATAAATGTTATAAACATTGACAAACTTCCGGCCGGCTGGTTAGGTAAAAATCATGCATTATATACCGGCAGCATTGCTTCTGATGAAGCATATATTTTGTTTACAGATGCTGATGTTTTATACCATAAAGACGTTCTAAACAAAGCGATTAATTATTGTTTGACTAATCATCTTGATCACCTCACAATTTTGCCCGGCCTTATTTCGAAATCATCAGTATTAAACAGCATTGTGTTAACATTCGTCATTATGCTTACCGCATTGCAAAGGCCATGGGCGTCAAAAATAAAATCTTCGAAAGCTTCAATGGGTGTTGGTGCTTTTAATTTGGTTAAAAGAGAAGTTTACAATCGTGCCGGAACACATAAGGCAATAGCTATGCGGCCTGATGATGATCTTAAACTTGCGGCTAAGATTAAAACTGCAGGCGGCTCAGCAGATGTTCTTTACGGGCTTAGTGAGTTGCAAGTGGAATGGTATGCAAACGTGAAGGAATTTATTAACGGCTTAATGAAAAATGTTTTTTCAGGATTCGATTATAATATTATTAAAGCCATTGGCGGAGTTATAGGAACACTTCTTTTTTTCGTATTTCCGCTTCCATTGAATTTAATCTTTGGAAATTCTTTAGAAAAGATCTCAATGGTTTGTATGTTGTTATTCCAAATAATACTCTATTGGAAAATGCCTGGCGCAAATGGCAAATGGTGGTATGCTTTTATAAGTATTTATGCAGGCATTATAATGGTTTATATTATTCTCAGATCAGCCATTATCACATTATATAATGGCGGTATTTTTTGGAGAGATACTTTTTATTCTCTTGCAGAGTTGCGTAAAAATAGATAAGGAATAACGAAAACCTTCAGTCACAATTTCAATTGTATTGATTTTAATAATCAATCCAACAATTGTCCTGCGTTATTAGTTCGCTTTTTTCCAAAACTAATATTTCACCACTCCAGCCATTGAATATTATTTACAAAAAGTAGTTCGCCTAACATAGAGAGCAGATTCAGCAAAATCAAAATGAGAAAAAGGTAATTTTTTACAAAAATGTTCCGTAAAGTGACCCCGACACGATTCGAACGTGTGACCCACAGCTTAGAAGGCTGTTGCTCTATCCACTGAGCTACGGGGCCGTTATTAATTTACAAATGTAAAAATCAAAATTCCTGTTTAGGCAAATATAAAGGAATAAAATATTATGG
>CAXSDW010000020.1:0-38853 GCA_964236235.1 uncultured Chitinophagaceae bacterium
TTATTTAGCAGCGCTCACTCTCCAGATAATATTACCGGCATCATCAGCTACAAGCAGATCGTTTTGCTTTGTAAATGCAACGCCAACGGGCCTTCCATACACTTTTTTATTTTGCTCATCTGCAATAAAGCCGGTTAAGAATGGCTCTCTTTCGCCTGCAGGCTTCCCGTTTTTAAAAGGCACAAAGGCAACCTGGTAACCGGAAAATGATGACCGGTTCCATGAACCATGCTGGCCAATGAATGCACCGCCTTTATATTTCCCCGGCATTGTATTGTTCTCATCAAAAGCCAAACCGAGTGAGGCTGTATGTGCGCCCATTGATACATCAGGAACAATTGCCTGCTTTACCAGGTCAGGTCTTTGCTTATCTTTCATCCGCGGATCTTCATGTTGCCCCCAATAGGAATACGGCCAGCCATAAAAGCCATCTCTTTTTACACTTGTTAAATAATCAGGCACAAGATCATCGCCCAGCTCATCTCTTTCATTAACGGAGGCATATAATGTATTGGTGCCGGGTGCGTAGCCCATGCCCTGCGGATTTCTTAAGCCGCTTGCAAAAACTACTTCGCCGCTGCCATCAGGATTTATCTCAAGAATATCTGCTCTTCTTACTTCATTTTCCATTCCATGCTCAGCCACATTACTTCCTGAGCCAACAGTTACCAGAATTTTTTTACCATCTTTTGATGCCATCAGGTTTCTTGTCCAATGATTATTATAACCGCCTGCAGGCAGAGCAAGGATCTTTTTTCCTTTGGAGGTTATTTGGGTTTGCCCCGGCTGGTAAGGAAACTGCATTACAGCATCTGTGTTGCCAACATAAAAACTGTTGCCTATAATAAGCATACCGAAAGGTTGATTAAGACCTGTAAGAAAAACAGAACGCAACTCGGGAACACCATCTTGATTGGCATCCCTGAGCAAAGTGATCCTGTTTGCACTTTGAGATGTGTTTCCTGATTTTCCTTTACCGCTGGTTTTTGCTTTTGCTTCGCTTAGGATATTTGTGATAGTGCTTGATTCGGCAATAAAGATATCCCCGTTAGGCCCGATGTATATCCACCTTGGATTTTTTAAACTATCTGCAAATTTTGTAACTATAAAGCCCTGCGGGGCAACAGGCGTTTTGCCCTGCGGCCAGCCAATTACATCAGAGAAGTTTTGTGCAGATTTGGTAGCATACGGCGCAGGAAGATCAACTGTTTGATTTGCTTTTGCAGATACTGTATCTTCTTTACCTGCATTTTCTTTTTTATTTTCTTCGTACGATTTTTTGCTTTTGCATGATGCAATGATTAATATGGCTGCAAAAAATATGATTACTCTTTTCATTTATTATTTTTAAAATTTATACTTTAATTTTTTCAGGATGATCCGGCGGTGCATCCGGGTCAACATCCACCTGTATCACTGCCGGCTTGTTAGATGCAAAGGCTTTGCTTAAAACAGCAGATAACTGCGAAGGATCGCTGCAGGTGTATCCTTCTGCGCCACATCCTTCAGCAATTTTTGCAAAGTTTATAGGCTGCAATTGAATTCCGTATTGCTTGCTGCCGATTTCTTCCTGCTCAAATCTATCCATAGCAAGTGCATTATTTTTAAAGATGATAATTTTTACCGGCAGGCTGTAAAGCACTGCTGTAGCCATTTCTCCCATTAGCATGGTAAAGCCGCCGTCACCCACCATGGCAATGCATTGCCTGTTGGGGAAAGCAAGTTGTGCCGCAATTGCGTACGGTAAGCCCGGCGCCATGCTTGCCAGGTTTCCGCAAACAAGAATTTCCTGTTTTGCTTTTATTGGAAGATGACGTGCAGTAAAAACCGTGTGAGCGCCGGTATCAATGGAGATATGAGCATCGTCTTTTATCAATTTGCTAACCTGCGCAACAAGGTATGGCGGCTTGATAGGTGTTGATGTATCGCCTTCCAGTTTTGCTAAAGTTTTTCTCCAATCGCTCATGCGTTGCTGGGCTAATTGTAAAAAGCTTTTATCATTTTGCTTTTTTATTTTGGGGAGAAGGGCTTTTAATGTTGCCTGCACATCACCGGTAAGTCCTATCTCTACCGGGTAACGAAGGCCAATACGTTTGGGGTCACGGTCTATCTGGATGCCAACTGCTTTTTTTGGATAGTAGTCAAGATAAGGCATGTTGCTGCCAAGTATCAGTAATGTTTCACATTCTTCCATCATTTGTTTGGAAGGCAGTGTGCCCAGCCTGCCGGTGCCGCCGGTGGTGTAAGGTGAATCATCGGGTAATAAAGCTTTGCCCAATAAGGCTTTTGCAACAGGTGCATTTAATTTTTCAGCAAGCTGCAATACTTCGTCTCTTGCATGCAAAGCGCCTCTGCCCGCAAGTATCATAATTTTTGAACTGTTGTTTAGCAAGGCAGCAGCCTGCTCCAGCTCATCATTTGAGGGAACATCAATGCGTGGCATAAAGGTAGAAGAGCCTGAAAGATGGCCGCCTTTTTCTGAATGTTTGTCTTCGCTTAAAGGTTTTTGCTGCACATCTGTTGCAACAGTTATGTGCGCAACACCGGGAGTTGTAAGTGCTGTTCTGCAGGCAAGATCAACTACAGTTTGTGCATGAACAGGACCGCTTACCTGCTGGTTATATACAGCAATATCCTGCAACATAGCAACCGTATTAACCTCCTGTGTAAATTTTGTTCCGAGAAGATCATGCGGAATCAATCCTGTTAAAGCGAGTACCGGCGCACCTTCCATGGCAGCATCATACAAGCCGTTCATTAAGTGAACAGCGCCGGGGCCGGTGGTGCCCAAACAAACACCAAGCTTACCTGTAGCTTTTGCATAGCCGCTTGCCATAAATGCTGCGGCCTCTTCATGACGAACAGTAATCAGCCTAATCTCAGCTTTTCTTTTTCGCAACGCTTCAAAAATTGGATTTACTCCATCACCAACTAATGAAAAGATCATATCTACTTTCCATGCTATCAGTTTGTCTACAATTATGTCCGATGTATTATCAGAAGGGGAATATTCTTTCATAAAATTATTGTTTGAAATGTGTAAACCTGTATTGAGAAAGGGTGGAATAAAAGACATGCCGAGACTTGTTGCGGAAATATCTTTCAAAAATTTTCTGCGTGAGGGTTTTTTTAACATAAAAGGGAACTCACAAATAATCTGCCAGCACTGTAAAAGCTCAATAGAATATTAACTACAGACAAGCAACTTTTTTCATAAAAAATATATTTGAAATTATACCGGTGTAAAAATCTGTAAGCGAACATTATCATTCATTGCCGATAAAACTAAGTTTCTTATACGATACCAAAACAACCACCAATCTCAGCCCTGTATTTCCATATCTTCCTCTTCCTCCAACGGGCCTTTGCCGGTTAACTGGTTGAGCATATGAATTACTTTATCCATTTTAAGTTTCAGCTGCATTACTTCGGCCTGTGATTTTAAATTTACCTGGTATTCTATTTCACCGCGAATGCGGTCACTTTCTGCCTGGCGGCGCTGGCTGCTCAGGATGAGGATAGTGAATAAGAAAGAGGTTAATGTAAAGATAAAGCCTAATAAAAAGAAGGTGGGAGGCTTATCAAAAAAATCAATTTCCTCATGTCTGTATATTTTGAACAGGTATACCTGCAGCACCATCCAGGCAATTATAAAAAAGATACAGATAGTAAAAAAGCTTCCACTGGTAACTACACTGGCTATCTTATCAACCATCCGCCGGAAAGGAGTTCTGTCTTCTTCCAGCTGCTCATTCACATTTATAACACCCCGCAGCCTCACCGTATTTAATCTCAGGCGCCGCGAAAGAACCGTCATGAACATACGGCAAATAATAGGATGCTTTTCCATAAAAGCGTAAAAAGAAGAGCGGTCAAGTGTAAGCAAAACGGCTTCAGTTAAGGCACGGGCAGTTGCCGTGTGAAGGCCACCGTCAATAAGAGATAATTCTCCAAAAAAATCACCGGGCTTCAGCCTGCCGAGAAAAACATCTTCACCTTTTTCACCGGTATAGCTTATTTGCACCTGGCCACTTTCAATTACGAATAAACGGTCACCCAATTCATCCATCCAAAATATATGCTGGTGCGGATCAACAGTAATACGATTTAGCGTGGTGCCCAGTTCATCGAGCGCCTCATCATTCAGGTCGGCAAAGAGAGGTATTTTTTTTAAAAAGTGTCTATCCATTGTCTGCCTCATTTAAAATGTTACACTGCTTTAATACCGGCTTTATAAATCTAAATAATTCATACGGTTTTTCTTTATAGAAAGATAAAAATTGTTGATGATCTTTTTGTAAGGACATTTATTGCAGGAACGATAATAATTTATACTGATGCAACAAACAGCAAATGATTATTTTAGCAAAGCTAAAACCAACTGCGATGCATTATACAACAAGTAACAAAGAGAACGAAGCGCAGGTACGGCAACTTGTAGAAAATTGGGCAAAAGCAGTTCGTGACAAAGATATTGAGGCAGTTATTGCACACCATTCCGGTGACATTGTAATGTATGATGTGCCTTATCCTTTTGAGTCTGTTGGCATAGATGCGTATCGTAAAACATGGGATCTCTTTTTCGCTTATACAAAACCCGGTGTGTTTGACATTCAGGAACTGCACATAGTTGCAGATGAAAATATAGCTTTCTGCTTTGCAACGATGAAATGTGCAAATAAAAGTAAGAGTGAAGAATATGTAGCATTAGATTTTAGACTTACTATTGGTTTACAGAAAATAAATAACCAATGGACAATTATACATGAACACCATTCTGTGCCCAGCGAATAGTGTATGATAAAGAAAGATTATAGTATTTGAATAATAACAACTGCTAATGTTAGCGCTAATGAAATGTATATTTGATGTATAAAGAAAAATGTTGAAGAGATGAAAATTGATATATCTAAAAGAGAAGAACTAAACAGCCTTTTAAACAATCTTACAGAAAATACACAAGCTCAATGGGGTTTAATGATGCCTCAGAATATGATAGAGCATCTTGCGAAAACTTTGCAGTACACAAATGGTAAAAGAGAAATTGCACAAAGAACTACGGAGCAGGAAGCAAACGCTGCAAAGCAGGCATTAATTTATACCGATATGGAAATACCTAAAGGTCTTAAAAGCCCTTTGGCAGGCGAGCTGCCGGATCTTTTTGAGTTTGCAGATTTAAATGAAGCGAAAAGAAATCTCAATAATGAACTTAACGATTTTGAATCTTACTTCGCCGGCAATCCCGGTGCAGCTCCTATGCAGCCAAGATTAGGCAGGCTAACTTACCAGGAATGGATAATATTTCACAGTAAACATTTTACACATCATTTTAAACAATTTGGATTAATATAAAATATAATTATTGCCAACGCAGGAGAGCCGCAATTATCATTCATTTGTTATCTTCTGTTGAAATAGCATGGCTATGTTTTGCCTTGCCTTTTTTACCTTTTACAAAAGCTACAATAAGGTAACCAATGGCTGCAAGAACATAACACCATGGCAATCCCTTTTTACCCATATCAAAATAATCTGCAGCAATCACCGCGTATACTATTGCTTCTATTACAAAAAAAACACCATCCACATAAGGAAATATTTTTGCCAGCCGGTGATGTGTAACAGCAACAATTGAAAACACAATTCCTGCTATTAAAAACAAAACATAACTGTGGTGATGCATGTCGTATTTTTCATACGCATGTATCAGTATCAGAAAAGCCGCAAGGATATGACCCAGCTTTTCCCATCTTTCTTTGTTACCTTTTAATGACATAACATCTTAAATAATCACAGGCAATATAAGCTTAATGCCCGTTCTTTCTATGTACAACGTTCGGGGGAAATTCAAAATCAGCAGCAAGTGATAATGCGTTACAAGCTTGCCGGTAAAGGAACAATTCATTGTATTAATTACGCTGATTGATTAATTTTATATTAAAAGTAAACATGAAATATTTTTTTGCTTTTATTTTTTTACTGGCGCTGAATACAGGATGTAAACCAAGAGTAATATCAGGAGCTGAGTTAGAAAATAAACTGATGGAAACAATGGATGATTACCTGCATAAAACACTGCAGCCCGGCACAACTATTACTATAAAAGATGTGAAGTACTACCCTGATAAAAGGAAGCGACTTTATGTTTGCCAGTTTACTGTAAACATGCATTTTGCTAACAGTGATACTACAGGTTTAGTTGCTGCCCTTATCTCAAATGATTTTAAGAAAGTAGAAAGAACGCAGTAATCGAAAATGTATTTTCATAGCCGGCTTTACAAGATTAAATTATGCTTTCAATACCACAATCATCTACCCAATTACGCAATTTTATATCTTATAAAACAATTGAAAAGCTGTTAACATTATCTGCGTAGCTGTGCCTTGCCATTGTTTTTGTTTGCCGTAAGTTCGCATCTTCTCTTTGGGTTGATCATGTTAAAAAATTTTACATCATTCGTTAAGAACAGGTCCTTTTTTGCGGTAGGATTTCTATTTGCCACCTCCAGCCTTCTATTCGCTATTTGGGTAGCTGCTATACCCGGCATAAAAGCAAGGCTGGGTTTAACTGATGGAAGTCTTGGACTTTCCTTGTTGCTTTCACCCTTAGGCGCCATTACAGGTATGCTGCTATCTACAAGAGTGTTTAGTAAAATTCCGGTGGGCAAATGGATGTTTATGGGTTACCTTATTTTATGCTGTGCCATGATATTACAGATAAACTCCGTGAACAGGATCATGTTTTGGATCTGCCTGTATTGCTTTGGCATCACGGGTTTTTTAAATGGTGTATCTGCTAACGCCACAGTAAACCTTCTGGAGAAAAAACACAACAAGCTCCTGATGAGCACCTGTCATGGTATGTATAGCCTGGGAGGCGCAGTGAGTGCAGCTATTGCAGCCTTATTATTTGCAGTGCATATACCATCCGGGTGGCAAATTGTGATGGTGGCGTTTGTAGTGAGCATTGTTATTCTTTCCAATAAAAATTATTTACTTGCCAACACAGAAATCATCCATTCAAGGTCTGCGGTTAAATTACCTTCTTTAACTATATTAGGCATCTCCTTTATTTGCATGGTAAGTTTTATGGCCGAAGGTTGTGTGGCCGACTGGAGCGCTATTTATTTTAAAGAAATATTATCTGCACCCAGGGCATTAATAAGCCTTGGCTATGCCGGCTTTTCCATAGCAATGACTGTAGGAAGATTAAATGGAGACAGCCTGATAACAAAGCTGGGAAGTAAAAATGTGGTGATATCAGGAAGCCTCTTGGCAGCAGCAGGTTTTTTGGTAGTGGTTACAGCGCCTGTAATAACTGTTGCTATAGCGGGTTATATAATGGTAGGTTTGGGTTGCTGTTGTATTGTGCCGGTATTATTCAGAACATCTTCAAACATTCCCGGTGTAAGTACAGTAGAAGGATACGCAATGGTAACTACCGGCGGCCTTATAGGTTTTCTTGCCGGGCCTTCTGTTATCGGTTTTATCTCTCAAAAGGCTGATCTTTCCAAAGGCTTGTCTTTGCTTATCATAATGCATTTACTGGCAGCTTATGCAGCATGGCGCAATCCGTTTATCTCAAACAAAGAAACCAAGGTAAATGTTCCTGTGCCTTATGATGAACAGATTTATTAAGGAGGAAAGTTTCATTTACAAATGTAGAAATCCTGATTGATCTTATTGCTACCTTTAAATGCCGTATAAATATTATTTCGTCAGACAATTAGAAGATGGTTATTAAAAAATTTATAAGACTTCTTTTCAGGATCATAACCTTTCTTTCTATCATCCTTTTTATATCATGTAATAAAGAAAAGAAAACTGAAAAGAAATTCTGCTGGCAGATTGTTGATGGAATGGGGAATAAAATGCAGAAAATATGTGACAAAACGGAAACAGAATTGCTTGAGTGTTTTAAAAATGGCGCATGTGGATCTTATAATGGAGGTGCAAATTTAACCAGTTGCAATTATTACAAAATTGAAGGAGAAAAATTCTGTTGGCAGATTAACAATCATTATTATAAAGATATGACTGAGAATGAAATTCTTCTTATCAGCAAATGCTTTACAGGTAACGCATTTGCAACTAAAGCAAGCTGCGATTCGGCTTGCGAAAACTGGTATCACCGGGAGAAAAGACTTTATAAACCTGATAGTACAATTACATATTCATTTGTAACTAAACAAAATTACTGTGCAGATACTTTAGCAACAATATACCAGGGAAGACAAATAATTATAAAGAATGACAGTGACTCATTAATAGTAATTCAATTTAGTAATAATGGTTCAAACTGGTAAAAATTAATGGAGATGCAAGTATAAACATTGAAGAGTATACTGAAGGTTAAATACTTGGCACAAACATACTGCTTTGTAAAAAATCATTATTAAATACTACTCAAACAACACATAATGCAACGACGGACATTCGTTAAAAATTCAGCACTTATTGCTGCAGCTTTAAACGTAAGTGGTACATCGGCTTTAAGTTCATTTACCATAAAGCCAGCAAACAAACTGCCCAAATGGAAAGGCTTTAACCTCACTGATTTCTTTTCACCTGATCCGTCTTCTGCAAAACTTACCACTACTGAAGAGCATTTAAAATGGATGCAGGATTGGGGATTTGATTTTGTTCGGCTTCCCATAGCGTATCCGTATTATTTAAACATTGACCGTACCCGCAATATTACACCTGAAGAAGTTTATCATATAGATGAAAAAGCTGTTGACCGCATTGACAGCCTTGTAACAATGGCGCATAAATATGGCATGCATACAAGCATTAACCTGCACCGTGCCCCCGGCTATTGCATTAACGCGGGCTTTCACGAACCTTATAATTTATGGATAGATGAAGCAGCGCAGGATGCTTTTAATTTTCATTGGAGCATGTGGGCTAAACGGTATAAAAATGTATCATCAAAAAAAATAAGTTTTGACCTTGTGAATGAACCAAGCATGAGGGAAGACATGAATGACCAGCATTCAAAATCAGGCCCTGTACCCGGAGATGTTTACCGCAAGGTTGCCAAAAGAGCGGCTGAAACTATCCGCAAAGAAAATAAAGATCACCTGGTAATTGCAGATGGTAACAGCGGTGGTAATATGGTGATTCCTGAACTTGCAGATTTAGATATAGCACAAAGCTGCCGCGGTTATTATCCGCACCAGATATCACATTATAAGGCACCGTGGGCCAATAAAGATATTGAGCATTTGCCAGATCCTAAATGGCCCGGGCAGGTAGGTGATCAATATTTAAGCAGGGAAAAATTAGAAGCATTTTATAAGCCCTGGATCGATCTTGTAAACAAAGGTGTTGGCGTGCATTGCGGTGAATGTGGCTGTTATAATAAAACGCCGCATGATGTATTTCTTGCGTGGTTTGGAGATGTGCTTGATATACTTTCTAAAAATAATATTGGCTTTGCAATATGGAATTTTATCGGGGACTTTGGCGTGCTTAATTCCGGGCGTACAGATATTACTTATGAAGAATGGCATGGCCAAAAACTTGACCGCAAGTTTTTAAATCTATTAATGAAGTATCATTAGAGATCAGTATCTGTTAGCAATCTCCATTATCAATTTATCCATTATCAATTAAATTATCCGTCTTCCCCACTGGTATCAGGTGCATCATTTTTTCCTTCACCTGGCTCAGGGCCTGTACTGCCGGATGAATCACCACCTGCATCTGCATCATGGCGTGATGAGCGCTCATTATCTTTGTCAAATACCTTGTCGTGTGTATCGCTGCCGTGATGGTGTTCATTACCGGGATCAATTAAATTTTCTTTTTGCAATATTGCATCAGATGTACCATCACTGCCACTGTCTGCATCATGCCTGCGCCGGCGGGTTTCTATACTTTCATCGTTTTCTTCATGGGTATCATTGTCTTCTGCAGCAAGATGATTCATGTGCTTATCGCGGTTGGCTTCTGATGGAGTTTGTAAAGCCGGATCCTGTTCTTCGTTTTGCATAATTAAGTTTTCAAATTGCCTGCTAATGTTATGCCAACACAGACAAATATAAACATCGGGCTGCTTTACTTTAGTGATAATGGAAACTTTACTATATAGCGTTTACAGAATTAAGTAAGTATAGAAATATGGCTTGTATCAAAAAATTAATAAATACTGAAGAAACATTTATAATGATGCTGTTCAAAACCGAATTTATGCCTGATACTAACATGCTCAGTTCGAAGTCTAAAAAATAATAGAAAACTTAAACGTGTAAGAAAAAAGTTGTTAGTTTTACTTTGATTAAGATATTCCAAATACTATTTTACAGGAATATCTAATTTTAATTTACTTTCAAAATCATCTTATAAAATACGAGGTTTATAACATTCATTTCTTAAACTTAATAATATGAGAATAATTACCTTTTTCTGTCTTGTTAGCCTGAGCATATTTATTTGCGGAGCTTACCAAAACGATAGTAACGGCAAATGGAAATCTTTGTTTGATGGCAAGTCGCTTAACGGCTGGAAGGTAGGAGAACACGCAGGTACATTCAGTGTTGAAGATGGAAGCATTGTTGCCCATGGCGAAACTGCTCACTTATTTTATGTTGGAGATGTACAAGACCACAACTTTAAAAATTTTGAATTTAAAGCACAGGTAATGACTACTCCCGGATCAAATTCAGGAATATATATTCACACTGCATACCAGGACAGCGGATGGCCGGCAAAAGGCTATGAAGTGCAGGTTAATAATTCTCATACAGACTGGCGCAGAACAGGCAGCTTATATTCAATTGTGGATATAAAAGAGGTGTACGTAAAAGATAATGAATGGTTTACTGAATACATAAAGGTGAAAGGAAAAAGAGTGACCATTAAGATAAATGATAAAACGGTAGTTGATTATACAGAGCCTGATAATGTACAGCGCCCGGCAGATATGGCGGGAAGAGTAATTTCCAACGGCACATTTGCCTTACAGGGACACGATCCGAAAAGTAAAGTTTACTTCAAAGATTTATTGGTTAAACGCCTGCCGGATTGATTGATAGCGGAATTTTATGCACAATTATTTTTTCTTTAATCCTTCAAGGTATTGAAGAAGGTTGGCCATATCCTGTGCTGAAAGCCCTGCATATAATCCTTCAGGCATCATAGAACTTTTCATTTGATGCATAGAAGCTACATCGCTTGTTTTCAAATGCCTGGTTTCTCCTCCGGGAAATTTAATATCAATATCTGTTTTTGTTTTGCTGGTAACTATCCCTGAGATCAATGATCCGTCTTTCATTTTTACTTCCCAACCTTCATAACCAAAACTGATTCCTTCAGATGGATGTACAATCGCACCGTACAAACCTTCTTTGGGTAACTTAGAACCGATCTCGGTAAGTTTTGGCCCAAAATCATTACCGGTTTCATTTACTTTATGACACAGGGAACACCTGTTAATAAATATTTTTAGGCCTTCACCTGGGTTAGAAGTTAACGATTCAATTTGCTGTAAAGAAGGCGCTTTTTCAACAGTGTTGTTTTTGCCTGCATTAGGTAAATAACTTTCTGCTTCTTTTCTTACAGATTGCCGCCATGCTCCCCGAACACCATCAACCACATCAGCAATTAGAGGCGATGGAACTTTTTTACTTTTTAATAATTGCAGCACTTTGTCTTCACCACTATTGCTTTTGCCGATACCACTTGCAGCAAGTTTTCTAAGTGGCATTGGATATTTAGCTGACAAGGCGACATTTTCTAACATTCCAATTGAGGCAGCACTTCCTACTCCGCTTAGCGCCTTAAGTAATTTATACTGTTGGGCAGTATCATTTCCATTTATTATTTTTTTTATTAGATCAATACCATTAAACTGAAGTACAAGGCCTGCGGCATCCCGCCCTATTTGTTCATTAGGTTTGTCAAGCGCTAATTGAAGAAGATTTCTATTTTGTGATCTCACTTCATAACGTGTAACCAATTCTATGTATTCATCTGTACCTTGTATTGATTGCAATATTTGGTTAAGGGTTTTTTGTGCAAGCGCAGATTGCTTTACAGTCTTAATGTCTAAATGATGCAGCACAAGTTTATTAACTGCAGTATCAGTGTTCTCTACGTTCCCAATCATGCTTAACAGCAAGACAGATTTTGCAGGGCCTGTATTAAAATCAAATGCACGAAAATACCTCAGGCGTTCTTTTAAATCAATACTTCGGTCTGTTGCAAGCTTTGCAATGTAAGGAACAGCTTTATCAGTACGGGCTCTCCAGATTATATCTTTGGCTGCTGCGCTTTGTAAGTTATCGTGATATTTAGTTAGATAAGCAGCAAAAAATTTATCCCATTGCCCATCAGCGCCAATACCTAATGCTTCAAGATACCAGCGATCTTTACCATCGTGTGAAGCAGCAAGTGTTGCCCAAAGATTTGCTGCATCAGCGGATTTATTATGATGTAATGCCAAAGCACATTCTCTCCTTACCTGCGGATCAGAATCTTTAAATAATTCAGCAATTACAGCCGTATTATTTTTACCTGATTGCGATGCCGCCCTTACTGCCATTATACGCAAGTCAGGGTTATTATCTTTTGCCGCCTGTTCAATATATTTTTTTGTATCAGCCTTTGGCATTTTTATTAAGACCCAAAATGCTCTTGCCCGCATACGCGGATCTGCAGCAGTGTTCCAATACTTTTCCAGTTCAGGAATTGCTTTATCACCCATTTGCTGCAAGGCATTGAATGCATTATAGCGAACAGAAAGGTTTGGGTTTTGCAAAGCAGCAATAGCGCCTTGTGCTGATGTATAATCTTCTTTCGGAATAATATATTTTTCCGAGCCACGCGGTGCAACCCGGTAAATTCTTCCTCTTGTCTGATCACCGGCTGCATGTCCGCCAACTCCGGGATCATACCAGTCAGCTATCATCAATGAACCATCTGGAGCTACACAAATATCAGCAGGACGAAACCATTGATCTTTTTCTCCTTTTAAAATATTAATTATACCTGCTGTATAACCGGCGCCATTTTTTTTAACCGGGTAACAACGTACAACGTTAGGTCCGGCATCGCAATGTATAACCTGGCCATGAAACTGCGCAGGCAATAAAGAGCCTTCATAAATTACCATACCTGTTGGGGAGCCGGCACCTGTTTGTAAGAGATTAGGTACAGCGCCAGGATCATTAAGGTGCCAGTGACGTTCAGGAATAGAGTCTTCAATATTAGTGCGGTTTGCCCGCCAGCCTGCGCCTGTCATCTCGTCCGTGTATCCATAATTGCCATACTGCATTACATAGTTAATGCGGGTGCTGCGGTTACCATCATCATCATTATCGCTTTGCCATAAACCACCATAACTATCAACAGCTATTTCGTACGGGTTACGAAAATTTTGAGCAAGACATTCAACATGTGAGCCATCTGGATCACAACGGAAAACCATTCCCTGCTTATATTTTTTTGGTCCTATTACATCTCCATCCTGGTCACGAACATCTTTCCCGTTTTTATCTTTCAATGTTTTTCCTTCATTGCCAAAATTGAAATACAATTTACCATCTGGTCCAAAAGTAAATGCATGTGCCCCATGATCATGTTGCTCTCCTCCAATCCCCTGGAATATTATTTCTTTACGGTCAGCTTTGTCATCATCATTATCATCATAAAAAGCCCACACATAAGGGCTTTGAGAAATAATCACCTTATTGCCTAACACACAAATACCGAGTGGTGCATTTATCTCCGGGCCCTGATAAAAAACTTTTGCGGTGTCTGCTTTTCCATCGCCGTTTGTATCTTCTAAAATCATTATTCTGTCGCCAAGAGGATTTACAGGATTATTATTGATAGCCGGCCGGTAATTATATGCTTCCGTAACCCATACTCTTCCGCGTTCATCAACATCAATGTTAGTTGGATTTTTTAGCATTGGTTCGGTAGCAAAAGTTTCTACTTGCAGGCCATTGGCAATAGTAAGACCTCGCAATGCGTTTTTAGCAAGATGTTGTTGATCGGGTGTAAGAGTATCTGTTTTTGTAGTTGTTTTTACTAAAGTGTCTGTCTCTTTATTATTGCAGGAAAACAGGCAGAAAGTAATGGATAAAAATATCAGGGCGCAGCTATTCTTCTCTATAAATTTCGTCATGCATTATTATTTGGCATTGTAACCAAAACCTCACCTAAATCCTCTTCAAAGAAAGAATTTTTGCCCCTTCTCCTTTGGAAAAGAGTTGAGGGATGAGGTTAAAAACTAACGCATTCTTTTAATTCTTTATCAGTATAGGCAAGATTGTATTGCTTTAGCACATCGGCCGGCACGCCGTTCCATTGATTAGGTGTATTACCCATGTAGCCAACATCTTTAACGCCAATTTCTGAAGTATAAAAACCAGTCGCCGTTAAGTTGCGCACGAGGTTAAAGAAAGCAACACCCGGCTTCATTTCGGACTTGGCTTTTTTAGGCCATGCAATGGCATCAACTATTTCCATCTGCTGCTGCTTATTACAATCTGTAAAAGGATTTTTGTAACGGTTAAGGCATTGCATATCTAACCAGCGAAGGCCGCCACGCATTGGCACCTGGTGCTCAGGTTTATCTTTTACAATAAACTCGATAAAGTCAGGCACTTTTGCATCTGAAGCGCTGCCGCTTACATCATCTTTTGGTATTATTATATCTCCAAGAATAGTAATAGTTGCCATTTCATGAGGCGTAAAAAAAGTTGCTGACTTTACTTCTTTTTCATGAGCGGCTTCTTCCTTCATACGGTTAATACCACTGTCTGTTGTAACCGCTTTACCTGCCGGCGCTTTTTTATCATCAGTCTTGCACGCATCCAATAGTACACCTGTTGAAACAGTTCCAACAAGTATAGTTTTTAGAGATTTTCTTCTATCCATGTTTTTTAATTAAAGTAAAAGTAAAAAGTAAAAAATCAAAGTAAAAATAACTAACTGCCGGTCAACGAACAACGATCAACAGCCAACGTACATTAAATATTATTCTTCTTCAACTGATCAACAATGTATTCCGAGGTACGCATTGATAGGGCAAGAATTGTCCAGGTAATATTTTTATCTCCCTGTGATACAAACATACCTCCGTCAACGTTGAATAAATTTTTGCAATCATGTGCCTGCGCCCATTTATTCAGAGGAGACCGTTTAGCATCGTTGCCCATGCGAACTGTGCCTGCTTCATGTATAATATTGCCTGGAGCATGAAGGCCATAATTATCTTCTGGACCATCATCGCCGCCCCATGTAATTACTGCGCCCATTGAATGAAGGATCTCTGAAAAAGTTTCCTTCATATGCTTTGCCTGCTTTATTTCATAATCGGTATAAGTAGTATGAAACCGCAATACCGGGATACCAAATTTATCAACTACTTCGGGGTCAATTTCGCAATAACTGTCTTCTCTTGCAATGGCTTCTCCGCGGCCGGCCATGCCAACGTGAGAACCGAAAAAATAACGATAATCTTCTTTTAATGAAGCACCATAGCCGCCGGCTTCTTTTTGCTTCCCTTTAATTTTATAAGTACCATTCAGGTTTTCAATGCCCCAGTTAAATCCATATAAAGGCATTCCAAAACCACCTCCATATTCAATATGATAACCCCGGGGAAAATCAAGCTTTTTATTATCAAGCCACCATGGAGTATAAACATGCATGCCGCCTACGCCATCTTCATTATATCTTTTACGGTCAAATAATTCAGGGATAATTCCACCCATATCTGCACCTGTGGAATCATGTAAATATTTACCTACTATATTACTTGAATTAGCTAAACCATTCGGATGATTTGGAGATTTGGAATTCAATAACAATCTTGCAGATTCACATGCACTGGCTGCGGTAATAACTGTTCGGCCGGTAACCTGGTATTCCTGCATGTCGTCTTTATTCACATAAGAAACACCTGTGGCAAGACCTTCCTTATTGGTTAATATTTCACGGGCCATTGAATTTGTAACAAGATCAACATTACCTGTTCTCAATGCCGGGATTACCAATGCAGATGAAGAAGAAAAATCTGCGTACACTTTACAGCTCCGTCCGCATTGTGCACAATAAAAACATTGTCCGCGATCTTTATTTATTTGTTTGGTAAGAATGGAAAGCCTGGAGGGAATTACAGGAATGCCAATGTTAGTGGCAGCCTTTTTAATAAACAATTCATGCAAACGTGGCTTTGGCGGCGGAAGAAAGATTCCATCGGGATCATCAACCAGGCCTTCATTGGTTCCGAATACGCCAAGCAACTGATCAACTTTATCGTAATAAGGTTTTACATCATCATAACTTATCGGCCAGTCATCACCAAGTCCGTCTATACTTTTTCTTTTAAAATCTTTAGGGCCAAATCTTAGGGAAATTCTGCCCCAATGATTAGTACGGCCGCCCAGCATACGTGCACGCCACCATTCCCATTTTGTACCTTTTGCCTGCGTATAAGGTTCACCGTCAATTTCCCAGCCCCAATAGCATCCATCAAAATCACCAAAAGGGCGAAACTTAGTACTGGCGCCTCTTCGCGGAGATTCCCATGGATTTTTTAACTGGTTGGAATCTGTTTTAGGATCATACATAGGCCCTGCTTCTATTAAGCAAACCTTTAAACCGGCATTCGCTAATACATAAGTAGCCATACCGCCGCCGGCTCCTGAACCTATAATAATGGCATCATAATTTTTTGGCTGAACTTTTATCTGAAAATTTCCCATAGCATTAATTAATAAATTCTAACATGAATGTAAAACATCTCTGATAAATCTGGTTATTTCTTTGTACTTCTTTTTAAAAATAATTTACCTGATACCTTATATATTAGTGTGCAAAATTGTTCACTCCATTACATACTGTATGCACCATAATAAGCGGCGCCGATAAGCGGAGCTTTACTGTTGAGTATAACGTACACCGGCACTTTCTCTAATAAAGGCTTCATGCGGCCGGCATCAATAAAGTTGTTATACCAATCACCTGTTTGTAAAAATGGTAATACTTTGGGAGCAATGCCACCACTTAAATAGCAACCTCCTGTGGCTTTTAATTTCAATACCATATTTGCAGATTCCATTGCCAGGTAGCGGGTAAAAAGTTGCATTGTTTCTTTGCATACGGGCTCATCTCTGTGCAATGCTGCAATACTTATTACGGCCGCCGGATCATCTTCCAAAAGCTGTTGCTGTAACCATGAAGGCACCGGTCTTCTTTCTACTGTAGTTAAAAATTGAAAGATGGCATATATTCCCGGCCCTGATAAAATACGCTCCCAGCTTACATGCCCGTGTTGCTGTTTTAAAAAACGCCATAGCGCTACATCCGTTTCATTTTGTGGCGCAAAGCCGCAGTGGCCGCCTTCTGCGGCAAAAGGATGGTAACGTTCACCATCATAGAATAAGCCCGCTTCACCCAATCCTGTGCCTGCAGCAACAATGGCTATATTGCCTTCGGTAATTGTATTTGTATTATGGATAATGGCAAGCTCATTGCCATGCAAGCCTGCAAGCCCGAAGGCATTTGCTTCGAGATCATTTAAAAAAACGATCGGTACTTTAAGGGCTGTGCTCATAGCATTGCTATCGAGCTGCCATAATAAATTTGTGAGCGAAACCTTGCCATGCAACACAGGTCCGGCAACTGCCATACAAATCCTGTCGGGCCATTCCTGCCCGGTAAAATGAACAATAATTTCTGTAAGAGAAGTGTACTCATGCGATGCATATTTTGCTTCCCGAAGCATGGTAATGGTATCGCCATCTGCACGATACATTGCCATGTTGGTTTTGGTGCCGCCTACATCGCCTGCTAAAATTGCAACAGGTTTATCACTGTTTATACCTTTGTGTTTAAAGGCAAGCTTCACATTGGGAATGTTTGGCATATCGGCAGGTTTATGATCGTTTAGAAGAAGAAATATTTAATAATAAAGGCTTATCAAATATTGTCTATGCCGAAAATAAAACACATATTTAATATGGCATAATCTTATATACACCTAAACTGCCGCAGGTTTATAATTTCAAGGCGGCACTAATAATACTTACAATGAAAATTAAGCAACTTCCTGATTCTTCTCACAACAAAGACATAGCTTATTTAATAAATAAAGGAAAGCGTTCAACATTTCCTGAAGACATAAAACCAATGCTGGCAACTCTTGTAGATGAGCCCGTAGAAGATGAAGGATGGTTGTATGAAATAAAATGGGATGGCTACAGGGCGCTGGGATACATTAACAATGGAGCAGTAGAAGTGCGTTCAAGAAATAATAAATCATTCAATGAAAAATTTTACCCGGTATATGAAGCCTTAAAAAACTGGAATATTAATGCAGTGGTTGATGGTGAAATAATAGTGACCAATGATAAAGGTATTCCTGATTTCAGCAACCTGCAGGCGTGGCGCAGCGAAGCAGACGGGCATCTTGCATATCATCTCTTTGACTTATTATGGATTGATGGTGTTGATGTAATGAACCTGCAACTTATTGAACGCCGTGAAATTTTGCGAAGCGTTGTTCCTGCCAGCGGTATCATTAAATTGAGTGAGAACTTTGAGGCAACAGGACAGGAATTTTTTGCTCTTGCAGATAAAATGGGTCTTGAAGGTATTATGGCTAAAAAGGCCACCAGTCTGTATATCCCTGATCTAAGAACCAAAGAATGGGTGAAGATAAAAACAGAAAAGCGACAGGAAATGGTTATTGGTGGCTATACCAAAAATGAAAACACAAACAAACAGTTTAGTGCATTGCTGATTGGCTTATATGAAAATGGTGAGTTTAATTTTGTTACGCCTGTCGGCACCGGATTTACCAACAAATTGCAAGGTGAAATTTTACAAAAATTAAAATCCTTACAAACAGATATTTGCCCTTTTAAAGTAGTGCCTGATTATAATAAGCCATCAAGGTTTCGGCCCAATCCACCAAAGGCAGAAGTTACGTGGGTAAAGCCTGAGGTAGTGTGCGAAATTAGCTACAGGGAACAAACAAGAGATGGCGCTATTCGTCATCCATCTTTTAAAGGATTGCGTGAAGATAAAAATGCAAAAGATGTGGTAAGAGAAAAAGCAGTGCCGGTTGCGGATGTGACAGAGCAGAAGAATGCATTGCATAAAAAGAAAGTAATCACGTCTCCCGCTAAAAAAGAAAGGGCAACCTTACTAAATCCAAAAGATGAAATGCAAACACGGCCTGTAGGTGGCCATGAGCTTAAGTTTACTAACCTGAGTAAAATTTATTGGCCTGCAACTGCGGCAACAAAAAAAGAAGTAACCAAGAGAGATATGCTTAATTATTATTACAGGGTTGCGCCATTTATTTTGCCCTACATAAAAGACAAACCGCAAACGCTAAACCGCTATCCGCATGGAATAAATGGTGAAGCATTTTACCAGAAAAATGTAAAAGGTAAAGTTCCGGAGTGGATAAAAACGTTTCCGTATTTCAGTGAAAGAGACCAGGAAAATAAAGAATTCTTAGTTGCCACAGATGAAGCCAGCCTGTTGTATATTGCTTCGCTTGGCTGTATTGAAATAAACCCCTGGAGCAGCCGCACACAAACGCCTGATAATCCTGACTGGTGCATCATTGACCTTGACCCGGATAAAAATACTTTTAACCAGGTAATAGAAGCCGCCTGTGTTACAAAACAAATTTTTGATGCAATTGGAGTAACATCATTTTGCAAAACTTCAGGCTCAACAGGCCTTCATATTTATATTCCGTTTGGCGCAAAATATTCTTATGAAGATTCAAAAGAGTTTGGCAGGGCAATAGCAAAATTGATACATTCTCAAATTCCGGACTTTACAAGTATTGAGCGAAAAATTGCCGACAGGGATGGAAAAATGTACATTGATTTTTTACAGAACCGGCCACAGGCAACAGTCGCAGGACCATATTCGCTGAGGCCTAAGCCTGGAGCACCTGTATCTATGCCGCTGCGTTGGGATGAAGTTAAAAAAGGATTAAGCATTCTCGACTTTACTATTTTTAATGCAATGGACAGGTTAAAAGATACAGGTGACATCTTTAAAGGCGTTTTAGGAAAAGGAATTGATTTGAAAAAAGCATTGAAAAAATTGGAATCAATTTGATAATCATTGATTTTTATTTTTGCTTGTTTATTGTTTTCTTAGTTTAAAATAGAAAACGTAAGACAATCTTTTATTTGATAATTCCATTATTGTGCAAGGCATACTTATTGTAAATGATTTTAATAATTTTTCATAAAAAAATTTTATTATATGCCAGCTACAAAAAAGAAAGCCTCTGAAAAAAAGAAAGATCCGTGTTGGGAAGGTTATGAGCAAATTGGTACAAAAGATAAGAAAGGGAAGACTGTTCCTAATTGTGTTCCTGAGAAAAAAAAGAAATAATTTAACCATCTAAATCAAAATGTTATGAAAGAGCTAACAGATAAAAAAGTTGCCATACTAAGTGACAACGGCTTTGAAGAAGTTGAACTGACAAGTCCTAAAAAAGCAATGGAGGAAGCCGGAATAAAAGTGGTAATTGTTTCTCCTCAAAAAGAAAAAATAAAAGGCTGGGATCATGATCACTGGTCAATTGAAATTCCGGTTGATGTGAACGTAAGCAATGCCAACGAAGAGGATTATGATGCATTAATGATACCGGGCGGAGTTATGAACCCTGACTTTATGCGGCTTAATGAAGATTGTGTAATTTTTGCAAAATCATTTTTAGGTGCCGGAAAACCTGTTGCAGCTATTTGTCATGCACCTCAATTATTAATAGAAACCGGTATGCTTAAAGGAAGAACTTTGACAAGTTATCCATCACTAAAAACAGATCTTATCAATGCAGGCGCTATATGGAAAGATGAAGAAGTGGTAGTGGATAAGGGTTTGGTGACAAGCCGCAGCCCAAAAGATTTAGAAGCGTTTAACAAAAAATTGCTGGAAGAGATAAAGGAAGGTGTTCATCAAAGTGTGCAGGAGCCGGCTTAAATTTATAAAAAACTTATAACAAAAAGGGTATTACTTTCCAGTAATGCCCTTTTTAATTTAAATGGGTCAGACTAAAGTTCATTGCTATTTGCATCATTCCTTCTGCCTTCATCAAATCCTTTCGACTTTTCTCTTGCAGTGGGAACTTTTACATTTACTGCATCCTGCTTCTTGTTATCTCCTGTTGATTTTTTGTTCATTTCAGAAGTTTTGCTTCCATTGTTACTTTTTTCATGATCTCCAGAAGTTTTCTTAATACTTGTTGTACGTGGCATAAAAAACTATTTAAGGTTTGAAAATATTTCTAAAAAATCAACAGCAATTATGCCAATGTTTACAAAAAATCCTTAATGGTATTACATATTTCTGCGGTATTGCCCGCCTACTTCGTACAAGGCATGAGTGATTTGGCCGAGTGAACAATATTTAACCGTCTCCATAAGTTCTTCAAATAAATTACCATTGTTAATTGCTACCTGCTGCAACCGCTTTAGCATATCGGCACTTTTATCTTCATGGCTTTTATGGAAATCCTGCAAGGTTTTTATTTGAAATTCTCTTTCTTCAATAGTGCTGCGTATAACTTCGGCAGGAAGTATAGTAGGTGAGCCATTTTTATTCAAAAAAGTATTTACACCAACAATCGGAAATTCGCCGGTGTGTTTTAAACTTTCATAATACAAACTTTCTTCCTGGATTTTATTTCGCTGGTACATGCGCTCCATTGCGCCGGGCACACCGCCTCTTTCAGAGATGCGATTAAATTCTGTAAGCACGGCTTCTTCTACAAGATTAGTAAGCTCTTCAATTAAAAAACTTCCCTGGTTTGGGTTCTCATTTTTAGCTGTGCCAAGTTCACGGTTAATTATTAATTGTATAGCCATTGCCCTTCTTACACTTTCTTCTGTTGGGGTTGTTATAGCTTCGTCATAAGCATTTGTATGAAGACTGTTACAGTTATCGTAGATAGCATATAAAGCCTGGAGTGTAGTACGTATGTCATTAAAATCAATCTCCTGCGCATGAAGGCTGCGGCCACTGGTTTGTATATGATATTTAAGCATCTGGCTGCGGCTGTTACCATTATATATATACTTAATAGCTTTTGCCCATATCCTTCTTGCCACCCGGCCGATCACACTGTATTCGGCATCCATTCCATTGCTAAAAAAGAAAGAAAGGTTTTGTGCAAATTCATCAATCTTCATTCCACGGCTTAAATAATATTCTACATAAGTAAACCCGTTAGATAAAGTGAAAGCAAGCTGCGTGATTGGATTGGCGCCAGCTTCAGCAATGTGGTAGCCGCTTATGGAGACAGAATAAAAGTTGCGCACCTTTTTATCTATGAAATATTGCTGTACATCGCCCATTAATTTTAAGGCAAACTCTGTTGAAAATATACAAGTATTTTGCGCCTGGTCTTCTTTCAAAATATCAGCCTGCACTGTACCACGTACATTATTTAATGCCTTCGCTTTTATCTCTTCGTAAATTTCCCCATCAAGAACATCTGAACCGGAAAGCCCAAGCAGCCGCAAGCCAAGCCCTGAATTTCCTAAAGGAAGAGAGCCGACCTCACCCTCCGTCTCCCTCTCCAAAGGAGAAGTAGGGAAGCCAGAAGCATTTCTTTCAAGAAGCACTGGTTTTTCATCAACGCCAAGGTATTTTGGTAATTCATCAATATTATATTTTGATTCTATGATTTTATTTACCTCTTGCTGTAAATTATTTTCTATAATATATTTTTCGCATTGCTGGTCAATGGCAGCATTTAAAAAGAAAGCAAGAATCATTGGTGCCGGCCCGTTGATGGTCATGCTTACAGAGGTTTTGGGATCACAAAGATCAAAGCCGCTGTACAGTTTTTTTGCATCATCAACTGTTGCAATGCTAACACCGCTATTGCCTACTTTGCCATAAATATCAGGTCGGGATGCAGGATCTTCACCATATAAAGTAACACTGTCAAAAGCAGTGCTGAGGCGCTTTGCGGGTTGCCCATAACTTACATAATGAAACCGGCGGTTAGTTCTTTCAGGGCCTCCTTCGCCTGCAAACATTCTTGTAGGATCTTCCTCCTGGCGCTTTAGTGGAAACACACCGGCAGTGTAAGGAAAGTGGCCTGGAAAATTTTCCTGTAAACGCCATTGCAAAATATCCCCCCAATCTTTTATTTGCGGGATAGCGATCTTTGGAATTTTGGTGTGAGATAAGGATTCAACAAACAATGGAAGTTTGATAACTTTTCCTCTTACATTATATTCTAAAAATTCCTTTTGATAAGAAGCTTTTATGCTTTCCCATTCATCAACTAAATTCTTATTTTCCGGAGTGAGTTGCCGTTGAAGGTTGGATATGATTTGTTCTAATTCAGCAACAATTGAAGTGTTTTCATTTTTAGCTACAATCTGTAGAGTGCCATTTACCTGGTATAGCTGAGATGCAATGGCAGACTGCTCTTTAGCCAATTTATTATATTTAATAATTGCCTCAGCAATTTCTGCAAGGTAACGAATGCGCTGTGCAGGTATTACCGCATCAGAGCCAATAGATGCATGATAATTATTTTCAAAATCACCAAAATGTATCCCTGTTTTGTTTTCGATAATCCTGATGAGCGCTTCGAATAATTTATTAATTCCTTCGTCATTGAACTTAGATGCTACCGTACCTATTACAGGAAGTTCATCATCTTTTGCCTGCCATAATAAATGATTACGCTTGTATTGCTTTTGTACATCATGTAAGGCATCTTTAGCACCGGCTTTGTCAAACTTGTTTATACAAATTACATCAGCATAATCCAGCATATTTATTTTTTCAAGCTGTGAAGCTGCGCCATATTCAGGTGTCATTACATACATGCTGATATCACAGTAATCCAAAATAGAAGCATCGCTCTGGCCAACACCTGCACTCTCTAAAATAATCATGTCATAACCTGCGGCCTTACAAATATCAATAGCTTCCTGCACATGAGTGCTGAGTGCTTTATCACTCTCACGTGTGGCAAGGCTTCGCATATATGCCCTTGGGTGGTGAATCGAATTCATGCGTATTCTATCTCCAAGTAAAGCGCCCCCTGTTTTTTTCTTGGAAGGATCAACCGATATTACAGCAATGGTTTTATCTGTGTATGCATTTAAAAATCTGCGAACAATCTCATCGGTTACTGAGGATTTACCGGCGCCTCCGGTTCCGGTGATTCCTAAAACAACAGCCCCCTCTAAATCTCCCCCCTTGGGGGAGACTTTTGGAGTTTTTTCTTTAATTGCCTTCTTTGGTGATTCGTTTAATGTTTCCTTTATTTTTATGAGTACATTATCAATATCATGAAGAATGCTTTCGTTATTTATTCTGAGTACCTGATACCCAAGTTCGTCTAATCTTTTAGTTCGTTGTTCATCATTTAATTTTACATCAGGCATTTGATGGATAAGTCCGTCTACTTCTATGATCAGATGTTTTCCAAGAGAAATAAAATCAGCGATAAATTTGTCAATGATGTGTTGCCTCCTGAATTTAATTCCATCCAGTTGTTTGTCCCGCAAATAATTCCATAAAATTCCTTCAGCCTCTGTAAAATTTTTCCTGTGCTCAAGAGCAAATTCTTTTAATGATTTATAATAAAACGGATCAGCCGTTGCAAAAAAGGAAGGTTGTGCATTGCCATTTAATAAATATTCAAACGGCTTGCCATTCTCTGCTGAAGTAATTGCCTTTGCGATTTTCTTAATATCCTTCCACTCTCCTAAAGCATAGTTCCCATTATTATTTTCAAGGATTTGTATTTCCGTTAAGCCTCCCCTTTCGGGGGAGGTTTGGAGGGGGTTGCCACATTGCCTTATTACATCTTCAATCATACCTTCCAAGCCCATGTGCCTGCCGTCATCAGGAGAATAAATTCTTGTGATTCCATAAGCATGAAGTTCTTCAATTTCTGTTGGTAAAATAGTACCGCCACCGCCACCAAATATTTTTATATGACCAGCGCCATTTTCATTTAAAAGATCTTTCATGTATTTAAAGAATTCAATATGGCCACCCTGGTAACTTGTTACCGCTATGCCCTGCACATCCTCTTCTATAGCGCATTCCACTATTTCTGTAACACTGCGGTTATGGCCAAGATGAATAATTTCGGCTCCTTTACTTTGCATAATCCGGCGCATAATATTGATCGCAGCGTCATGCCCGTCAAATAAAGAAGCCGCAGTAACAATTCTTATTTTAGAAGTGGAAATTGTGCTCATTAATTATAAGATTATCCAAAAGTTGCAAGCATCTGAATTTATTACAAAAATACAATAATGAATCTCAAAGAGATGGTTGTAGATTTAAGCAATAACATGTTTAAAATTGGTCAGCAAGTTATTTCCCTTCCATTTTAAAAGTTAAATCAGCGAATTCTTTAATACTAAAAGTTTCTGCTCTTCTTTCAAATAAATTATCCTGCAGAACATCCGGCATAAATAAACTTTTTACTGCATTACGCATGGTTTTACGCCGTTGGTTAAATGCAGTTTTCACCAATATCTTAAAAGCTCTTTCGTTTTTTACAGGAAGTTTATTTTTCACTTCAGTTAATCTTATAACCCCGCTTTTTACTTTTGGCTGCGGAGTAAAACATTCATTGCCCACATCAAATAAATATTCAACGTCATAATAATATTGTATCAATACACTTAACACGCCGTAAACTTTACTTCCTTCTTTTGAGGAAACTCTTTGAGCCACTTCTTTTTGAAACATTCCTATTACTTCAGGAACATATTGGTGCCAGTCAAGAATTTTAAAAAGAATTTGAGTAGATATATTATAGGGAAAATTTCCAACAACAGTAAAAGAATCATCAAAAGGATTATCTATGAGCAGGAAGCTGTCATTAATAATTTTGCCGGCTAATGAAGGATAATTTTTAATAAGATAACTAACCTTTTCCTGGTCAAGCTCAATTGCTTTAAAATTTATACCAGGCAATTGTATGAGGTATTTTGTAAGAGCGCCGCCACCAGGGCCAACTTCAAGCAAATTTTTAAAAGGATGTTCTAAAAGCGCATCAACTATTTTTTTTATGATATTTTCATCCTTTAGAAAATGTTGCCCGAGAGATTTTTTTAACGTGTACATGCAAAGTGCAAATTACTGATAACTTTGCTCCTGTATTTCTTATTAATATGGGCTCATAGCTTTTATTATTTATTACCTTGCAGCAATAATAATATAAGTATAATTGAATACAACTTTAGATAATAAGCCGGTAATCGGCTTTAGCTGCGGCGATACAAACGGCATCGGCCCTGAAATAATAATTAAGATTCTTAGTGATGCCCGCTTACTTGAAATTTGTACGCCAATAGTTTTTGCCAATAATAAAATAATAAACTTTTATAAAAAAATCTTACCCGATTATCCTTTTAATTTTTTAAGCATTAAGGATTTTTCTAAAATAAATCACAGGCAGGTTAATTTATATAATTGTTGGGAAGAAGAAATTCCCGTAAATCCCGGAATATTAAATGACACTGGCGGAAAGTATGCAATAAAAAGTTTAACTATTGCCGCCAGGGCTTTAAAAGATAATGAAATCAATGGCCTTGTTACGGCGCCCATTCATAAAAAAAATGTACAAAGTGCAGAGTTTAATTTTACAGGGCATACGCCTTTTTTAAAAGATCTTTTTAATGTTGATGATGTTTTAATGTTGCTTACTGCAGAGAATATAAAGGTTGCTTTGGTTACAGAACATGTGCCGGTGAAAGAAGTAGCACAATACATAACCCGTGAAAATATTATAAATAAAATCAAAATTTTACATGCAAGCCTGCAAAGAGATTTTGGTATTGATAAACCTAAAATAGCTGTTCTTGGTTTAAATCCACATGCCGGTGACGAAGGATTGGTAGGAGATGAAGAACTTGAAATTATTAAACCTGCCATTAAAGAAGCTAAACAAAATAATATGTTAGTGGCAGGGCCTTTTAGCGCTGATGCATTTTTTGCAAGAAGGCAATATGAAAAGTTTGATGCGGTTTTAGCTATGTATCACGACCAGGGATTAATTCCTTTTAAATCTCTTTCAATAGGAGAAGGTGTAAATTTTACAGCCGGCATTCTGGGCGTAAGAACGAGCCCGGATCATGGTACTGCATTTGATATTGCCGGAAAAAATAAAGCAGACGAATCATCTTTCAGGGCGGCGATCTTCACCTGTGTTGATATAATAAATAGCCGAAAGACGTATGATGAAAACAGGAAAAATCCATTGAAAAAAATGAGCGCTTCTGTAGTTTCAAATGCGGTAGATGAAAAAATTACTGACGACAATTGATATTTGATGTCATAATATAAAACAGATATATAAATTATTGTAATTTATAAAAAGAAACTCTATATTTGTTTTCTCATAATAACTACGTCGTAGTAAATACATTTCCCTCCAACTATTTTCGAAAAACAAATGCTTACATAATTGTAGCGTTTACTTTGGTTGATTATACCAATTGATTTCCATAATTATTATTGTTTCTTTTAGCATATCCAGGTTTTTACGCTTACTTATTTCCTAAATCCCGCCAAAGCCCAGGCTTCCAACGCTTCATGATATACCGGCAGGTTTTATCATTTACTTACCACCAGAAAGTTTAATTATCATGAGAACTTTTTCGTTAAAAGTTTTTAAAAAAAGCACAAGCCGCTTAGCCATTACAACTGTTCTATTATTAGCTTTTGTTATTACTAATGCCCAGCAAAGAAATTACAGTATTATATATTCTGATAATATACGGGGCACATCTGTCATTTTTGGCAACACGCTCATGAATATTGTTGATACTAATAAAGTGAACGTCGGCAAAATGAATGATAATAGTGCTGATGGTAACAGCATTTATGGAAATGACAATCAAAACATGAGATATGCAGATATTGATGGCGCTACAGGAAATGACAGCGTTACCAGAAACTCATCTTCTTCAGATTTAATATTACCTGCTGGTACAAATACAATTAAGCTGGCCCGTTTATATTGGGGAGGCCGTGTGTATAGCAATCAATTTGATTTATCCAAAGATGCAAATAAAAAAATTAAAATAAGAAAGGGCACAGTAAATCCGTATTCAGATGTAATAGCCATACAAATTGATAAAGATACTATCAGTAATGATTATACGCAATACCAGGCATATGCTGATATTACTTCTTTTGTACAAACCAATGGCGCAGGTACATACGAAGTTGGTAACGCTCCTTTAAGTACAGGTGCAGTGTTTGATGGCGGCTATGGCGGAGGATGGTGTATTGTAATAGTGTATGAAAATAGTATTCTTAATTATAATAGCGTACGTGTGTATGACGGATTTGAAATGATAGATAATAGAGGCTTTTCAACTACCTCGGTTACATTAACAGGTTTAAATGTTCCTTCAGGCGCTCTTGCATCCGGCGATGCTAAAATGGGTGTGGTAACATGGGAAGGCGATGCAAATGTAAGTGAGGATTTTTTGAAAATTAACGGACATTCGTTTTCAAACGCTACAAATCCTGTTGATAATCCATGGAACGGTACTATTACTGATAACGGAGTACATGTAACCACAAAAAATCCGAACTATACAAACCAAATGAGTATAGATATTGACCAGTTTGATGTGGGAACGGGTTATGGTATTAATCCAAATGCAACTTCAGTTACTTTACAATTCGGCACTGAAGCGGATCTTTATTTCCCCGGGTTATTTATTTTTTCTATCAAAATGAAAGACCCGATTCTTACTATAAATAAAACAGTAGCAGATGCAAACGGAAATAATATTGCTGAAAAAAATGAAGTATTAACCTATACATTAAAAGGTGCAAATACAGGTGCAGGCAATGCTAACAAAATAGTGATAACTGATACTTTACCTTCCACAATTACTTATGTGCCTAATTCCTTAAAAGTGATCAGTTGCCCGGGTGTTACAACGGGTTTTCAAACAGACGCATCTGATGATGATAACGCCGATTATATAGTTAACGGTTCAGTAAAAACAATAAGATTCAACATTGGTACAGGTTCTACTGCTGCAGCTGGCGGCACTTTGGCGGCTAATGAAAGTTATGAAGTACAATTCCAGGCAACGATTAATGATCCTGGAAAAGGGAACGTTGTGCCCTCAATTATTAATGTTGCAAGAATAATGGCAAGCTCAGATGCAAACGTAAATTTTGTTGATGATGGTACAGCTATAATAACTGCCGGCGGAAATCCTCTTCCAGTTACACTTGTTTCTTTTACAGCTTTATTGTTGCATAATAATGAGGTTAAACTTAACTGGAGCACTTCAATGGAAATAAATTGCAGTAACTATTTAATTGAGAGAAGCGAAGACAGTAAGATTTTCAACCAGGTTTCTACAATTGCAGGCAATGGAACTACATCTGTATTACATTCCTATTCTTATACGGATAATTTTTCTTTAGCGGGCAGTTCTATTATTTATTACAGGTTAAAGCAAATGGATATTGATGGCAAAGGAAGTTATTCAAAAGTAATTGCAGTAAAAGTAAAAAAGATAAATACTGACATAAGCATTTCACCTAATCCATTTAACAGCTGCTTAAATATTAATATTGATTGGAGCACAAATGAATTAATAATTGCCAAAGTAATCAATGCGCAGGGAATGGAAATTATTTCTAAGAATATCCGGATGACCAAAGGATTAAATTATGTTTCAATAGACGGACTTTCTACAATTCCGGCAGGAAATTATCTTATACAATTTATCTCTTCGTCAGAAAAAATTACAAAACGAGTTACAAAGCAATAACATAATTGAATGTAAAAAAGACTGCCTTATTGAGACAGCCTTTTTCCGTTATTCAAATTAATTATTTGCAATAAACATGGCTAAGTAATATTAGTATAACTCTGCAGCGCTTTTACATAATCTTCAAACGCATGAATACCTTTCGGCGTTATTTTACATATTGTAAGCGGATAATTATTTTTAAACTGCTTGGTAACTTCTATGTAATCTGCTTCTTTTAACCTGGAAATCTGAACACTCAGGTTGCCTGCCGTAGCATTTGTTTTTTCCCTTATAAAAGTAAACTCCGCTTCCTTCACACTTAACAACAGGCTTACTACCGCAAGGCGAAGCGGCGCATGTAATATTGGATCCAGTTCTTTAAAGCTCATTCGGATATTTTACCATATTAAAACCTTACTTTAAAAGTTAATCATTAAGCATTGATAAACTTATGTAACAAAAGTTAGCACAAAGAGCTAATTATTTGCATTGATCTAAAAAATATTGAGCAGACCTTTTTCCCCATGTTGGATCAAGATCGCTGGCGGGCTTGAATGTATCAAACATGGCAAGGGCTTTTTCCAGGATTGGTTTTGCCACAGCCTTTCCGCCACCAAAACTTTCAGGAGTATAAAATTTAGCCTGGCCTTCAAGAAGCACAGGCCGCGGATTTGCAGGATCTAATTGTTTTGCTTTTTCTATGTTAGAGGAAGATGCCTGTCCGTATTGCTGCCACCTGTTTTGAGGATCAACCATCATATGCGCAGATGCAATCATACTTTTAATAACAGCAGTTTCTGAATTCTCTTTACCGGCAACTGTTTCAGCTTTTGTTATTAATTGTTCAGCCTTATCGGCTATAGCATCAGGTTTACTTTTATCTTTTTCCATGAGAGCGCTCATTACGGTGCAATAAGCAGCATAATAATAAGGAAGCCATTGTGTTTTTTCAGCATCGCCTATTCTCTCAAAGTTATTTGCCAGCTCCGCCGTATTTCCTTTTTGAAATACAGAATCTAACATACTAATATTGGTTTTCATTGCGGCGTTATATTTATCACTTTGTGCAAATAATAAAGTACTAAAGCAAATAATTGAGATCAGAAGAATTGTTTTTTTCATTTTGATAGTTTTAAATTAGAGTAGTTGTTCAATTAAAGATGTGAGTAAGAATTATAAATTATTATTAATAGCGTCCTGCGTTCTGTCAATGCCAAAGCTTATAAAACAGCCGAGGTAATAAAATCTTTTTGACGGCGGAGTAACCGGCTGTTTCACTTTACCATTATATGAATATGAGTAAGAATAAATATTATTGCTTCCCAGAACATTATTAACAGAGAAAACTATAACGGTAAATTTCTTACCATTTGTTTTACCAATGTCCGGCAAATAATTTAAGCTAAAGCTGAGGCTGTTGTAATCTTTGGTTCTTCCTTCATCTGAAATTTTATATTCAGCCGCAACATTGTTGTACATAATATTATAGTAAGGCCTTCCCGTTGCATATGTATATGAACCATTAAATTGCGTTTTTAGTTTTGTAACAAATTTTTTAATTACAAGAGACGCTGTGTGTTTTGATGCAAACGGAGGCTCAATAGCTGCAGGATAATTTAGAAAGTCTCTTTTAGTATCTAAGTATGAATATGAAATCCAGTAATCTACATTCTTAATAGTTTTTTTATCCCGCCAAAAAAACTCAATACCTTTTGCATCTCCAAAGCCATTATTATTTACGGCGCTTTCCCTGCCATTATTTATAGTTGTTTTAAAAAGATCATCATATTTTTTATAAAATACTTCTGTACGAAAAGTGCGGCTGTTGGCTAACTTTTGATATTGCAATATATAATGAGTGGCTTGTGAATAATTCAAGGTATTAATCGCAGGAAGGTATTTCCTTTCAGGGTTTTGGTAAAATATCCCGTAAGCAAATGATGCCTGGCTGTTATCTTCAAACTTATAAGCCAAAGAAACTCTTGGAGCTATATTCCACTTATTAAGCAATTGAGAATGTTCTGCTCTTGTCCCGATTTTTGCGGCAATATTATTGGTAAGGTATATATCACCTTCTCCAAATATGGAAACCAGGTTCTCTTTCACACGTTCATTTAATCTATCACCGGTATATAAAGTATAACCGGATTTTTCATCACTGTTATTATATTCGGTTCCAAATCTTATGGCACTTAAAGCCTTTAACCTTTTTTCTATAACTACCTTGGCATTTACATAGCTGCCATGTGTTATTACGCCAAAATTTTTATAGGCAAATATTGCCGGGTCTGTAATAACCTGCTTTTCTTTATTTTGATTTTGAAGTTCATTACCTATATCATCCTTGTTTGTACTATATGAAAATCCTGCAGTCATTTTTAAGTTATTTCCTATCATTTCTCTCCAAGATAAATTATGATACATATTAACATTGCCCAACGAAAATGCATTTTTCATTCCTGACGTATCTATATCGGCATACCTGTATCCGACATTTATGGTGCTAAAAGTTCCATAATATTTAAGCATGCCGTTTTTAGAAGTCTTAATTCTAAAATTTGCATCACCGTTATTTAAAACAGGGATTTTAAAATAATCCTGTTTTTGCTTTATTAAATTAAACGCAAGTGTGAGATCAATATAATTATAAGATATTCCCCATGAAGACTTTTTATTTTTTGCAAGATGTTGCAATCCGCCTCCGACGCCAAGATATGATATGGCAAGATCAGCAGAGCTTCTCTCGGGTAAGTCAATTGATTCTAAAATTAATGCAGATGACAACGCCTGTCCATATAATGCTGAATATCCGCCGGCGCTAAAGATGGTTCCTTTAAAAAGAAATGGATTAAATCTTCCTCTTTGTGCAATGCCCGGCTCGCTGCTGTAATAAAAATTGTTTACTAAAGTGCCGTCAATAAAAGTTTTTGTTTCACCGGCCGTGCCACCGCGTACAAATAATCCTTCTGTTTCGCCAACCTGCTGTGTGCCGGGTAAAGTTTTTAAGGCTGATGTAATATCTCCGTTTGCACTTGCTGTCGTAACAATATCAATAGGATTTAAAACCGTTGTCTTTTTTTGATCACTTGCTTCAAAAGTTCCGGCTGTTATTACTACGGCATTTAACTCAGTGATGCGTTCCTTCAACAATATATTTAATTTAACAGGCGTACCGGATAAATTTAAACTTTGCTCGAAAGGTTTATAACCCGTTGCTGATACCTGTAAAATTTGTTGTCCCTTTTCATTGGTGTTAAACTTATAATTACCCAAAGAGTCTGTTGTTGCTCCATCGTAAGAATCTTTAATGGTTATACTAATTCCCGGAAGAACTTTATTTTTGCTATCACTAACTTTTCCTGAAATTGTTGTTTGAGCACTAATATTAAAGGCTGCTATGCTAAGTACTGCTACCAGTAAATGCTTATACATTTTCATAAATTTGTTGCAAAAATAAAGTAGTTTATAATATAGAGCAAATTATTTTTATATTGATTTGACAGAAGATTTCTTATAGACGTTCATAAAGAATTGATATTTAATATTTTATAATCTAATAAATAATCCTGACATTTCTATTTGTAAAAAGAAATTATTAACATCACTCAAAATTAATTTGTTTATGTGACGGCAATTTGTAATTTAGCTATAGAATTTAATGGGTTAGTAAGTATAAGGGTCAGTAGAAATACTGACTCTTTTACTTATAGGATGTTTATAAAATATTTTCTTTTTATAAGAATAAAGAATATTTTCTTCTCAAAATAAGTTATCAAGGTAACAACTTTTTTATAAGGCTTAAGTTATACCTGAATTATCTTCCTCTTAATTAATCATACAAAATATTGTTACCTTTTATTTTATTTGATGCCGAAACATGAGCAAAACTAAAACCGGATTCTTTTGCCAAAGCTGCGGCTATGAAAGTGCAAAATGGTTGGGCAAGTGTCCATCATGTAATCAATGGAACACCTTTGTGGAAGAGGTGATTCATAAAGGCACAGATAAAAAACCAGACGGATGGAAAGAATATGCAGGAAAACTAAACGGATTAAAAACGATATCTCTCAATGAAATAATCAGCGGGGAAGAAAAACGTATTGTTACACCTGATGCTGAATTAAACAGAGTCTTAGGAGGAGGGATTGTTGCAGGCAGTCTTGTATTAATTGCAGGCGAACCTGGCATAGGTAAATCAACTTTATTTTTGCAGGATGCTTTGTCATTAAAAAATATAGTCACTCTTTATATAAGCGGAGAAGAAAGTGAACAGCAGATAAAAATGCGTGCAGACAGGCTTAAACTTACTTCTGCAGGCTCGGGAGAAAATTTTTATCTTCTTACTGAAACCAATACCCAGCCAATATTTCAGGAGATTAAAAAGCTAAAACCACAATTAGTAATTGTGGATTCCATTCAAACGTTGCAATCGCCTTATGTTGAATCTTCGCCGGGCAGCGTTTCACAAATAAGAGAATGTGCTGCGGAGTTTCAAAAATTTGCAAAGGAAACAAATACGCCGGTTTTTTTAATCGGCCATATTACAAAAGATGGAAGTATAGCCGGGCCAAAAATTTTAGAACATATGGTTGATACAGTTCTTCAGTTTGAAGGCGATAGAAATTATACTTACCGCATTTTAAGAACATTAAAAAATAGGTTTGGTTCCACATCAGAGTTGGGTATTTATGAAATGACAGGCGAAGGAATGAGACAAGTAAGCAATCCTTCGGAAATTCTTATCACGCAAAAAGAAGATCAGTTAAGCGGTGTTGCAATTGCTGCAACTTTAGAAGGAATAAGGCCGTTACTTGTAGAAGTACAGGCATTAGTTACGCAAAGTGTTTATGGAACACCACAGCGAACTGTAACCGGCTTTGATTTGAGGCGGTTACAATTATTATTAGCAGTATTAGAAAAAAGAGGCGGATTTCATTTCGGCATAAAAGACGTATTTATAAATATTGCCGGCGGTTTAAAAATTGAAGATCCATCAATTGATCTTGCTGTGTTATCTGCATTATTATCTTCTTATGAAGATGTATCATTACCATTGCATATTTGCTTTGCTGGAGAAGTAGGCTTAAGCGGAGAAATAAGAGCCGTAAACAGAATTGATCAAAGGATTGCTGAGGCTGAAAAACTTGGCTTTGAAAAAGTAGTAGTAAGCAAGCATAATATTAAAAGCGTAAACATAAAAAAAGCTAATATCGAAATAGTTCCTCTTGGCAAAGTAGAAGAACTTTATAAATACCTCTTTTAATAAAATACTTCTTATCAAAAATCAATTAAAAAATATATTGAATGCTGTTATGCACTTATTTTATCCGCATGTGTGTAAAGGCTGCGGAAGTGATGTAATAGAAGATGAAAACCTGCTTTGCTTACAGTGCATTAATACTTTGCCATATACCAATTTTGCTGACCTGGCAAATAACCCTGTAGAAAAAATATTTTGGGGCAGGCTTCCGCTGATCTCTGCCATGAGTGAATTTTATTTTGCAAAAGGAACGGCTATTCAACACCTTATTCATGAATTTAAATATAAAGGAAATAAAGACGTGGGCATGTATCTTGGTGCAATGATGGGAAGCAGCTTCATCAGCAATAACCGGATTGATAAAATAGATGCTCTTGTGCCATTACCTTTATATCCTGATAAAGAACACAAGAGAGGTTTTAACCAGTCAGCTATTTTATGCAGTGGAATATCGCAGGTAATGAACATACCTGTACTCACCGGGAATGTTATTCGAAAAAGATTTACTCAAACGCAAACAAAAAAACACAGAACAGAGCGTTGGGAAAATGTACAGGGAAGTTTTGAAATAAATAATGCACAAGAACTGAATGGCAAACACATTTTGCTTGTTGATGACGTAATAACAACAGGTGCAACACTTGAAGCCTGCGGCAGAGAAATATTAAATATCACCGGTGTAAAGCTAAGTGTGGCTACCTTAGCTTATGCATCAAAATAAATGGTTTATTAACTAAACGGAAATGCGGTTATTTAAATTTATAGTCTTTATTGTTTCTATAGTAATCATTATAAGCTCCTGCAAAAAAGATCCTTTTATTACAAGTCCACAGGCTGCATTGAGTGTAAGTGCGGACACCTTAAATTTTGATACGGTATTTACTTCGTCAGGATCAATTATTCAGGCTTTCAAAATTTTTAATGAAAACAATAAAAAGCTGCAACTTTCAAAAGTGAAGCTAATGGGCGGCGCAGGTTCATTTTTCAAATTAAATATAGATGGAACTGCAACATCTGAAGCTGATAATGTTTCTATTGATGCCAATGATAGCTTATATGTATTTGTGCAGGTAAACGTAAATCCTAACAGTAGTAACCTTCCATTTATTATTACAGACAGCATTTTAATTAATTATAATGGCAATGACAAGTTTGTTCAATTGCAGGCTTATGGGCAAAATGCAAATTTTTTAAAAAGTGCAAGGTTATCCGGCAATTTTGTTTTTACCAAAAACCTTCCTTATGTAATTTTAGGAGGATTGCTGATTGATTCAACCGCAACGCTAACAATTCAACCCGGCACAAAGATTTACATTCATGCGGATGCGCCTGTAATAGTTGATGGAACTTTGAACATACAGGGAACCAAAGATGAGAAAGTAATATTCACCGGCGACCGCCTTGATGCTGATTACAGAGATCTTCCTGCAAGCTGGCCTGGTATTTATTTCAGGGAAAATAGCCAGAACAATAATTTAAAGTTTGCAGTTATTAAAAATGCTTACCAGGGCCTGGTAGCGCAAGGATTATCTACCACAGCAAATCCAAAACTACAAATCTCACAATGTATAATTGACAATGTTTATGATGCCGGGATTATAGGAATAAATACAACTATAGAAGCTGATAATACTTTAATAAGCAATTGCGGCAGCAACATATTACTCACTTATGGCGGCGATTATCGTTTTACGCATTGCACAGTTGCCAGTTATGGAAATATATTTCTTGAACATAAAAACCCGGTATTGCAGGTATATAATTATGCTTCACAAGACAATCAAACTATAACTGCCAATTTAAATGCAGTCTTTAAAAATTGTATTTTTTGGGGAGATAGAGGAAACGTAGATAATGAAATTCTGGTTGATAAAAAAGGCGCTGCAAATTTTAATGTAACCTTTGATCATGTATTATATAAAGCAAAAACAGATCCTTCAAACGCTACTTTTATTACATCTTTAAAAAACCAGGATCCGTTATTTGATAGTATTAATACAAGTAAATATCAGTTTGACTTTCACTTTAATAATACGAATTCGCCGGCAGTAAATGCCGGAGTACTTACATCCTTTCCTAAAGACCTTGATGATAAACCGAGAGTTAATGGCTTGCCTGATATGGGTTGTTATGAAAAGCAATGAATAGTTTCAACAAACAACCAGTTGCTGACCTTTTAGAGTTTCATTATTTCTAACATTTTTCTTCATTAACTTTGTTTAAAATTATCTTATGTTTAAAATAATTGTTACTGCGCTTGCTTTGTTTACTTCATTCAATCAATCTCAATCTTTTAATAATTCAATTGTGAAAAATTCAATTTTTAAATTTAAGGTAGAGGCATTAGACGGCGGTATTATTGATTTCTCAAAATTTAAAGGAAAGAAAATAATGGTGGTAAATACTGCTTCCAAATGCGGATATACTCCACAATATGAATCGTTGCAAAAGTTATATGATAAGTATAAGGATAAACTTGTTATTGTAGGGTTTCCTGCAAATAATTTTGGCCAGCAGGAACCCGGTTCTAATTCAGAAATTAAAGAATTCTGCAAAAAGAATTATGGTGTTACATTCCCGATGGCTGCAAAAGTTTCAGTGAAAGGCGACGATACTGCACCAATTTATAAATGGCTTACCACTAAAGAATTGAACGGCGTATTAGATGCAGAAATCACATGGAATTTTAATAAATTCCTCTTAGATGAAAACGGTGTATTAATCGCCAAATTTGATAGTAAAGTTTTGCCGATGAGTGATGAGATTGTAAAGTATTTAAACTAATAATGCCTGTTGTACCTCGCCTTTCACCAAATTTCATAATTTAAATATGAAAATTGCACTTCAATACTTAAATGACATAGATGGAAACCTTAAAGCTGTTCAACTTCCTCTTACTGAATGGGAAAAGGTACTTAATAAGCTTAAGAAATATGAACAGGCTTTAAAGTTAAAGTCTGACTTAAAAGAAGCATTTGAACAAGTTACTATTATCAAAAATACAAAAGAGCAGAAGCAAACGCTAAATGAGTTTTTAAATGAACTTTAGTGTTATACCAAGTGATAAATTTAAAAGAGAAGCAAAACGATTAATCAAGAAATTTCCCATCTCTTAAGAAAGAACTCGCTGTCCTTAATGCGATACTTGAAAAGGAACCAGAAACAGGTACGTCTTTAGGCAACGACACTTACAAAGTTCGCCTTGCTATTAAGAGTAAAGGAAAAATCGGTGGTGCAAGAGTTATAACTTATGTGGTGACAGATAATAAGCAAGTGTATTTACTAACCATATATGACAAATCTGAGTTTGACAGCGTTGATGATAAGACTATCAAAATTATTGTTGGGTCATTAACCTTGAACGAATAAGGCGAACACACGAGATAGGCGTAAATTCACCTGCAACAATACCCAAATGCTTATACTTCTCTACACAATAAGGTTCAATTATATTTGCATTTATGCAGTTCAAAGATGTCGTTGGTCAAAAGGCTGTTAAGGATCAACTTGTGAACCTGGTGCAACAGAACCGGCTAAGCCATGCATTGTTATTTTTAGGTAAAGAAGGTAGCGGCGCACTTCCGCTTGCAATTGCTTTTGCACAATATATTGTTTGTAATTCTCTTCATTCATCAAATAAATCACCTGATCTTTTTAAAGAAAATTCCGGTTCATCTTCAGTTCATAACAAAGATGATAATGATTCATGCGGCATTTGCCCGGCCTGTATAAAATCCCGCCAGTTAATTCATCCTGACATACATTTTTCGTTTCCTGTAGTTACAAAAAAAAACGGCGAAGTACCTAAAAGTGCAGCTT
>CAXSDW010000021.1:0-38663 GCA_964236235.1 uncultured Chitinophagaceae bacterium
AATAATTTTTCTCTTCCAATTGCTATTGGTAAAAAGATTGACAATGAAAATTTTATTGTTGATCTTACTAATATGCCTCACCTTTTAATGGCGGGTGCTACAGGCCAGGGAAAATCTGTTGGCTTAAATGCTATTCTTGTTTCGCTTTTATATAAAAAACATCCTTCGCAATTGAAGTTTGTTTTGGTAGATCCGAAAAAAGTAGAGTTGAGTATTTACAGTAAGATACAAAAGCATTTTTTAGCGAAACTTCCCGGTGAAGAAGACGCCATTATCACTGATACAAAAAAAGTTATTCATACACTTAATGCTTTGTGTATTGAAATGGATAACCGTTATGATTTGCTAAAAGAAGCAGGTACAAGAAATATAAAAGAGTATAACGAAAAGTTTGTAAGCAGGAAATTAAACCCTGAAAAAGGACACCAATATTTACCATTTATAGTTTTAGTAATTGATGAATTTGCTGACCTGATTATGACCGCAGGCAAAGAGGTAGAAATGCCAATTGCACGGCTGGCGCAGCTTGCAAGGGCCGTAGGTATTCACCTTATCATTGCTACGCAGCGTCCGTCAGTGAATATTATTACAGGAACTATTAAAGCAAATTTTCCGGCACGCATTGCATTTAAGGTAAGCAGTAAAATAGATAGCCGCACAATTTTAGACGTTGGCGGAGCTGAGCAATTAATTGGAAAAGGTGATATGCTAATAAGCTATAACGGTGAGCTCACACGGTTGCAATGTGCTTTTGTTGATACACCTGAAGTGGATAAAGTAACAGAATTTATAGGTTATCAGGAAGGGTATCCCGATCAATATTACTTACCTGTATATGAGGATGAGAAAGATGCACAAGGAAAAAATTTTGATGCAATGGAACGTGATCCTTTGTTTGATGACGCTGCTAAAATAATTGTGATGAGCCAAATGGGCAGTACCTCATTATTACAGCGACGTATGAAACTTGGATACAATCGTGCAGGCCGCTTAATGGATCAACTGGAAGCCGCTGGTGTTGTAGGTCCTAACCAGGGAAGTAAAGTAAGAGATGTTTTAATAAAAACCGATGCCGAGTTACAACAATTAATTAGTTCCTGATTATAAAAATTAAATTACTCTTAAACAATGTATCTTGATAAATTAATTTTTTCAGCCATTTCTTTTGTGCATAATAAGTAATTATAGTAATCACTCTTGCCAATATTCTCAACCTGTCTTATTCCTTTAGTTTCATCAATATTAAAAAAGAGATAATCTAAGCCGCTAACTAATTGCTGAATTTTATTGCCAATTTCATTATTTAATATTTCAATCAATATCGTTGGCCTGAATTTATCAAGATATTCTGAAAATCCTTCCATTACCTCAACTTCATGAAGTTCAACATCAATTTTAATAATATCTATTTTAGAAATATTATTTGCTTTAATGAAAGCATTTAATGTAGTTGCTTTTATCTTAACTTCTAAGGTTGGTATGCCCGGGTCAAAATGATTTTTATTAACGAATACAGTATACACATGTGCAGAAGGAAGATCGTAAAGCGTAGCTTCTCCTTCATAGTTTGATAACGCTATTTCGTTACATGATATATTGAATTTGTTCAGGCTATTATTAAAAACAAGTTTTTTATACACTCTTGATACGGGTTCAAAAGCATACACTTTTGCCGGTGGATTTATAGATTTTGCGATTAATGAATAGATGCCTGTATTGGCGCCAAGATCAAAAATAACTTCAGCATTTTTGCATAGTTCTGACCAGATATTAATAGAAATGTTTTCCCAGTTTTTCATAGAGCTCCAGAAAATTTCATTTTCAATAGAATCTCCATAACTTCTTATTTTAAAAGATGTGCCTGCGGTAGTTTTAAACTTAAGGATGCCTTGAAAAGTAAGGTATCTATAAATAGATTTCGGCGGAGTCCAGAATTTTTTTAATACCGTAAAGATTGCTTTTTTAAAAGGTATTAAGGTATAGATGAGTCTTGCTATCTTCCTGATTATCTTCATTTGTACTTTGCGATTTAATTACTATAAAACAGATTGCTACTGGTTGGTGTATTGTTTAAAACCAGCATAACTGCTCAATTATTCTGGCAATAAATATATTCAAACTTTGGATTTTCTTCACTAATCGTATTTATACCATTTATTTCTTACGTTCATTTACTTACCCAGCAGTAATTACCATACCTTAAAAATAGAGCAGTAATGCGCTTGTGCGCCAATTGTATGCGTGTTATCTTTGTTCAGGAAATGATTAATGATTCAATAAACATTAACAAAATCCAAATCCATTGAAAGGTCTTTTTCCAATCCCGGAGAACCAGTAATAATCCAATATTCAGTCGCTTTTATCATTCCAATACTTGTAAAGAACAATAATATATCTCATTAAAACCAGCTATAAAAAGCTATCTTAAACAATCCCGGAAAAACCATTAAACCCAGGATTAATTTATTATGAAGTTTGATCTTCCAAAGCTTCTGCTGAAAGGCAGAAGTTTTTTTTAATCAGGTTATATGATGGTTTGTTAGAAATTTATTGTTAATAAAGAAAGCTATTGTGAGTTAACATTTTTTTAAGTATACTTACTATTTATTAATAAGTAATCCGGTTATTTTTAAAAGCTAATTGTTTTATAGCCTATGAAAAGGGTTTTAGTAATAGATGATGATGTAGATATTTTAACGGTAGTGCAATTGGTACTTATAACCGAAGGATTTATGGTGCAGGCGCATTCTAAATGGCAGGAGATTTTTCCAAAAGTAAAAACCTTTCAACCGTCGTTAATCCTGCTTGATGTTTCTCTTGGCACAGCCGATGGCAGAAATCTGGCTAAGATTTTAAAGTCGGATGAATCCACAAAGCATATTCCTATCATACTGCTTTCAGCCAAATACAACGGAAAAGAAAACCTGGTTGAATGTGAGGCAGATGATTTTATTGCCAAACCATTTGATTTGCATTTCCTTGTTAAAAAAGTTGTGTCTTATACCAGTTAACAACGTTTGCCCATTGCATGCTCTTAAGAAGTAGGTGTTATTATTTTACAATTAATTTGTGCACTTCCTTTGTACCATTTAAGTTGAAAATAACCGAATAAATTCCGGCTGAAATATTGCCTAGCATAAGATGGCCATTGTTTACTCCTTCAGTTGCGTCCATGCTTGTTTGCATAAGATATTTACCTTCAGCGTTTACTATTTTTACATCCATTTTTCCGGCTTCTTCTGCATTAAATTTCAGCATCAAATGACCGGATGTACTAACCGGGTTGGGACTCATAAACATAATCAGAGAGTAAGTATTAGTTTTATTTCTGTAGAGATTTACCAGTGAAAATTCTTTTTTCCCATCTTTGTCTACAATTTCAAGCATATAATAATAAAATTTATCAGCAGCAGAGGAAGCATGATCAGTAAAATTATATGATCTTGCAGAAGAAGAATTTCCGGAAGCCTGTACTTTGGCTATCTCTTTAAAATCATTGCCCGTATTGCTTTTTTGTATAGAAAAATAAGCAATGTTTTCTTCTGACTGTGTTGCCCAGTTTAATACAGCTTTGTTATTTTCATTAGTTACTTTAAACGCTGAAAGCTTTACTGGTAATGCATTTGAAGCAGTAAAAGAAGCAGCCATATTTGGACTATGAGGAATACACCAATACTTGTATACTCCTTCAGCAGTTACTTTATATTGAAATTTTGTACTGGTAGAATTCATATCCGAATTCCAGGGAACTGCGTCGGCCGGCAGCAAATTACCTGTTCCTTGTGTAGCAGGATCACAGGTTGTTGTATGGCTGCCGGAAACCCAGTCCCATTCAATAGTATCGCCTACAAGTACATTTGGAATATTAGCAGGACTAAATTGAAAGTTGGCTACTGTCACCTTAAAAATAGTTGCATTTGATTTAAAACTTAAAAGAGCAAGCAGAACAAATAGCGTTAGAATTGATTTGGCAGGAGAAGAATTTTGTTTCATAATGTTATTTTATTTTTACATTTTTTAAAATTGGTCGTATAAAACTTGTTGTGATATTTGCAAACGGAATAAAAATAAAATGGTTGCTTAGCATTAAGTTTTTTCGACTTAAAACTTTGACGATAGAAGCAGAAGCATTATGCAGGAGACTGTTATTCCATAAAATTAACGGAATGCAGATACGGGTTCCATCAATTTTTTTGGATTAAAATTATACTTCATTAACCCTGGAAAATTAAATGTGCAGCAATAAAAAGGTTGTGTAAAATGAACGGCTTAAGCAAGTGGTAATGTAAAATAGAAGGTAGAGCCTTTGCCTGGTTCACTTTCTACCCAAATTTTTTCATTATGTCTTTCCAGAATTTCTTTTGAAATGTAAAGCCCTAAGCCAAGCCCCGGATAAGTATATACATTTTCACCTGCAGCCCGGTAAAACCTTTCGAATATTTTATTATGCTCAGTTATCGCAATGCCAATCCCGGAATCTGTTACAGAGCAAAAAGCCTTGTTATCTTTTCTTTCTGTTTTCACAATAATCTTTTCAAAACTTTCACAGTATTTCATCGCATTGGTTAGCAGGTTACGCAACACCTGGCCAATTCTTTCCCTGTCAGCATTTACTTTTAATATTGTATTTGTTTCAATAACGATATTGTATTCCGGCGCTGTTCTTTGTATTTCCTCCACTACTTCTTTCTCAAGATTATTAAATATGAACGGCTGCTTTGTGTAACTCAATTCACCATTCTGAAACCTGGAAGTGTCTAACAGATCATTTATCAGCGCTGTTAATTTATTTATCTGCGCATCCATTTTTGAGAACATCATTTTCTTTTTCTTATCGCCGGATGTTGCTGATTCAATTTGTAAAATTTGTGTGTATGCTTTTAAAGAAGTAACCGGTGTTTTTAATTCATGGCTGGCAATGCTTATAAAATCATCTTTTCTCTTCATTAGTTCCACGGTCTCTTTTTGCATTTCATCTTTTTGTAAAGTAAACTCATGCAGGTCTTCTTTCATCCTTTGTAATGAGTTGCCAAGGAGGTCGTGCTGGCTGCGTGGCTTAATAATTACATCAAAATTTCCTTTGCCGATAGCATCAGCAGCATTAGCAAGTTCTTTATGATTTTCGTCTATCTGTAATATTGATTGTGCAAGGCTTCCCATTACATCATTTGGTACATTTCCTATTTGCAAATCAGTGGCTCCGGTAGATATCTTTTGCGCCGCAACCTTAAGCTCAGTAAGCATTTGACTTATTATTGCAATACAGTACGTAACTATTCCTGCAACAAATAAAACGGCTAAAATGAGCAACACAAGCATTGCTTGTTTTCTATTTGTTTCGGTTTCGTAAATTTTGTTCACCCTTGTTTCTACACTTTTCCATAAGCCTGTTTGTATCTTTCTCAATTCATTTAAACCGGCATCAGAAGTTTGCCACCACCTCTCAGCTTCAATTGTGCTGTCAAGTTTAAAAGTAGAAAAAACTTTATCCATATAATTAAGAGTAAGCTTAAGCGCAGTGTTTTTTTTCGCATAATTATATTGCTTAACAGAAGCAGGTGAAGCCTTAATGAAAAATTCTGTTTCATAAGTAGTATAGATTTTATGCGTGCCTGCGGTAGCTACAAGTGTTTCCAACGTATATGGGCGTGTGTATAAAACGTTATAGATATTAGTGCGCATAATACCAAGGCAGGCTATCATTTCGGAGAGAATCTTTTGTGCTATCATGTCCTGGTAAACGGGTTGTAAATAAATATTACTCGCTGGTGTTGATGAGTTTAAAGTATTAAGCCTGAAGATAGCTGTGGTATAATATTGCATTATACTGTCGGCACTATAGTTTTTGGAAACATCCAGCGCCTTACGAACGTTAGAAATATTATTTAATAAGGTATACTGCGTAAATGATACCAGTGAAAGATCTTTGCTGCTTTTTAATAACTCAATCAGGGAATCTGTTACACGCCTTTGCGCTACAATTTTATCGTGGTCTTTTTTATTTAATGCATATTGGTAACTATATCTTCGTTCGGTTTGCAATTCATTCATAAGCGTGCTAACGTTACTTGATTGCTGCAAACGTTCTATGTAATCTGCTATAAGGTGAACCTTTTGATTTTCTTCTATATATAACTGGTAAGATAAAATCACAAGAAAGATTACGGGGACGATGCCTATTAGCATCAATTTCACCGGCAATGGTAATTTTCTGAAGAAAGGATTCATTGGATTTTATAAGTATCTTATCTGTTGAAGATACGACAGTTAAATTTAAGATTCCGGATTTACCATGTGATCAGCGTAATTGTCCTATAGTTTTTGAGTTCTATTACTCATATAGAAGTAATTACCATAGGTTGAAAACAGAGCGTTAATGCCCTTGTACATAAAATTTCCGGGCTGTATCTTTGTTGCAGAAGTTGGTGATACATACAAGACATTATTTAATATCCAAATCCATTGAAAAGAACCAGTTCCTTTAATCCGGGAAAACCAAAATCTGATATCAGTTAACTTTTATTTTTTGTGCCCGTATTTTAATTATACCCTAATGAAACAAGCTGGGAGAAACCAACTGCTTAAATTTCTTAAAAAGTTTTAGACCCCAAAATTGAAAATTATTAAAGAGCTTCTGCATTTACCTGCAGAAGCTTTTTTATGTATCATTTAATAATGAACTTTCATGAACTTTGATGACTTGTAAGTTGAGCATTCTTTTTTGTAACTACAGAAACTATAACTACCAAAACTACGTTACTTCATAACAAGATTTCCTTTAAAAATTCTTTTCTTTTTATCTTCGCTGCCATGTCTAAGTTTCTTATTATAGGTCTGGGCAATAGCGGAAGTGAATATGCACATACCAGGCATAACATAGGATTTGATGTGGCTTCGGCATTTGCGCAAAAACATGGTGGTTTTTTTAAAATTGATCGCCTGGCCGAAGTAGCTGAGATAAAATGGAAGGGAAGAATATGTATTTGCATCAAGCCTGTTACTTTTATGAATTTGAGCGGCAGAGCTGTAAAATATTGGTTAGAAAAAGAAAAGATCACTTTGGAAAATTCGCTGACTATTGTAGATGATCTCGCATTGCCACTTGATAAAATAAGGCTACGAAAAAAAGGCAGCGATGCAGGCCACAACGGCCTTAGAGATATACAAAATGTTTTGGGCACAGATGAGTATCCAAAGTTACGATTTGGCATAGGAAATAATTTTGCAAAAGGTATGCAGGTTGATTTTGTTTTGAGTAAATGGCAAAAAGAAGAAGTGCCTTTGGTAAAATATAAGATAGATAAATGCGTTGAGATCATAGAAAGTTTTGCGACAATTGGAATTGATAAAACAATGAGCGAGGTAAATAACAAATCGTATAGCCTTTCATAATCATTAAGTTAAATATTCTATTTTTAAAATGTTTTTATATATTCGTTCACTTAAATCCCGAACCTCACTAAAAAGCTTTAATTAATGAAAATATTTTGTGTCGGTCGTAATTATGCGGAGCATGCAAAAGAGCTTGGCAATGAGGTGCCTGATGAGCCGGTGATTTTTATGAAGCCTAAAAGTGCTTTGCTTCAAAGTCATACTCCTTTTTACTATCCTGAATTTACAAATGAGTTAAACTATGAATGTGAACTGGTGCTTCGTATAAGTAAAAATGGAAAATATATCCAGGAAAAACATGCAGGTAATTATTATAACGGAGTTACTGTAGGTATAGATTTTACTGCACGGGATATACAGGAGCAGTTAAAGCAAAAAGGATTGCCGTGGGAAAAAGCAAAGGCATTTGATAATTCTGCTGCAGTGGGAAAGTTTATTGATATTACTCCGCAGTTCAACAAAAAAAATATAAATTTTTGTTTTAAATTAAATAATGAAATAATGCAGACAGGAAATTCTGCTGATATGTTATTTCATTTTGACACGCTTGTTGCACATATCTCGAATTATTTTTCTATTAATATCGGTGATCTTATTTTTACCGGAACGCCTTCAGGAGTGGGTGAGTGTGTTGTAGGTGATGAAATGGAAGCATTTATTGAAAGCCAAAGCCTTCTCAAGCTTGATATAAAATAATTACCTGCAGTACTCTGCAATGTTACCCTGATAATTTATCATATTAAATCAATGCATCATACAGCACTTCAATTGTATGCAGTGCTTTTTTACCTGTTCCATCTTTTATCTGGTGACGGCAACTTGTGCCTGGTGCAGCAATTATAACATCAGCTGCCTGGTTACGAACAGCAGGCAATAATACCAGCTCACCAATCTTCATAGATAAATCGTAATGCTCTTTTTCATAACCAAAAGATCCGGCCATTCCGCAGCAGCCTGAAGGAATAGTTTCAACAGAATAATTTTCCGGAAATGACATCATTTTTACTGATGGTACTGTTGATGATAACGCTTTTTGCTGGCAATGCCCATGCAATTTTATCAATCGTTTTTCTTTAGTAAATAGATCTCTGCTGATGTGATCTTTGTCAATTTCCATGGCTATAAATTCATCTATAAGAAAGACATTTTTTGCTAATTTTTTTGCTGCATCTAAATTTTCATCATTAGCCAAATCTATATATTCATCTCTAAAAGTAAGGATAGTACTGGGTTCTATGCCGATCAAAGGCGTTTCTGCACTTATTATTTTGCTTAATAACGCAATATTTTTGTTGGCTATTTTTTTAGCAGTTCTTATTAATCCTTTGGATAACCATGCTCTTCCGCTTTCTTCATGTTTCGGAATGATAACATTGTAACCAAGTTTTTCTAATAAGACAATTGCTTTAATACCAATTTCGGTATCATTATAATTGGTGAATTCATCACAGAATAAATATACTTTTCTCTTAGCAGGTTTTTTATTTTGTGATAAACTTTTACTTCTTTTTTTATACCATTTTTCTAAGCTGATTTCATGCAGCGCCGGCAAAGATCGTTGCTGTGCAAAACCTGATATGTGTTTAATAATATTGCTAACAGGCCGGGTAGTAATCATAAAATTATACATGCCGGGAACTAATGATCCCAATTTTGCAGACTTAGTAAAATTGGCAATGAGTTTAGAACGGAAAGGAACACCATTGGCATCATAATAATGCTGAAGAAACTCGGCTTTCAACTTCGCCATATCAACATTAGAAGGACACTCTGATTTGCATCCTTTACAACTTAAACACAAATCCATTACATCAAGAATTTCCTTATGATCAAACCGGTTAATTTTTTCTGAATTTGTGAGAAATTCACGCAGGATATTTGCTCTTGCCCGTGTTGTATCTTTTTCATTTTTAGTTACCATAAAAGACGGGCACATTGTTCCGCCGGATAAATGTGTTTTACGGCAATCACCTGAGCCATTGCATTGCTCTGCATGTTGCAACACATCCTGGTTAGCGTAGCGAAATACGGTATTGAAAAAAGGCGTTTTTTGCCCCGGCGTATATCGCAACATTGTGTTCATGGAAGGTGTATCTACAATTTTGTTCGGGTTGAAAATATTTTCCGGATCCCACGTGCGCTTGATGGTTTTTAATAACTCATAATTTTTTTCTCCAATCATTTGCCTGATAAATTCTCCCCTTAACCGGCCATCACCATGCTCCCCGCTTAAAGAGCCATTGTATCGTTTAACCAATGTTGCTATTTCCTGCGCAATACTTCTGAACAGTTTATTGCCTTCAAGCGTTTTTAAATTGATTATAGGGCGAAGATGCAGCTCGCCCGAACCTGCGTGCGCATAATGGACGGAATGCAAATTATACTTTTGTAATATAGTATTGAAGTCTTTTATAAAGGCCGGAAGATCGTTCACATCTACAGCCGTGTCTTCAATTACAGGCACTGCTTTTTCATCACCGGGTAAATTGCTCAATAATCCAAGCCCGGCTTTTCTCAGTGTCCATATTTTTTTAGTGTCTTCTCCGAATAATAATGGAAAATGATAGCCTAACCGGGCTGCACGCATTTCCGTTTCGCAGGCAGTTGCTTTTGTTATAATATCCTGCCGGTTAGCTGCAGTAAATTCAATTACCAAAATAGCAGCCGGATCTCCCTTTACAAAAAACCTGTTCTTACTTTGTTCAATATTGTCTTTGGTACATTCTAAAATATAATGATCAATCAATTCAACTGCGCCAGGCTTGTGTTTTAATGCAACAAGGTTAGCCCTTAATGATTCGTCTATCGAATTAAAATGAACACACAGCAAACCTGTTTCTTCCGCCGGCAATGGAACTACATTTAATTTTATTTCTGTTATAAATGCAAGCGTTCCCTCGGAGCCCGCTATCAGTTTGCAAAAATTAACATCTTCTCCGCCTGCAGTAAAGGGAGCTGATTCCAATAATACATCCACAGCATAACCCGTGTTTCTTCTTTCAACTGTTTTCTTAGGAAATTGATTTTTTATTTCTACCTGGTTTTCATAATTGCTTAACAGGCTCCTTACTGTTTTATAAATATTGCCTTCAAGATTATTGCTTTCACATTTCTCATGAAATTCTTCTATGCCAAGCGCTTTAAATACAGTTTCACTTCCATCACTAAGCAATGTCTTCACTTCCAGTAAATGCTCTCTTGTACTTCTGTAAACAATAGAATTTGAGCCACAGGAGTTATTGCCAACCATGCCGCCCATCATGGCACGATTGGCAGTAGAAGTCTCCGGGCCAAAGAATAAACCATGCGGTTTTAAGAAGAGATTTAGTTCATCACGGATAACACCAGGCTCTACACGTACCCAATTTTTTTCTTTATTAAGTTCAATAATTTGAGTAAAATTTTTAGAGACGTCTACAATAATTCCGTTGCCTACAACTTGCCCTGCAAGCGAGGTGCCTGCAGTTCTTGGAATTAACGAAGTATGATTTGTTTTAGCAAAAGCAATTAATTTTTTAAGATCCAATACAGATTTGGGTATCGCAACAGCCAATGGCATTTCCCTGTAAGCCGAAGCATCAGTTGCGTATAAAATTTTCATTGTATCATCTGCGTATAGTTCGCCTTCTAATTGAGCAGATAATTCTTTTAGCCTTTTATCCATGCAAAATGATGCTTTAAAAAACGCAAAACTAAAACATTTCAAATACCGGCTGTTGGCTTTTTTGTTACTTCACTTATATTAAAAATGATAGAGAAGACCAGTTATGTTTTATATAAGTGCAAAGAATAATTGGAAATAAAAAAGAATATAAAATCTTGCTTTCAATATATTTGAATTGTATGGTGCTTTTGCAAAAAGAATTGTGTATAAAAAAATCTAACATACCTGCCGCAGGGAAAGGCCTGTTTACCAAAGTAGATATTGCCAAAGGCACCCGCATTATAGAATATAAAGGAAAAATTACTACATGGAAAGAAGTGCTGAAAGCTGAAGCCAGCACTAATATTTTTAACCGGTATTTATATTATGTAAATAAGAACCACGTAATTGATGCTATGCCTTATACAAAAACTTTTGCAAGATATGCCAATGATGCAAGCGGCTTAAGCAAGATTAAAGGATTGGCTAATAATTGCAAATATGTAAAAGACAATGGACGGGTTTTTATGGAAGCTATAAAAGATATTGAGGCAGGAGAAGAGATATTAATAGATTATGGCAAAGAATATTGGGCTGTTATAAAAGCTATGCAGAATCAAAAAAAGTAATCTTAAAGCAATTTTTAAATGCTTCTGTTTACATCAAAATTTTCCAATTCTTTTGCAACTGCGTTTAAAAAAGTTGAGCCAAGGGCGCCATCAATTACCCTGTGGTCGTAGCTTAAGGAAATATACATCATGTGACGGATGGCAATGCTGTCACCTTGCGCAGTTTCAATTACAACCGGGCGTTTTTTTATAGCGCCAACGGCCATTATTGCCACCTGCGGCTGGTTGATAATCGGTGTGCCCATTATACTTCCAAATGTGCCAACATTAGTCAAGGTAAAGGTTCCTGCTGCAGTATCTTCAGGCCGAAGTTTATTATTTCTAGCAGCGCTGGCAAGGCTGTTAACTTGTTTGGTAAGACCAACAATATTTAATTGGTCTGCATTTTTTATTACGGGCACAATCAAATTACCATTTGGCATTGCTGTTGCCATTCCGATATTAATATCTTTTTTTACAATTATTTTATCGCCATTAACACTGCTGTTAAGCCAGGGATATTTCTTTATGCACTTTGTTATGGCCTCGATAAATAACGGAGTAAACGTTATTTTTTCTCCTTCTCTTTGTTCAAATTCTTTTTTCATTTTCTCACGCCACAAAACAAGATTGGTAACATCACATTCTGCAAAACTGGTTACATGTGCGCTTACATTTTTACTTTCAACCATATGCTTTGCAATCATCTTGCGCATACGGTCCATTTCTATTACTTCAACATTGCCCGTATAGGTGGTTACTTCGTTACTTTGAGGTTCGGGCTCTTTCTTATTCGGCAACATTACGGCTTGCTGAGATTGAGCTTTTGGTTTTGATTGTTCTACCGATAGACCACCTGTTTTTCTTGACGCAATAAATTCTAAAATATCTTTTTTGCTTACCCGTCCGTCCTGGCCTGTGCCATTTATATTTTCTAACTCTGACATAGTAACACCTTCACTTGCGGCAATATTTAGAACAAGCGGGGAATAGAATCTTATTGCATTATTGTTGCCTGATGATGGTGGCTTTTCAGATGGCTGATATGGAACTTCTTTAACTATATTCGCTTCTTCAAATTCCTGTGAGTAGCCCTGAGCGGAGCTTTCAGCCGGTATATGATTTGTTTGGGTTTCTGTTAGTATTTTAGCAATTGGCTTGCCGATAGAAACTACATCATTCTCTTTATACAATATTTCCTGCAATATACCTGCATGAGTGGATGGCACCTCGCTATCAACTTTATCTGTTGCAATTTCTAATACAGTTTCATCCTGTTCTACATAATCCCCGGGCTTTTTTAGCCATTTTAGAATAGTAGCTTCGGTTATACTTTCTCCAAGTTTGGGCATTATTAAATCAACAAGTGCCATAAAATAAATTGATTTGCGAGTGCCGCCAAAGATAAATAATTTATCCTTCCTTCAATTACTTATCACTGTTCAGAGAGGATAAACTTTCTCAATAAATTCAATGCATTTATTGCTGTTAATTCTATATTCCTTAAGCGCTCAAATCTGAAATGGATCTTTTGTGTGATTATATTTTTGTGATTTCCAGCGGCCATCCAAACAGTTCCTGCCGGTTTTTCTTTTGTGCCGCCATCAGGCCCCATGATACCAGATACAGCTACTGCATAATCTGCTTTCACTTTTTGCAACACACCTTTAATCATTTCTTTTACCGTTTCTTCACTTACTGCGCCAAAATTTGTAAGCGTTGATAAAGATACATTCAGCACATCTTGTTTTACTTCATTATCATAACTTATCACACTTCCTTTATAAAATGCCGAAGAGCCGGGCAAAGATGTTATAAGATGTGCAATGTAGCCACCAGTACAGCTTTCAGCAGTCGACATAAATTTTTTTCTCTCTAATAACAAATTGCCAACCACCTTTGCCATAGGTTCATCTTTATTGGTAACAAGGTTATTTTTTACTAAAGATTGAAGTGTATTAAAGTAAGTATCAATTTCATTTTCAGTTGCATCTTTATCAAAACCTGATGTGGTTAATCTTAATCTTACCATGCCATAGGAAGGCAGATAAGCTAACTTTATATTTGATTGAAGAGAAGCCTCAAAATCTTTTAGTTGCTCTGCTAAAAAGGATTCGCCAACACCTGCTGTAAGTAAAGTTCTATGAACAATAATTGGCAAAGTAAATGTTCGGGTAAGTTCCGGTATTACATCATCGAGCATCATGCCTTTCATTTCATAAGGCACGCCGGGCATGCTTACAAAAATTGTATCTTCTTTAGTAAACCACATTCCCGGCGCCGTTCCTCTTTTGTTTTGTATCACTGTACATACATCAGGAACTTCAGCCTGTTTCAAATTACTTTCTATCATTGGCCTTTTAAAAACTATTTCAAAAAGATATTTTACATTTTGTAATGCATCTTCATTTATTACCAGTTTTCCATTGAAATACCGGCACAGCAAAGGTTTCGTTATATCATCGGATGTAGGGCCAAGACCACCTGTTATTAAAATAACAGCAGCATGTTTAGATTCTTCGTCGAGCGCAGTCCATATCTCATCCCAATTGTCTCCAACAGCCACACGTCTTTTAACTAAGATGCCGGCTTTATTTAATTCCTGTGCCATCCACGAACTGTTGGTATCAATCACCTGGCCAATTAATAACTCATCACCAATAGTGATAATGCTTGCATGTATTTGTTTCATGAAAAGTAAGTGTAAGGCTTATTGAACAATCAAAATTTTACCTCATCATAAATATCATTTATTAGAATAGCGTATTTAATTGTATTTATAATAAGAGAAGTATTGGAATCTGTTAGCTCTTCAAACTTCCATGAGCTATCGTTTTGCTTTCGCGATGTATGAACATTTATTGATGTTGAATCTATCATAATATATTCTTTCAGAGACGGGATTTGCATATAGAAAAAAAAATTAAAACCCCTGTCATACTTTTCAGTAGATGGGCTCAATACTTCAATGATAACTGAAGGATTAAGCAACGTATCAAAATGATCATCTAATAATTCCGGCTCACCACAAACGATAATTATATCAGGATAAGTAAATGAATCTTTGGAAGGAATTTTAGTTCTGAGATCACTTGAATAAATGTTACACGATTTACCTTTTAAATAAGAACCAATGTTTACAATCAGATTTCTTACAATTTGGTTATGCTTTAAAGATGCACCGGTCATTGTAATAACAGTGCCATGATGCAACTCATGCTTTTCCTGCGATGTCCTTTCCATTTCAAGGTATTCTTCTGCAGTGGTGTAGTTATATTTTAATGCGGGCTCATTAACTTCATTTTCCATTATTCAAAATTAAATATTTTAGTTTTGGAAGATTTAATTTTTTGTTGATGAGGAAGCTTTTCTTACTTATATTAATATGTTCATGGTATTATTCTTTTACTCAAAATATACATGATAAGCTTTCTCTTGCCATAAAAAATCTTGAAGCAGATTCTCAATGTAATCATGGCGTCCTGAGCTTGTATGTTATAGATAGCAAAACCGGTAATACTGTTTTTGATCGAAATTCACGAATTGGTTTAGCGCCTGCAAGTTGTCAAAAAATTATCACAAGTGTTACCTCGTTTGAATTATTAGGCAAAGATTATACATATAAAACGCAGTTAGGTTATGATGGCAATATTGAAAATGGAATATTAAAAGGAAACATTCATATACTTGGTAATGGTGACCCCACATTAGGAAGCTGGCGCTATAAAAAAACAAAGGAAAATATTGTTCTGGATCAATTTAAAAAAGCAATTAAAGATCAAGGCATCAAAGAAATTGCAGGCCAGGTAATAACTGATAACCTTAATTGGGAAACACAAACAATACCCGGAGGCTGGATATGGGAAGACATCGGAAACTATTACGGGGCGGGCGCTTCAGCGCTTAACTGGAGAGAAAATCAATACGACGTTATTTTGAAATCAGGAGAAAAAACCGGAGATTCTGTAAAAATTATTTCAACCGAGCCGTCATTTTTGCAAGGCGTAAATCTAATTAGCGAACTTACTTCTGCGGAAGCCGGCAGTGATGATAACAGTGTTATTTATTTACCACCGGGCGCTCATACCGGTTATATAAGAGGAACAATTCCTGTAAATGAAAATCACTTTGTTATATCAGGTTCAATGCCTGATGGTGCGCTTCAATTAGCATCCACTATATATAATAGTATGCATCAGGATTCTTCTCTGAGTAAAGAGTATAGAACTTTTCCGCAACAGAAATCACCCCTTAAAATATTTTATACATATACTTCTCCTGCGCTTGATAGTATTAATTACTGGTTTCTTAAAAAGAGTGTAAATCTTTATGGTGAAGCACTTATAAAAACAATTGCTCTTGAAAAAACAAGGCATGGCTCTACAGATACCGGCGTAAATATTATTAAAAAATTTTGGGCTAAAAGAGGTATTGAAGAAACTGCATTGAATATTATTGATGGCAGCGGTTTATCTCCTGCAAACAGGATTACTGCAACCACTTTCACAACCATATTGCAGTATGCTAAAAAACAATCATGGTTCTCTTCTTTCTACAATGCCTTGCCGGAAATTAATAATATTAAAATGAAAAGTGGCTCTATTGGCGGAGTATTATCTTATGCAGGTTATATAAAAAGTAAAACCGGCCAGGATTATACCTTTGCTTTTATCATAAATAATTACAACGGCAGCGATACTGCGCTAAGAAAAAAAATGTGGAAGTTGTTAAATAATTTAAAATGATCTTACATAACAATTTCAATTAAAACACCAGCGTAGCGATAGAATGAGGCAAGCTGTTTACTTCGCTCCCTTTATTGCCAACAGATAAATAATAAGTTATCTTTTTATCTGTCGGGTTCATCACCACTACTGCTATTTTTCCATCCGGGTTAACGTATGCTGTAGATAATAACTGGCTTCTGCTTGGTGCGCTGGTTATGCGTTTGGCTCCGGGCTTTATAAATTTAGAAAACTGCCCGATGTAATAATAAGCGTTCATGTAAATTAATTTACCGGTTTTAGTATCTGCATGTATTGGGGCAAAACAAAAATTTTGAACGTGATTTGGCCCACCGGTTTCATCTAACAAAACATTCCAGTCTGTCCATCCTACTGTACCATTATTAAAATCATTTATCATTGTACGGCCGTATCGCTCACCCCAGTTCCAATCATTGATCTGCCCCATATTAAAAGGCCCGTTACAACCTTCAGTGAATAAAATATTTTTAGGAGGAAAAGTTTCATGCACACGCTTTATATTATCGAATACCTGGTCGCCGCCTGTCCAGTCTTCATACCAATGATAACCAACGCCCCATGCATATTTCGCAGCTTCCGGGTCAGTGAGCATTACGGTTGCACGTTCAAATACAAAGTCTTTATTGTGATCCCAAAAAATGATTTTTTTGTCACTAAGTCCTTCTCTTTTCATTGTTGGGCCTAAATAGTTTTTAAGAAAATCTCTTTCTTCTTCTGCTGTATAATTACAGGATTCCCATGTTTGTTTTGCCATGGGTTCATTTTGAATAGTAAGCCCCCAAATTGGTATACCTTCTTTTTGATAAGCCTTTATAAATTTGGTATAATAGTTTGCCCATGGCTGGTAAAATTCAGGTTTCAATTTACCTCCGTGAAGTATATCATTATTGTCTTTCATCCATGCCGGGGGGCTCCATGGACTTGCAAATAATGTGAGCCTGCCACCAGCCGCAGCAATAGCTTGTTTGATAAGTGGAATTTTATATTGCTCATCATGCTGAACAGAAAATGTTTTTAGCGCTTTGTCATTATCTTCTACATAAGTATAGCTTCCGCTTGAGAAATCACAGCTATTAATATTTGTTCTTGCAAGCGTATACCCAATACCATTTTTTGGATCATAATAAGCCTTTAAAACTTCCTCTTGTTTATCCTTTGGCAGTTTGGCAAATGTTTCTGCAGCTGCATCAGTTAGCGCTCCGCCAATGCCCAGCATAGTTTGAAATGTTTTTGCCGGATCAATAAATACATAAAATTTTGTTTCTGCCAAAGGCCCGATATCACTGAACTGCAACGTGTCTGTCGGCGTAATTCTGTAGCTTGTACTATCTGCTGTAGTATATACTATAATTCTTTTGCTTTTGGCAGAAAACGATTTTCCTGCGGAAGATGATTGCCTTTGTACTGGCTGACAAAATGCAAAAGCAGGAAATAGTAACATTACTAAAAGATTGTTTTTCATTACGTATTTTTTAAAATTTATCTTACCAAATATATGTACCGACACCACCGGCAGGCAGTGAAGTAGTTACCCATTTATTTTTAAACCGTATATTAAAAGTTGAAGAATTAGTTCCATCATTTTCCACGATCAATACTTTTTTTCCTAAGGGCGTTTTAAACGCTGCATTGTAAAGATCACCTGAAATGTTACTTGCAATACGAATGGAACCTGCGGGAACAAATTTACTTGCATGTGCAACTATATAATAACCTACGTTTCGGGTGATTGATGTGCCTATCGTTAAAGCTCCTTTACATTCTGAGCATCCGCCAGATGTATGCGGATTGTATGCGGGATCGTTAGCAAGGTTCCATTCTAAAGCTGTACGGCTCCAGTTTCGCATTGAACCAATAATAACATTTTTTAAATGCCATTTAAGATCTCCATCAAAGCTGCCGGTTGCACTTGTATACTGTTCTGTGAAATAAACATTCTTATCAGGGTAAACATTATGCACCTGCGTTAAAGCGCTGATGTCTCCGGCGTATAAATGAAAGGCCGAACCATCTGTAAAAGCTCTTGCACCGGCATCACTTAAAACTGTCAGCGGATAATCAGGATGATCGCAATTATGATCGTAAGTAATAATTTTTGTTGTGATACCTGCGGCTTGAAATGCGGGCCCAAGATTGTTTTTAATGAAATCAGCTTGCTGCATTGCTAACATTAGCATGCTTGGATTATTATCTGGATTAAGTGGTTCATTTTGTGGTGTAACAGCATCAATAGTAATCCCTTCAGCTTTCATTTGTTGAATATATTTTACAAAATATCGGGCATACACATCATAATACTGAGCTTGCAAACTTCCTCCTTTTGGGTTACCATTATCCTTCATCCACACGGGAGGGCTCCAGGGGCTTCCTAAAATTTTAATGTTAGGATTGATAATCAAAATTTCTTTTAAAAGAGGTATCACATCCGCTCTGTCAGGATTAAGACTAAAGTTATGTAGAGTAGTATCGGTTTGCCCTGCAGGCATATCATCATAGCTAAAAACAGACGCATTAAGATCTGAAGCGCCAATACTTATACGCAGATAACTTACGCCGATTGAATTATTGTCATTACCAAAAAGCTCTTTTAATAAATTAGCTTTATCCGCCGGGCTCAGGCGGTTAATTACATAAGCACTTCCACCGGTTAAAGTATATCCAAATCCATCAATACTTTGAAATGATTGGGTAGTATCTACGTCAATAAAAGAATTTGAATTATTAATTGTACCAAACGAAAGTACCGTGGTTTGTTTTTGCAGTAAAGCAGATTGATCACTATTTGTAAGCCAAAAGTCCATATCATTTGTGGTACCAACTGGTATTATTGGCACAATAGGTGTCTCGCCACCCGCTCCTATTGTTTTTTTAGAACATGCAAATGAACAAAAAACAAGGCATCCGGTAATTAAGGTGAATAAGTTTTTCATTGCAAAATTTTTTATAACACGCATTAACGAATTACGCACACAAATGTGTTGCTTCTTTAATTCGTAAAATTCGTGTAATTAATGACATCAATTTATTTTTATATTTGTGTGCTTGTAGAAGGCAATAATGTGAAATTAAGAACAATCTTCTATAACTTACTTTTCTTCATTCACCGTTTGAGGATTTTAGATTTCTTTTTCATATATCACTGAATATTACAATGCTGCTGCCTTCTTTAGAAAAGGAACAAGGAAGTAAACGTCATCAATACTTAAATACAGCAAATAAAAATGGCTGCTTTTTACGGCAGCCATTATACAAATCATTTAAGTGAATATTATTGCGCTACACGGCTTATCATATCACTATAAGCTAACTGGCCAAAGGGGACCAACAGCGCCTATACGAAAAACATAACTTACTTCTTTTTGAAATCCTTTAATAGTGCAGGTGCGGCTTGTGCAGTTAGTAGCTAACCACATGCCTTCTTCAGTTACCGGTTCTGGCATGTACTCATGCATATAAGCCTTGGCGCCTTTTACAACATTAACGCTGGTAACTACTTCTCCCTGGTTAATACCTTCAGCAGCTTTAATGTTTTCAGGCCTCTCAAAGGAAAGCAATAGTGGCTTTAACGTTTGATTCATATTGATTGAACATACGCTAATCCCTAATTTTAGGGGCTTGTCTTACCAATTCTATTGTAATAGCATGGCTTAACATATTGGCATTGCCTTATACGGTATTTTCCTTTTACTATCAATGGCGTGTGGCAAAGCAATGGCGAATATATACCTTGCGGTACAAGCGTTAGTAGCGCTTGGTGCCATTATGTTGTTACAAATAAATGAATGTTGAGTTAGCAAGACAAGGATATAAAATTGACGCATTGGAAAAATGGTGTAAAGCACTGAATATATTTGCTACACCCACAATTTTTATTAGGTACCAACTCTCCAATGCATATAGTATAGGATTTACAATATTTTTTACTTGAATAAGCAACAGGTAGAAAACAGTTTGTATGCTTACGCCTGTTGGTTGCAAACAACAGGCTGCAAACAGCCAATGCCTTTTGATGCTAAAAGCTAAGGCAGAAACAATTTTATTAACTTTAAATTACAAAAATGCAAACACAAAAGATAAGCCTTGCCAACATAAAAGGAAAGTTGAGCAGGGCAGAAATGAAAAGGATTATGGCGGGAATTGGAGGTGGTAGTACTTGTAATTGTAATAGTGCTTCTGATTGCACTGCCTATAACGAGAAGTGTATGAATTCATGTGGTGGGCAAAAAGGTGATACATATCAGGGAAAATGTGGATGTCCATAAGCTATTAAATGTTGACTACCTGGATTTTAAACCTATGAGTAAACTATTTATGACTTAATTATTCTATTGAAAAACAATCTTGCATATTCTATTTATTGCAGGTGTATAAAAGAAAATAAATTAATTGAAAAATAAATAGTTTGCTTAATTTTTCTAAACTAGAAAAATAAAATGCGTTTAGCCTGTTTTCTTAATTTTTCATTTGCAATGTTCTTACTGAATAGTGTAAATACTGTTTTTAGCCAAGCTGCCAACAATAAAACGTTTATTATAACCGGCAGAATAATTGGCAGGGATACTGGCACTGTTGTTTTATATTATGCTGATAGTGAAAATAGTAATGCCATAGATTCAGCTATTTTAAAAAACGGCAAATTCAGATTTTCAGGCACTGTTAATAGAGTTTGCGATGCTCATTTATGGACGGATTTAAACAATCATGATTTTAGTGATCCATCTGTGGTTCGTTTTTTATTAGAGCCGAAGAATATCAATATACTTTTTAACAACCCAAATGCTATAATAAGTGGTTCAAAATCGCAGGTAGAAAAAGAAAAATTTGATAAAGAAAAATCATATTTACTTGTTCCCAAAAATCAAATTCAAACAAAAATTGATTCCTTATATAAGCTCTCTAAGCTTCAGTCAAATCCGCATATAGAAGAGAAAACATTTGAATTGCATGCAAAAATTGATTCCGTTAATGACTGTATAAAATCAATAGATTTAGAATACATAAAAAGGCATAAAAATTCTTATCTAAGCGGCTTCCTGCTCTCAACATATAAACGTAAGTTACCTATTGATACATTACAGGTGTATTACAGTTTATTAGGTGTTGATGTTAAAAACAGCAGCGAAGGTAAAAAAGTAATAGAATATGTATATCCTTTAACCACCGATAATGCATTTCGCAGCAAAAATTCTACCTTTGGTTTGGAGTTTGATAAAAAATTAAGTAAAATAAAATCCATCTACGATTTTAGTTTAAATGATAAGTCGGGAAAAAAAATAAGTTTTAAAATTTTTAAAGATAAATATTTATTAATAGATTTTTGGGCTAGCTGGTGTGGCCCCTGTATAGATAATTTCCCTTACTTGAAAAAGTTAATTGAAGAATATAAATCTGATTCAATTCAGTTCATTTCTGTGTCATTAGATAAAAACAGTACCAGATGGAAAGCAGCCATAAAAAAATACAATTTGCCTGCCATACAGCTTTCTGATTTGAAGGGATTTGATGGGTTACTTCCGGTATATTGCAAAGTTGTAACCAGCATTCCGCGTTATGTTTTAATTGATAAAAGTGGAAAAATCATTAATTACGATACCCCTCAACCAATGGATCCAGGACTTAAAATATTAATTGACAACTTATTAAAAAAAGGCAGCTTCTTAACCCTGCTAAAACAATAACAAATAGGAAACGATTTTTTTAACTTTAAACTTTAAGCAAAATACAAACAAAAAAAATGAGCCTTGTGAACATAAAAGGAAAGTTGAGCAGGGCAGAAATGAAAAATTATGACAGGAAGCGGCGGAGGAGGAACTTGTAGAGTTCAATGTGCTAATGGTACAACCCTCGTTTGTTTTCACGGGAAGTACGAATTGTGATTCATGTTCTGCCAATACAACCAGTTGCACAGGTTATAATAGTGACTGCAAAAGTTACACTTTCAAATGCTAATATGTTCTGAAATTCTTGCTTATTCTAAAGGTAGCAATACATTGCTTTTTTGTCAATACTGTATTTAAGGCAATTATTGAAATGAAATTGGAATTATAAGAATTGCTTTAAAAAAATCATTTTAAGCAATTCTTTCCTTTCTTAAAAATAGAAATAGTTATGAAAAAATTTATAATAGTAATAACTGCAATTTTTCTTGCTGGAAATTTAAATGCAAAAGATTCTTTAGAAGTTTACGGTTACTCTAAATTAAGTAATGGAACAAAAGTTTTTTTACAAAACCGGCAATGGCAAACAGCTAATATTGATTCTACAATCTTAAAAAATGGTAAATATTATTTCAAAGTTGAAAAGAATCAGCCTTTTTACGGAGCAATTGCTTATGAAAACATACCCGGATACATTCCCATAATTTTTGGATTTGAAAAAAAAATCGTCATCATTGACACTTTAAAACAGTATTCCATCAATGAATCACAACAAAATAAATTATTGTCAAAATTTGGCGATGAATTAAAAGCTACTAAAATAAAATCTAATGAAGCTATTGCAAATAGCCTAAAATATGACACTGAAGATAGTACACTTGCACGTAAATTCTATGCTAAGTATTTATCTTTTCAAATTGATATGAAAGCAATTATTAAAAAAGATATTAAAATAAATCAGGCATCATTTGCTAGTTTGGTATTGCTTTATGATTATCAGTCAATATTTACAAAAAAAGAGTTGTACGAATTGATTAAACCTTTAAAGCAACAATTTGATAAATATTCACTTTATGCTGATTTATTAAATTACGCAAAAAGCGATATAAGCTTTTCTGTAGGAAAAAAAGTTAATAATTATTGTTGGTATGATTCTAATAAGAACTATATATGTATTGATACTTTGAAATCTTTAAAATCTTATACATTGTTAGAGTTTTGGGCAACGTGGTGTAAGCCTTGTATACAAACATCTAAGGAAATTTATATGATAGACAGTAGTTATTTTAAAAAAGGCTTAACCACAATTCGTATTTCAATTGATGAAAAAGACAATTTTATTAAGTGGAAAAATTATATCACTCAGGCACCTGAAACTATTATTGAATTAATTGATTTTGATGGCTGGAATAGCGAGTTTTTAAAACTCATAGGAATTAAATCAATTCCATTTTTTCTATTGTTAGATTCCCGGCGTCAAATAATTAGTATCGGATCGGGATCTGATGATATAAAAATGATAAAAGATAAACTACAGAAATTACTATAACTCCTTCTTTTTCTATAACGGAATATGCTAAAAAAGTAGGGAATTGCGTACAAAAAGAATCAGTCTCGCACATTAAAGGAAATTTGAGCAGGGCTGAAATGAAAAGCATTATGGCTGTTAGTGGCAGTGCTCAAACCTGCACAGCTGATTGCCCAAGGGCTCTAAAAATCTAGTGTTAATTGTTCCGGAACTTCATGTAGTTGGTCAGGAGAATGTGTCACCTGCGATGGCATAACACTTGTTGTGTTTGTGCATAGAGTATGAGAATTGCTTTGATAAATTTCTAATTAAAGCATTCTTTTTTTTGCAATATAACAGGGATGGGATTTTAAATATCTGCTTAAAGCCCCTGTTCCGGTACAGTTTGATTTACCGGCTTCTTTCAGGAAAACAAGGAAATGAAAGCCGGACAAACATTGTTTTACATTCAGAAATGCTGGTTCCTCAATATAATTTTGGAAAAGTAAAATAAGGGCAGCAGGTATTATAAAATTCCAAGGCATATCCATTTGAGCAATACGGTTCAGTTATTAGTAAAACAGACTACATCCATCCTACGCCAACAGATAGTGGTTATTTAACAAAGGTAATATTGCCGGAAGGACTTATCACCAATTACAAAAAGCCACTGCAATTTCGCAACGGATTGTTTGCACAGGCAGATATTGTAACGGAAGACATGAGACTTTTAGAGCGGTTTTATTATAGTATTGCTAAACAAATAAAAAAGGTGACAGTGATTTTAATTTATTAATCAGCCTTAGTTAAACTCTGAAAACTGGTTATTGAATCAACTTAAAATCTGCTTCATGCACATCGCGGCTATTGCCGCCAATAAATATTTTAAAATCTCCCGACTCTGCAACATAATTCAAATCGCTGTTATAAAATTTAAGATCGTTTAAGGATATTGTGAAGTTAACTGTTTTAGATTCACCGGCTTTCAAATCCACTTTTTGAAATCCTTTCAATTCTTTTACCGGCCTTGTAATGCTTCCAACAAGATCACGGATATAAAGCTGAACAACTTCTTTGCCATCAACTTTGCCAGTATTAGTTACCGTAACAGTTGCATTAATTTTTCCATCTTTTCTTAAGACTGTTTTATCAAGTTTAATATCACTGTAGTTAAAAGTTGTATAGCTCAAACCAAAGCCAAACGGATATACCGGATCATTTGAAACATCTAAATAATTTGATCTGAATTTTTGAAACCATTTCCCCTCAGCCAACGGGCGGCCTGTATTTTTATGGTTATAATAAAGAGGTATCTGTCCAACATTTTGAGGGAACGTAGTGCTTAATTTCCCTGATGGATTTACATCACCAAACAATACGCCGGCAATGGCAGAACCAGTCTCACTTCCGCCAAACCAAACATTTAAAATTGCAGGTACGTTTTCATTTTCCCATTTCAACACAAGCGGCCTGCCTGTGAATAAAACAAGCACTAAAGGCTTGCCTGTTTTAAGTAATGCCTTTAATAAATCTTTTTGAGATTGGGGTATTTCTATGTTACTGCGGCTGCTGCTTTCACCGGTCATTTCAGCAGATTCTCCCAGGGCTGCAACAATTACATCGCTTTGATTTGCTATGGCTATTGCTTCATCAATTATTTGCTGTGCCGGCCGATTATCGTGAGTGAAAGATTTACCAAACATACCGGCACGCTGCTCAAACAAAGTATCTTCATCAAGATTAGAACCTTTGGCATATACAATTTTTGCATTACTGCCAACGGCTGTTTGCAATCCTTGGAAAACGGAAATAGATTTAGAAAAATCTGCTGCAACACTCCATGTGCCGGTCATATTTTCTTTGGCATCAGCAAGCGGCCCGATCAATGCAATTGTTCCACTTTTCTTTAATGGCAAAACATTATTATTCTTTAACAACACAAAACTTTGTGCAGCTATTTCTCTTGCAACTTTACGGTTTGCATCAGTGAAAATTTCTGTCTTAGATCTTTGTTCATCACAATAGCGATAAGGATCATCAAACAGGCCAAGCTTATATTTTGCTTCCAGTATCCTTCTGCATGCAAGGTCAATTTGCTGTTGCGAAGCCTTGCCTTCCTGCACTGATTTTTTTAATGTTGTTAAAAATCCTTCTCCCACCATATCCATATCAACGCCAGCCATCAATGCTCTTGCAGAAACCGTTTGAAGATCACCAATGCCATGTTCAACCATTTCATTAATACCGGTATAATCTGTAACCACTAAGCCTTTATAGCCCCATTGTTTTCTTAATACATCAGTCAGCAACCATTTGTTTGCGGTAGCAGGTATGCCATCTACTTCATTAAAAGAAGCCATTACACTTCCTGCGCCTGCATCAATGGCTGCCTTATAAGGTGGAAAATATTCATTGTACATTCTCACATGGCTCATGTCAGTTGTGTTGTAATCCCGTCCGGCTTCTGCTGCGCCATACAATGCAAAATGCTTTACACAAGCCAGTATGGTGTTATTCTTTGAAAGATCATTTCCCTGGTAACCTTTTACCATAGCCTTTGCAATTTGAGAACCGAGATATGGATCTTCGCCTGAGCCTTCTGAAATACGCCCCCAGCGTGGATCCCTGGCGATATCTACCATCGGGGAAAAGGTCCAGCATATACCATCGGCGCTGGCTTCCTGTGCTGCTATTTGTGCAGATTTTTCTATAAGATCCATATCCCAGCTGCATGATAAACCAAGTGGAATAGGAAATACGGTTTGGTACCCATGGATCACGTCCATGCCAAAAATTAAAGGGATTTTTAAGCGGCTGTTCTCTACTGCTACCTTTTGTACAGCATGAATTTTTTCAACACCCTTTATATTAAAAAGCCCGCCTACATTACCTTCTTTAATCTTTTTTGCTATATCAGAATTCCCCGCCTGGCCTGTGGTTATGTCTCCGGCGCCCGGCAAATTTAGTTGCCCCAATTTTTCATCTGCGGTCATCTTGCTCATCAACGCATCTACGTATGATTTCATTTTTGCATCACCCGCTGTTTTGTTTTGCGCAAACATTGCCGCTGTAACAAACAACAGAAAAGTGGTAAGAATACTTCTTGTTAATTTCATCTTATGTTTCTTTTATTTTAATAAATAGGGTTGGATAATTTTTTGCCAGATGTGATAACCTTTTGCATTCATGTGCAAACTATCTTCTAAAAAAATATCTTTTATAGGCTTGCCATCATCACTTAACATTTTATGATACACATCAATAAACCTTGTATTCTTTTTAGTTGATAAAAAGTTTTTTATCAGGTCATTCGCCTTTATAAACTTCTCCATAAGATGTTGCCTGCTTGGGCTTGGCTTCATAGAAATGTAAGCCACCGGTACTTTAGGCAATTGTTTTCTAATTAAGAAAAAAAGATTTTTAAAACGCTGAAACACTGTATTCACCGATACTGTATCAGATGATGCAAAATCATTTTCACCACAATAAATTATTATTTGTTTGGGCTGATAAGGAAAAATAATATCATTTGCATAACGAATTACATCAGGTAATGATGAGCCGCCAAAGCCACGATTGATAATTGTATAACGGGGAAAATAATCCTGCACATCAACCCATTTTGTAAATGAAGAACTACCAACAAAAAGAATCTCATGCTTGGAAGGAAAATGAATGCTGTCTTGCTTTTTAAAAGATTGTATGTCCTGGTAAAAAGGAGGGTTATCCTGCGCCTGCAAATTGCAAACTGTTGAAACAAAAAATAAAAGAACAGCAAAAGATTTATATATGTTTTTCATTTTTTGGTTTTAATATTATTATTCAACCTTCATCACTTTAGTTCTTTCTGAAACGCCATTTTCATTAATGGCTTCTATTTGGAAGTAATATGTTCTTTCTCTATCCATTCCTTTGTAATAATACTCATTTGCATTTTGAATCATAATGCAATTGTATAATTTATCCGGCGCCACTCCTGTATAAATATTATAAGCATAAGCATCATTTTGCTGCATCCATTTCAACCATGCGCTGCGTTTATCTTTTTCTGTACGAAGCACTATGAAGCCCTTTACTGATGCAGGTTTGCTGCCATTCCCATTTCCAAAAACACGCAATCCGCTTATTGCAAATTTGCCTGTCGGCATGTGAATATTTTCAAGTCTTATAAATCTTGTTTGTACAGGTTTTTTTAATTCAATATAATCATGCGGCACATCAGTTTTATTATTACTCTTATCAACAAGCAGTGTCCATTTTTTTCCATCTAAAGAAGAGAATATTTTATACTGATGAAATACATTAAGCGTTTTGCCGAGGAAAGAAGAGTCAACATCCTGGTCTGCATAATTGATCTGAATGGCGTTTACCGTACTAATATTTCCAAGATCACTTTGTATCCATTCGCCTTTATTTGCGGATGCAGCGCTCCAGTAAGTTTTAATATTTTCATCCACCGCGAGGTTAGCATTATAGTTTCCCAATGTAGAAGAAACGGTAACCGGTTTATTAAAATTAAGCAGCAGCCAACCAGTAAAAAAGCCCCTATCCTTTAAAACAGAATCTCCCTTTTCCGCCTGTGAAGAAGGGTGGGGGAGGAAATGCGGATAATCACCAAATGCAGTGTTGCAGTACATTACATCATCTTTATCAAATCCGGCAGGCCATATCCCAAGCCTTCTTTCAAAATTATTTTTAACTGAAATTGCTATTGTCGAAATGTGCCACCAGTTATTAAAGTTATCCTGGAAGGTAGAGCCATGGCCTGCACCACGTGCAAAGCCCCCTGCCTTCCACGAAAGAGGATCAGGTTGTGGTGTAAAATTTTCTAACGGTTTATCTCCAACAATTACACCGTCAGCATAACCACTAAATTCTGTGCCCGGTGCGCCATATTGTAAATAATATTTTCCGTTATGTTTTGTCATCCATGCACCTTCAATAAACGGATCAAGAAATGTGTTATCAAGATATTCCCCGAAGCGTTGCCATCCATATCTCCAGTCTTCAAGAGCATACATTTCCTTTCTTGTTCCAATGGGCTGAAACGTATGCCTGTTAAGCTCTATGCCATAAAGGGGATAACGGTTGCTGCTGCCATTGTACATGTATAATCTTCCGTCGTCATCAGTAAAAAAAGCAGGATCCCAGCCACCAATTTCAAATGAATCAACTAATGGTTTCCATTCATTCGCTTTTGGATTTGTGCTCATCCAGATGGTAAAGGTTCTTGTATAAGTTGAACCAAAAACGATCATCGTATCGCCAATAATGCCAACAGCCGGTGCACATAGTTCGTCATATACGCCTCCATTCCAGGGACGAAGAAATTTCCTGGCTATAAATTTCCAGTTAAGCATATCGCTGCTCCACCAATATCCCCATTGATTTGTTGAGAATAAATAATAATCACCTTTGTAATTAACCATTGCAGGATCGGCTGTGGCTCTGTGTCTTCCCGCTTCACTAAAGTTTGGGATGGGCGTGTAACCATAATCAATGTTGATTGGATTGCAATAAGTTTTTTGAGATTGAGCACTTAAGTTTAGAGAGATGCAACAAAAAATATATACTATGAAGCTTGTTTTAAATCCCATAAATTTTTTTAAAGCTTCTTTATTATAATATTTTTAAACCAAACATCTGCACCATGATCCTGCAATGCGATGCTGCCTTTTTTATATGTACCAAAACCCGGTAGCTTTTTAAATTTTGTGCTGTCAATTGATTTGTTCCATTCATTATTCCATAATGTAGTGGATAAAACATGTTGTCCATTCATGTATTCATCTAACTTTCCATTATCAGCAATGATCTCTACATCATTCCATTGGCCTGCAGGCTTTACATATTGTTGAGAGTTTGATGGAACTAATTCATACAAATCACCGGCCCTGCTTTTATATACTTTGCCATCTTCATTTCTTTCATTATCTGCAACTTGAAGCTCAGGACCGCTTTCCCATGAATATTTATACTTTGAAGTGTCTTCATGCACATAAATCATAATACCACTATTGCCACCTTCTGAGATTTTCCAATCTAACTTAAGATCAAAATTTTCAAATTCATCATTGCTAACAATATCACCGCCGCCCTGTGTTTGCCAATCGTTTTTTACTGATGCATCTAAGTACAATGCACTGTCATCTGCCTTCCAGGCTGAGCCTGCATTATCTTTCCCATAGATGTGCCAGCCTGCTGTGGTTTTACCATTAAACAAAGAGATCCATTCATTATTGTTTTGTTCTGTGGCGGAAGTAGGAGCATTTGATGTTTTATCTTTTGATGAATTGCAGGAAGGAGAAGTTGCGACTACAACAATTATAAAACATAATAAGAGAAATTTATTTGTGTTGAAATAACGGAACATGGATGATGGTTTAGTTATAAATTTCCCTTCTTCATTTCTTCAGCTGCATAATTTGTTGCTCTTGCAGTTAAGGCCATATAAAAGATAGACGGGCTTTGGTTTCCTGTGCTTGTCATACAGGCGCCATCTGTTACAAACACATTTTTACAATTATGAAACTGGTTCCATTTGTTAAGCAAAGATGTCTTAGGATCTTTGCCCATTCTGCAGCCGCCCATTTCATGTATGTCTCTTCCGGGTGCCCAATGATTATCATGTTGAGTAATATTTTTAACACCACACACATCGAGCATTTCGGTACTCTGCGTTAAAAAATCTTTCAAAAGCTTTTCATCATTTTCGTCATAACCAACATTGGTTATAAGCAGGGGAATTCCCCATTCATCTTTTTTATCTTTACTTAATGCAACATAATTAGTGGCTTTAGGAACAGTTTCTCCCTGCATATACATGTACATGCCCCATGGACCTGCCTCTGATAAAGCATCTTTAAAACTTCCACCAATCTGCTCGGGCATGTTCTGTGCGTTTTCATTTGTACGATAGCATCCTGTAAATGCCATATAGCCACCAACAAAATCCATATCATTGGAATGTATATTTCTAAAGTTAGGCACCATGCATTCCGCAGTTCTGCGACCATAATAATATTTATCAAGGTAACCTTCAATATCGCCACCAACAGAGCCGCGGTAATTCTGGAAACAAACATATTTGCCAAGCAAGCCATTATCATTTCCAAAACCATTAGGGAAACGGTTAGATGTTGAGTTCATTAAAATAAGATTGCTGTTAAGCGCAGATGCATTTACAAAAATGATCCTGGCAAAATAGTCAATACTTTCTTTTGTGTTAGTATCTATAATCCGTACACCGGCTGCTTTTTGTTTTTGTTCATCATATATAATTGAGTGCACAACAGAGAAAGGTCGTATAGTTAAATTACCTGTTTTTGCTGCCCATGGTAAAGTAGATGATACCGAGCTGAAGTATGCGCCAAACGGGCATCCACGCATACATAAGTCTCTTGCCTGGCACTTTCCTCTTCCTTGTTGCAAATGAATATCCCTGGGCTCAGATAACTGCGCCCATCTTCCCTGTATAAAAAACCTGTCTTTATATTTCGACTCTAATTTTTGTTTGATATCTTTCTCTGCACAATTAAATTCAAATGGCGGAAGATATTCTCCATCGGGCATTGATTCTATACCATCTCTGTTTCCGCAAATACCTGCGAATGTTTCTGCATAAGAATACCAGGGCGCAAGTTCTTCATAATTTATCGGCCACTCAATTCCATAACCATACTTTGCAGGATTTATAAATTCGTATTTACTCCATCTCGGGCAAGCCCGTCCCCAGATCAATGATTTGCCACCCACCTGGTAACCGCGTATCCATTCAAAAGGTTTTTGCTGAACATAAGGATGGTCTTTATCTTTTATAAAAAAATGCGCAGTTGATTCATCAAAGCCGGCTGCCTCTGTTATCAACGGATTTTCCTCCATAAACTTTGCAGTCATTTGTCCACGATGCTTAAATTGCCATGGCTTTAATGTTGCTGTAGGATAATCTTTATTGTGCACAACATTTCTACCTCTTTCAAGCACTAAAGTTTTTAATCCATGATCGCATAGTTCCTTTGCGGCCCAGCCTCCGCTTATTCCCGAGCCAATAACAATGGCATCAAATGTATTTTGTTTTGCACCTTTGGTATTAATATTTACACCTGAAGAATCACCTGGCATTGCAATCGTTTTTTAAATAGTGAAGTTGATTTGAAGATAAATCTTTTTATTAAATTACAGCAACTGTTGTAAAGCGTTGCAGAATAATTTTATATCATATAATTAAGTTGTTTTGATAATAGATAATTATGCAAATGCGCTGTGCAAAACCGTCGAAGAATAATTTAAATAAATATAGCAATCGTTTTATCAAACCAATTCATTTTATATAAGGGCTCTCAAATCCTAACTTCTTTAATCCATTTTGAACTTCAGGAATATTCATAAACAAATTCCACAAGAGTCCGCTTCTATAATTTTCAATCATCACAATAATAGGGCCTTCATCAATAGCAAGATAAGATTTTGCATACCAGTTTTTCGATTCACTAAAGCCATCAACAAAACCATATTCGCCCCATATTTTATCGCCAAGATCAAAGTAAAAATGTTTGAGTGCCTGCATTGAATATGGCGGCGTATAAGGAAAAGAAGATAAGGCCGCAGTAGGAGAAATCACACCAAGATCTTCTGTGGGTGAATGTGCTGCATAGCCAACATAGCTGTCACTTGCCGTTAAGCCCCAGCAATCAGCCCCATAGCCTTTATAATGGTTGGGATTCCGGATACAATGCTCCCGGTTTATCAATGTATGATTTACATTTTGTGTCCAGTAATCAGCATTCTCATCTTTTAAACCTTTTGGATTTAATCCTAAAAAGGAATAGTGTACAAAAAATAACGGGCCGCCATAATCGAAGCCCAATGGCAATTTAATGCCATAATACTCCCTGTCATTTTTATAATGATTACTGTTAGCCCATCCGCGGTCGTACACTTCTTTATCAATGGAATATTTTGGAGAAGAGGCCGCAAGAATATATGTAATAAGACATTCATTCCATCCCCGTATTTCAGCATTCATGCTCCAGCCATTATTGGGGCTCCAGTGCCAATATAAAACACTTATTCCGCCACGCGTATGCCAGTTCCATTCAATATCATTCCACATCCAGGTAATGCGATTTCTTAGCTCTTGCTCTTTGTCATTATCAGCGTTAAAATACTCCCTGGCACATAATAGTCCCTGAAATAAATAAGATGTTTCTACAAGATCACCACCATCATCTTTTGGGCTGAAAGGAATTGTTTTACCTGTAGCGCCGTTTAACCAATGAGGAAATACACCATGATATTTATCACTTTTACCAAGAAACTTTACCAGCTTTAATAAATGATTTACTGCAGTATCTCTGGCAATCCATTTTCTATTAACAGCTACTATGATTGACATAACGCCAAAGCCGGTGCCTCCAGTGGCGGCCACTTCGCTTCCATAATCATTGCCACGATTACTCCTTTCTCTTGCCATGCCACTTACAGGATCAGCAAAATTCCAAAAGTATCTGAAGGTTTGTTTTTGAACGAGATCAAGGAGTGCTGAATCGGAAATGTTTTTATCTATTTGTAGAGTTTTATCTGCGTTTGAATTTGAAGAGATTTTATCTCTCTTTTGAGCAAAAGGTTGAAAAGAAATAAACAGAAGAGCAGTCAGGAAAAAATACTTTCTCATAAAAGAAGCAATCATTTTATGTTATAAAAATACATGAAAGTAATTATCTCTATGTTGTTAGTTGCTTATAAGTTAGGGCTTTGAAAACCAAGTTGTTTCATGCCTCTTTTTATTTCAGGACAGCTCATAAATAATTTCCACAATAAGCGTGTTCGGTAATTTTCAATCATCACAACCATAGGTGCCTGGTTCAATCCCATATAAATTTGAGAACACCAGTTTTGTGAAAGATTAAATGCATCGCGGAAACCATATTCGCCCCACAAAAATTTTCCATAGTTATAATAATAATTCTTTAGGGCTTTCATTGACTCAACAGGTGTATACGGAAAAGAACTAACCGCACCGGTAGGGGCAATAGTTCCGTTATTTCTTCCCGGTACCGGCTCACCTGCAGCGTAATCAAATGGCCCATCACATGCCGTTACGCCCCAGCAGTTATCACCATATCCTTTGTAATTGTCTGGGTTTTTTACGCAATAGTTATAATTGATCAATGCGATGTTGCGGTTATTAGTAAAATAGTTTGTGTACCTGTCTGTGATCAAATGCGGATCATAGCCAAGATAAGAATAATGAATAAAAAAAAGCGGGCCGCCATTGGAAACGCCAACGTTTAATTTTATTCCAAAATAGGTTTTATCATTTGTATACATAGAGCCGTCAGATGTGCCGCCCCAGTTGATTCGGTATTGCTGGCCCGTACTATCCTGGTTGGCCCAGCCGCTATAATAAAGGCTTGCAGGCACACCGTGAGTGGGAGAGGCGATAGCAAGTAAATAAGTAATCATTGTTTCATTCCACCCGGTTAACTTGTGGTTAATGACCCATGCTTTATCCGGTGACCAGTGCCAGTATAAATATTTGCTATCAGGATAACGCCTGTACCAATCCCATTCTACGTTTTGCCAGATTGTTGTTATCTTTTCCCTGATTGTTTTTTCATCATTATTATCTTTATTCAAGTACGCCCTTGCAGCCAGCAATCCTTGTAATAAGAAAGAGGTTTCGACAAGGTCGCCGCCATCATCTCTCATTCCAAAGAAAGGTTCTACCTTGCCCGATGGGCTGTCAATAAAATGTGGAAATGCGCCATGAAATTTTTCTGCTTTTTCAAGAAATTTTACAATTTTAATAAAGCGTTCTGCTGATTGTTTCCGGGTGATGAACTTTCTTTCTGTACCAACAATTAAGGCCATGATGCCAAAGCCGGATGCACCTGCGGCAATCATATTTGTGCGGCCGGGAATATTTTCTTTTGCTAATCCACTTAAATTTTCATTGCCTTCCCAATAATACCTGAAGCATGCTTCCTGCACCATTGTAAGCAATTCATCATCTGTCATTGCTTTTGTAGCAGCAGTGGCAATGTTGGATAGTCCGCTTTCTTTATATTGGTTATTTAGAAAAGATATTTTATAACTGTATGTCTTACCTGTTATTCCTGTAAAATCGGCGTAGCGGTTGATTTGTGGTGATTGAATTCCGACAGGTATAAAATTTTTTCCATTTTCCGAACGGTAAATTTTTACATATTTCACTTCTTCATCAGAAAATGGTTGCCATGAAATATCAATATGCTTTGCATAACCATTACAGGTAACAAAATGCGGCTTTGCAATAAATGAAGAACCTTGTTTTGAGGCTACCAATTCTATATCGTCTATATAGATTGTATGTTTATTTCCATCATCACTATTTTGTGAAAATACAACACCAATGATGTCGTCTGCATTTTTAAAATCGGTTTCTTTTAAAAAGGAAAGTGGTGAATATATAGTTTCCCATGTATTATTTTTATCTATTGTAAATATTTGTTTGGCAGAGAGGCTGCTGTCTTTCATTATAAGCTGGTACACAGGTAAATTTTTTAAAGTGTTGCTAGGTGATGAAACGTACACGCTGAATGAAAAATATTTCACTGGTTTAAAATGATCCTGCCCACGCAAATTTTCTCTGAAGATACTTGCCTGCCAATTTCCTTTTTTTCCATTTTGATATTCCAGCTTCAATGCATTGCCTGGTGTATGAAATATGGTTGTGCTTACAGATAATTTTTGGTTTACATTTTTTATAAATGATGGAGATTGAGAAGATACTTTACTGAAATAAAAATAACCGGTCATGCGACTATTAGTAAATAACGTGTAATCATACAAATGCTCCTGAGCATGAGCTGTTACAGAACATATCAAACTATATAAAAGCAATCGTTTCATCAATTTTTTACTTGCATGGCTTTTAAGTTATTTTTTTACTCTTGAAGAAACTTTAAAAAGAAATTTTTTATCTTATAAGTACAGTTGATCCCTTTAAAAATATTTTTTTATTTGCAGCATCAGTGTACCTTAACTCCCACACAAAAACGTTTGTGCTTTGAGGTTCACCTTTAAAATTTCCATTCCATTTTTTTGTCCAGTCTGTTGTTTGGAAAACCAATTCTCCATTGCGGTTAAAAACCCTGAATGTAAGATTGGTTGCTTTGTAAGCATTCAAAGGATACAAGTAATCATTCAGGCCATCTCCGTTTGGTGTAAAGGCAGTGGCAACTGCGATGTAGCAATTGTTTTCTACTTTTAATATATGAGATGTTGTATCGGCACATCCTGCACTGTCGGCTACTATTAAATGAACAGTATAATCTGTTGCATTGCTTCCAATTAAGTAATTTTGAACAGGAGGATTTTGCAAGGAACTTGCTAAGCCATTTCCAAAATCCCATTTCCACTTTGTAATTTCACCCAGGCTCATATCTTTAAATAATGCGCTGTCTGTAGGACGGCAAAGGAAGCCCGGACTTGATATTATAGCTTTTACAGCAACCTTATTTAATACAGTTATTTTTACTGAAGCAGTATCAGAACATCCAAAATCATTTGTTACAGTTACAATATATGTAGTGGTAGTTTGAGGTGTAGCCTTTGGGTTTGCAACTTTGGAATCAGAGAGACCTGTAAGCGGTGCCCATACATAATTTGTTCCTCCGGTAGCTGTCAATTGAACGGTATTGCCGTTGCATATAGATTGTGCCGGCCCTGCGGTCACATCCTCTTTACCAAGTATTGTAACATGAGTACTTCCTGTTGCAACACATCCTCCGTAAGATTTAATTTGTACATAATAAGTTCCGCTATCAGCAAGGGTTGCATGATAAATATGCGCATAATATACATCATCATAAAATCCATTGGGGCCAGTCCAAATATAACTTACGCCACCTTCCGCATTAAACTGAAGATTGGAACCTGCGCATATCGGCGAATTACTTGAAACACTTTGCACAGAAGGCAAACCATCTACCTCAACCTTACGTGTATTGGAAACTACGCTGCAATTTGGGTTACCGATTTTGTCTGCTTCTGATGCCCGCATCCTGATTAAGAATATGTCAGGAACAGAAAATATTTTAGAAAACTTATAATCCGTTGCGCCTGTAATATCTGTCCAGGTATTTCCATTATCTATGCTCTGCTGCCATTGAACAGCGGGGTTATTAAAGCCCGGGGGTACAATATTTCCTGTAAAAGATACTGCCTTGTTATCCTGGAAACAAACAGCTTTTACCAATTCAGTTCCATATATATCATCATCAAATGCAATCTTGGCTGTTGGCCCTGTAGCCGAAAACTTAATGTCATCAATTGCAAATTCATAACCGCAGGGAGTATAACCTGATGAATCATCCTTAATTTTTAAAATAATTTTATCGAGGCCTGGCGGCATTGTAAAGCTTACGCCAAAAAAATGAAATTTGGGCGTCATCCCCGGTGGCGGATTATAATCATAAGGCATTGGACCTGTATTGCCGGAGGTTAATATTTGCCCTGAAGCAGTTTCAATATTAAATGTGAATGCAGGAAAGTGGATATTGAATGTATTGCAATAACCTGGTATCTCAGTATTAAGCAAGTATGCCGAAAATTGGTATTGAGTTCCGGGACAAAGGGCTGCTTTAAGTGTATCTATAAAGAGTATTTTACTTGTGCTGCTTATTGTATCATTTACCAGCATCATGTATCCATTTTTACTTTCAGGAGTATTATCAATGCTTCTGTACATTCTTGTTGCCGGGCATCTGTAAAGGCTGTTTGTAATTGTGTACTTACCGGGTGGCGGGCATGAGTCGGCTGAATAATTAAACTGAGTATTTTTTATTGGTAAAGGAGGGCCGGGATTTGCTGCACTATCACCAAAAGTGATATTAATTATAGTTCCACCTGCCTGTGCATTTGCAAAAACAGGCAATAAAAACCATAGGTAACAAAATATTAAATAGCTTAATTTCAAAAGTCGTAAATTATAAATAAATACAACTACTTTATATATGGGCTTTCAAATCCCAGCTTCTTAAGTCCGTTTTGTATTTCAGGATTACTCATAAATAATTTCCACAATAAGCCGCTTCTGTAATTTTCGATCATTACAACAATCGGTCCTTCGTCAATAGCAAGGTTTGATTTTGCATACCAGTTTTTTGATTCAGAAAAGGCATCTGTAAAACCATACTCACTCCATATTTTATCACCAAGATCAAAATAAAAATGTTTAAGCGCCTGCATAGAATATTGTGGCGTATAAGGAAATGCAGAGAGTGCCGCAGTAGGCGAAATTACTCCAAGATCTTCTGTTGGCGAATGTGCGGCATAACCTTCGTAACTATCACTTGCCGTTAAGCCCCAGCAATTTGCGCCATAACCTTTATACTTATTTGGATTACGAATACAATGCTCACGGTTTATTAAAGTATGATTTACATTTTGTATCCAGTAATCTGCGTAACGGTCTTTTAAGCCTCGCGGATCAAGACCTAAAAATGAATATTGTGAAAAAAATAAGGGACCTCCATAATCATCTCCCAGAGGCAATTTAATTCCGTAATATTCACGTTGGTTTTTAAAGTTTAATCCGTTGGTATAGCCACGGTTATATACTGAAGATGATATTGAGTAATTAAGAGATGAAGCTGCAAGAACATAAGTTATCAAACATTCATTCCAACCCCTGATATCGTTATTTACTGCCCACTCATTTACCGGGCTCCAGTGCCAGTATAATACATTTAAACCTCCGCGTGTAAACCAGTTCCATTCAATATCATTCCATATCCATGTGATGCGATTGCGTAATTCTTTTTCTTTTAAATTCTCCTGATCAAAATACTGTCTTACACATAAAAGCCCTTGCATAAGAAAAGAAGTTTCAACCAGATCTGCACCATCATCTTTTGAACTGTATGGAGCACTGAATACAATTGTTTTACCTGTTTCTCCATTTAAAAAATGCGGGAAGGCGCCGCGGTAACGATCTGCTTTCCCCAGGAAACTTACAATTTTTAACAAGCGGTCAACTGCTTGTTCCCGTGTTATCCACTTATGTTCGGCAGCTACTATTATTGCCATTGCCCCAAAGCCAGAACC
>CAXSDW010000022.1:0-22765 GCA_964236235.1 uncultured Chitinophagaceae bacterium
GGGCATCGCATTGTAAATATGCTCCATAAAACATTTGGTGTTGGTTTTCTATCTTCAGTCATTATTATAAATTTAACATAACATCTGCTGAACTATCAACTGTCAATCTAATCAATTTTTATTAAACCAACACTGCTGCTTTTGGCTGTTCGCCAAGCTTTTTTCTTTCACCGATTTGTTGCCGCCACATGGCATAATATAATCCCATTTTATTTACAAGAGCCTCATGGGTACCGGTTTCTACCACTTCTCCCTTTTCTAAAACATAAATTCTATCAGCATGCATAATAGTGCTCAGGCGATGTGCAATCAGGATAGTTATTTGTTCCCGTTGTGAAGAAACTTCTTTAATAGTATTGGTGATTTCTTCCTCTGTTAATGAATCTAACGACGATGTAGCTTCATCAAATATGAGCAAATGCGGATGACGAAGTAAAGCCCTCGCAATAGAAAGCCGTTGCTTTTCTCCACCGGAAATCTTTATTCCTCCTTCACCGATCAATGTATCTAATCCTTTATCAGCCCTTGCTAATAAACTATTGCACGATGCTTTGTGAAGCACATCTATCACTTCTTCGTCAGTTGCTGACGGGTTTACGAATAATAAATTCTCTTTTATTGTGCCGGCAAATAATTGTGTATCCTGTGTTACAAAGCCTATTTGTGTACGCAATGTATCAAAGTCAATATTTTTTCCATCAACATTATTGTACAAAATCTTACCTTCTTCCGGCCTGTATAAGCCAACTAATAGTTTTACCAAAGTAGTTTTACCGGAGCCTGAAGGCCCAACAAAGGCAACAGTTTCGCCACTGCGTACTTTAAAACTTATATTGAGTAATGCATGCTGCTGGGCCGTTTGATGTTTAAATCTTACATTAACAAATTCCAAAGTCTCAATGTTGCCAAAAGCAGTAGGAGAGTCTGGCTTAAGCTCCGGCGCTTTGATCATCAGGTTGTGAAAATTATTTAACGATGCTTCGGCTTCCCGGTAAGAAATAATTATATTTCCTATCTCCTGCAGAGGACCAAAAATAAAGAACGAATAAAAAGTAAGTGTCATTACCTGGCCCGGGGTGATTACGCTTCTAAATACCAGCCATAGCAACATAAACATAATAAGCTGGCGAAGAAGATTTACAAACGTACCCTGGATGAAACTAAGGCTGCGTATGCTTTTTACCTTTTTTAATTCTAATCCTAAAATTTTATAAGTATTATTATTGAGCCTCTTTACTTCCTGTTCTGTAAGCCCGAGACTTTTCACCAGCTCAATATTTCTAAGCGATTCGGTAGTAGTTCCGGCAAGTGATGTAGTTTCTTTTACAATACTTTTTTGGATATGTTTTATTTTGCGGCTTAGCACACTTGTTAGCACAGCCAATAAAACAATGCCCAATATATACACCGGCATTATTGACCAGTGTAATGAAAAGGAATAAGCAGTTACGAAGATGATGCCTACAAGAATACCAAACAATACATTAATAAATGAAACAATAAATTTTTCGGTATCGGCTCTTACTTTAGTTAAAATAGACAATGTTTCACCGCTGCGCTGATCTTCAAAATCCTGGTAAGGTAATTTCATTGAATGTTTTAGACCTTCAGTAAATAATTTTGCACCGAATTTTTGCACTATCACGTTTCCAAAATAATCCTGGAAGGCCTTTGCAATCCTTGATATCATTGCCACGCTTATAAGCAGGCCTAAGTATCCCATTACTCCCCATATAAAATCATGTTCAGTTCTGTCAGCCGTTTTTATAAATTTTTTATGGCTATCATAGTGCCCTATTTCAAAAGGGTGTGTGGCATATTTATCGAATAGTTTACCGAATATCAGCGGATCAAGTAAAGAGAATATCTGGTTGATTGCAGCCAATCCAAGCGCTAAAATAATAAGCCATTTGTAAGGCTTTAAATAAGATACTAATAATTTCATGGGGCAAATTTAAGAGAATATTTTTTTTGTAAAGTTTGTTATAGCAAATCTGTTTTTTACTACTGCCGTCCTCATTTAGTAATTTGCTTACATGAAAAAGATCCTTGTTGACATGAACAGGCTTGATAAAAACCCATATAACGGTTTATATACTTTTTCATATAGCCTTGGAAAAAGCCTTGCCAGGCACCAATTTGAGGATAATCTTGACCTTAATTTTTATCTTGGCAAAAAGAACTTTGGAATTTTTGGTAAAGCCGTTAAATACAAAGCACATCATTCCTTTGATAAATTTTTTATGTTTAACACCAGACAGTTCGATCTGTGGCATGTTACAAATCAAATATCGTGGTATCATCCATTTAATGATCGTACCAAAAATGTATTTACGTTACATGATTTAAATTTTTTAATTGAAGAAAAGCAAAATGTAAAACGAAATAAAAGATTGTTACAAAACATTCAGCAAAGGGTTAACAGGGCGCATCATATAACTGCTATATCAAAATTTGTAGTAGCGCATGCAAAGCAATTTATTGAATTTGGGAATAGAAAAATTACAGTGATATATAACGGCTGTAATGTTCCTGAATTTTCTGAGTGGGAAGAGCCTGCTTACAAGCCTGAAAAAAAATACATATTTTCTATCGGACTTGTTCAGCCACGCAAAAATTTTCATGTGTTGCCTGCATTGTTAGTGAATAATAATTATGAATTAATAATTGCAGGTACAAACACTTTTGGTTATGGTGATAAAATAATTAATGAAGCCAATAAATATGGTGTTACCGGCAGGGTTAAATTAATAGGACCTGTTTCAGAAAATCAAAAATATTGGTTGTACAAAAATTGCGAAGCTTTTTGTTTTCCTTCGATAGCTGAAGGTTTTGGATTACCGGTATTGGAAGCTATGCATTTTGGTAAACCCGTTTTTATTTCAGACAAAACCTCACTGCCGGAAATTGGCGGAGATGCGGCATGGTATTTTAAAAATTTTGATCCTGAATATATGCGGCAGATTTTTAATGATGGAATGCAGGAATATTACAACACAATGCCCACACAAAAGATAAAGGCACAAGCGGCAAAGTTTGATTGGGATAAAATTGCGGTTCAATATCTTGATGTATATAAAAGCGTGCTTTCACAATAACTATAAGATGAGTAAACCATTAGTTTCAATTGCTTTGTGTACATATAACGGCGAGCGGTTTTTGAGAAAGCAAATTGATTCACTGCTGCAACAGACTTATGCTAACATGCAAATTATTGTATGTGATGATGCATCGCAAGATGATACAATAAAGATTCTTAAAAGCTATACTGACTTACGTTTGAGAACAATCTATAATGAAAAAAATCTTGGCTATATAAAAAATTTTGAGAAAGCTATAAGTCTTTGCAGCGGGGAATTTATTGCTCTTTGCGATCAGGATGACATATGGAAACCAAATAAAATAGAAGTGATGTTAAATAATATTGACGATGCATTGCTATTGTTTTCCGATTCTGAATTGATTGATGAACATGACAACTATTTAGGAAAGAGAATTTCTGATATTCGCAGATTATATAATTGCAATATACTTCCAGGTTATGTTTGGAGTAATTGTGTGTGGGGACATACAATACTGATGAATAAAAATTTAATAGATTATGCATTGCCTGTACCGCATGGTGCAAAGCATGATATCTGGCTTGGGTTTACGGCCGCTTGTGTTAGCAGGATTAAATATTTAGCTGAACCTCTTACCTTATATCGCCAGCATGTTGCTACACAAACCATCACGCTATCTGAAAAAGCAATTGCAAGAGATAAAAATAAAAGGTATGTTGATTATCTTGAAAAGCTGCAATGGATAAAGTGTATGAAAGACTTTGCCGGAAATCCGGAAATAATTTTTTTTGATAAACTCTATGAGTTATATAAAGACCCTGGCAAGATTAACCGGATTAAGCTGCTTAAATTTTTGCTGCTTAACAGAAATAAGATTTTTTCCTTTAGGAAAAAATCTTATTTAAGCCAGTTAAATGAAATCAGAAAAATTTGCAGAACAAATAATATTAAATGTTGATCCCTTGGAAAAAATATTGATTCTTTTTGATGGCTGGCATCTTGCTTATTCTCCTACAATAAATCAATTGTATGATTTATTAATCAGGGATTACGATGTTACAATTGTTGCAGAAACTTCTAAAAAGTTTGATGGCAAAAAACTAATCGGGAAAAATGTGATATATTATGAATGCATAAAAAAGAAACCAACCTTTGTTTACAAAATTTATTTTGCTCTCATCGCTTTAAAAAATAAAGAAGCAAGGCTATTAAAAGGTAATAAAATAAAATTCAGGGAATATTATTATAGATTTCTGATGTTAAAGAATCTATTGCAAAACAATAAATACAAACGCATTCTTGCTGTTGATATTAAGAATTTATTTTATTGTTCTTTATTAAAACAAAGAGTAGATTTTATTTCTTTAGAAATTGGAACAGGAGAAAACCTGTTGCCTTTAATTGATACAACTTTAATTAATTGTGTAATCATTCAAAGTAAAGAGCGGCTTGATTACTTGTTTAAACACAAAATGTTTAAGGTGTTCTTTATTCAAAATGCACCGGTTTTTAAAGAGGTTAATATCATCGCCGGGAGAAAAGGATTACTATATGGGGGCACAGCGTGGGATCCGTTTGGCTTGTATCATTGCCTCAATTATTTAAGGATTTTTAAAAATGAAACATTAACCATAAATGGCGCTGTGCCTGCGTTTGACCGTAAAAAAATTAATGAACTATACAAAGATCTTTTGGCAGAAAACCGTTTAATTATCAACGAAAAATATATTGAAAATGTTGAGCTTGTAAATTATTTTTCTCAATTTGAAATAGGCTTTTGCTTTTATAATTTTGAAATAAAATGGATCAACCATTTCAATTATAAGTCTGCTCCTTCCGGCAAGCTATTTAAATATCTTGCCGCCGGCGTTCCTGTTGTTTGCAGTGATATTATTGGTTTCAATTTTGTAAACCAGTTTAAATGTGGCGTGCTGATTTCTCATCTAAAGCCGGAAAAAATAAATGAAGCCATACAAATAATAAGGAATAATTATGCTGAATATGTAGCAAATGCAATAACTGCAGCAAAACATTTTAGCTTTGATAAAGCAGTAATGCCATACCTGGAGTTTATAAAAAATAATTAGCGCTGAACAGCTTTTACCCTGCCCAGCCTTCCCTGTCAAGGCTTCTGTATTGAATGGCTTCAGCTAAATGTTCCACTTTAATATCATCACTTGCTGCAAGGTCCGCTATCGTGCGGCTTACTTTTAAAATTCTGTCATATGCTCTTGCAGAAAGATTTAATTTTTCCATTGCAACTTTTAATAAGTTAGAACCAGCCGCTGTGATAACACATATTTCTTTAAGTTTTTTACTGCTCATTTGAGCATTGCTGTAGATGCCGGGATTATCCTTAAATCTTTCGGCCTGCTTTTCTGTTGCCTTAATTACCCTCTGTCTTATACTTTCACTTTTTTCATATTTCCGGGTAGATGATAATTCGCTGAAGGCAACAGGTGTAACTTCTACATGAAGATCAATACGGTCTAATAAAGGCCCCGAAATTTTATTAAGGTATTTTTGAACCGCACCAGGCGGACATGTGCATTCTTTTTCAGGATGATTAAAATATCCGCACGGACACGGATTCATAGAAGCAATCAGCATAAAGCTTGCAGGAAATTCCAATGCAACTTTTGCCCTGGAAATAATAATTTTTCTTTCTTCCATCGGCTGCCTCATTACTTCAAGTACAGTCCTTTTAAATTCAGGCAACTCATCTAAAAATAAAACTCCATTGTGCGCCAAAGAAATTTCTCCTGGCTGAGGAATGCCGCCGCCGCCAACCAAACCTGCATCTGAAATAGTATGATGAGGTGAACGAAAAGGACGATTTGAAATGAGTGTTGCATTTTCCGGAAGTTTGCCTGCAACACTGTATATTTTGGTGGTTTCTAATGCTTCCTGTAAAGTAAGCGGCGGAAGTATAGTTGGCAAACGCTTTGCCAGCATGGTTTTGCCGGCACCTGGCGGACCAATCAAAATTGCATTGTGACCTCCCGCTGCTGCAATCTCCAAAGCTCTTTTAATATTTTCCTGACCTTTTACATCACAAAAATCAATTTCATAATCACTTTGAGCCTTGGCAAATTCTTCTCTTGTATTTACAATTGTCGGCTTAAGCCCTTGTTCACCGTTGGAAAAAAAATCAATCACTTCCTGCAAATGACTTACGCCATAAACATTTAAATTGTTAACCATCCCGGCTTCCCTGGCATTTACATTTGGTAGAATAAGTCCTTTAAAATTCTCTTTACGTGCCTGGATGGCGATAGGCAGTGCGCCTTTTATTGCCCTGATAGTTCCATCCAAACTAAGCTCACCCATAATCACATACTTATCAAGAGCTTCATAATTTTCTAATTGTTCAGATGCTGCCAGAGTGCCAATAGCTATGGGAAGATCGAAGGCAGTGCCACTCTTTTTTATATCCGCAGGCGCAAGATTTACAACAACTTTTGTTCTTGGAAAATGATAGCTATTTGTTTTTATAGCGCTTTCCATTCTCTCCAAACTTTCCTTTACAGCATTATCAGCAAGGCCTACAATGGATGTAAATTTGCCGCTGCTTACATTCACTTCTACTGTTATCGTAATTGCTTCAACGCCATAAACTGCACTACCAAAAGTTTTAACAAGCATGGGCTGAATTAGAAATAAATATTTTGTATTTCATACACTCTCTTCAAATGGATCAATTAATCATATTGAGTTACTGGCAAAATACTTCTACTATTGTTTGCTTTATTTGTTTAATTGTTTCCAACTCAAGATGAAATATTTTATTTTTTAATCTACTTTTATCAATTGTTTTAATTTGATCAAGAGCAATTGTGGAGGGTTTACCATTTAGTTCAAATTTAATGCGTGAAGGATATAATCTGATTGTTGAAGTGCATGGTGCAATTATGATAGTTCCTATATATTGATTCATTTCACCAGGAGAAATAATAACACATGGTCTTGTTTTCTTCATCTCTTTCCCTGCAGTTGGATCTAATGTTACCCAATAGACATCATATTGTTTCATTTCCATTCTTCAAAAGTTTCATCTTCAAAAACATCCGGCATAAGCAATTTATCATCACCATTCTTTGCCATTCTTTTAAAAGCCTTTGCCCAACCTTTACGTGGTACTTCATTGTGTTTTTTTAACAAAATGCCTTTTTCATCTACTTCTACTTCAATTTCTTCTTTATCTCCTTCAACTATCTTAAGATATTTTTGAGGAATTACAATCCCTTTAGAATTCCCTATTTTTCTTACTTTAAGCTTAATAGTTTCCATACAAGTTATTTTTATGAAGATACATAAGTTATAACAAATTATAACAGCCGATTTCAAAGGTTCTCCAGCAGCTCGATTACATTTTCTCTTTTTAAAATCAAATAGCCCAACCTGTCATTACTTGTTCCGTCTTTAAGCTGGTAATTGAATTTAAATTGCTCTTTGTCTATCATAGTTTCAAAGTACTTGAAGGCAATATTTGGATAAGGTTTTAACTCATCTGCAATTTCATATAAATGTGTAGAGAGAATAAACAATGAGTTTCTGATTTTTATCAGTCCTTCAATCACAGTTGTACTGCATTTCATGGCATCCTGCACATTTGTTCCTTTAAAAAGCTCATCAATAAGTATAAGCCATTTTCTCCCGTCATTTATTTTGATGATGGTATTTTTTATTCGTTGCACTTCATTGTAAAAATAACTTTCACCTTTTGCAATATTATCGGCCACATTTATATTGCTTAACAAGCCGTAAAATAGAGTAAGTTCCATTGCCTGCGCCGGTACGCCCATGCCCGTATGTGCAAGGAAAACAGCGGCACCAACAGACTTAATAAAAGTGCTTTTTCCTGCCATGTTAGCGCCGGTTAAAAAGATAAAATTATTTTCGGGATCTAATATAATATCATACCCTACAGGCGCTGGTAAAAGGATGTGATATAATTGATTGGCCTTAATTACAGGCTGTTGCTGCTCAATAAAATCAGGGAAGACAAGACTATATTTTTCGATAGCAGCCGCCATGCTATACCAGGCATCAAGCTGGTAATAAATATTTATTAAATCAAAAATATTTTGCTTATAATGATACAGAAGAAAGTAAGCCAGTTGAAGCATTTCAGTAATGGTAAGATCATCAGGCTTACGTTTTTTTGCCATGATTTTAAACTGCTGCTGATCTATAATACCTGCTGCCCTGGTCAGTAATTTCTTTAAAGGCGCAGGAGCCGTGTCAGTCAGTAAATTATTGATTATCGTTTGAATGCCTTTTATAAAATCAAAGCAATGGCTTGTAGAATATTTTACAAGAGAATAATCAGGCCCATGAAATATCTTATAAGAATAAGCAGTGGCCGCAGAAGCAGTATGCGGAATCCTGTCTATATTGCTTTCATAAAATTTTTCGATTACCATCAATGTTCCATTGTTAATGATCTGAGGCCATGAATTTTTATTTTTTATAATCAACTGAAGTGTTTGCTGAATGCCTTTGATTTCTTCAATTGAGTAAAGTGTTTTACTTAAAGTATGTTTTAATGTATCCCTGCCGCCGGCAGTGCGTGTGAAATCAATTTTCTCAAAAATAGAAACTCCATCGTCCGAGCTAAAAATCGACAAATCATTTAATGTGGTTTTATCCAGTTCCATAGTATTCTATTAACAAGCAATTTATTACTTTAAAAAATATTTAATTTTTGAAAGAAAGCCTTGCTCCTCTTGTTGATTCATCAAAGTTTCCTTTTTCAAATACACAATTTCCGTTTACAAAAGTATAGCTGATAGCAGCAGGAAATGTTTGGCCTTCTAAAGGGCTCCATTCGCATTTGTATAAAATATTCCCCTTGTTTACAGTTGTTTTATCTGTAAGATCAACTACAACAAGGTCAGCAAAATATCCTTCCCTGATATAACCACGATCGGCTATTTTAAAACAATCAGCAACAGCATGGCTCATCTTTTCTGCAATTTTTTCTAAAGATATTTTCCCTTGTTTATAATAATCAATCATCAACAGCAATGAGTGTTGTACAAGTGGTAAACCTGCATGTGCTTTTTCGTAAGACCTCACCCCTGCCCTCTCCAAAGAAGAGGGAGAAGAATCCAAAGGAGACAAAGCAGCAACTCCCTTTTCTTCTAATGTATGTGGTGCATGATCGGTGGCTATTACATCCAAACGGTTATCCAGCAAGGCTTTCCATAGAGCATCTTTATTTTCTGATGATTTTATTGCGGGATTACATTTAATAAGATAACCTAATTTTTCATAATCATCAGCAGTAAAATGTAAATGATGTACGCAAGCTTCTGCGGTTATTTTCTTTTGTAACAAAGGAATTGAATTGTCAAATAACGATAATTCTTTTGCTGTAGAAATATGTAAAATGTGCAGGCGGCTGTTGTATTTTTTAGCAAGAGCAATTGCTGAAGAGGATGATTGATAACATGCATTCACATCCCTGATTAAAGGATGATCAGCAGGAGATAATTCTCCTTTTTCAATCTTTAGTTTTTCATAATTTGCTTTTATTATATTTTCATCTTCACAATGAGTAGCTATTAATAGTTCGCTGTTTCTAAATATTTTGTTCAACGTTGCTTCATTATTTACCAGCATATTACCGGTGCTTGAGCCCATAAAAATTTTTACGCCACATAGTTCGTTTTTTCTATTATTCATTTGCAGCACATCATCTGCATTATCATTACTTACGCCCATGTAAAAAGAATAATTTGCAAGCGAAGTGTTAGAAGCAATCAAAAACTTTTCTTCCAAAAGCAGCTCCGTCAAAGTGTTTGGGATTGTGTTTGGCATTTCCATAAAGCTGGTAACACCACCTGCCACAGCGGCTTTGCTCTCAGAATAAATGGTAGCTTTATGTGTTAAGCCCGGCTCTCTAAAATGAACCTGGTCATCAATAACGCCGGGCAAAATATATTTACCTTCCAAATTTATTTCGGTTACTCTTTCCCTTACTGATATACCCGGATCAATTCTTTCTATTCTTCCTTTTTTTATTAAAATATCAGACACATAAATTCTACCTTCATTTACAACGGTTATATTTTTAAAAAGGTAGTTTTGCATAGGCTGAAATTAATTAATATTATAACCAAAATCCAATGCAAATTATCAAATGCTTAGTCAGATTGTTTGTTTTTATTTTCCCGGTTCTTTCTTTTTCGCAAACCACTTACTTAATGCAGGGATCAAAAGAATACCAGTTTATTGACAGGCTGGAAATAAAGCAGGAACAAAATACAGATCTTAATTTTTCTACATTAAAACCTTACAGCAGAAAGGCCATAGTGAGGCAAACCGAATACCTTGATAGCGCCCGTTTGGGTTATGCTGATTCTGCCACAGGAATTGATAAATATCAAATGTGGACAGATTTAAATCTTACTAAAGTGGATGAATATAATCTTAATAGTTTGTTAATGAACAATAGTGAATGGGTAAGTGGTTCAAAGGAAAGTTTTATGAGCAGGAAGCCGGTTTTAAAAAGTTTTTACCAGACAAAACCAAACTTATTAGAAGTAAACGCACCGGATTTCTTTCTTGCAGTAAACCCTGTATTACAGTTGCAGCAAGGATTTCAGAGCGGCAACAATCATTCCGCATTTTTAAATACACGTGGCATAACGGCAAGAGGAATGATTGCCGGCAGAGTTGGGTTTTCCACTTTTTTAACCGATAACCAGGAACGAGGACCACAGTTTTTTCAAAGCCGGGTAAATATGTTTAATGCTGTTCCGGGTGTTGGTTTTTATAAATCTTTTAAAACTACAGGTGTTGATTATTTTGATGCAAGAGGTTATATAACTTTCAATGCTGCTAAGTATATAGACTTTCAATTTGGGTATGATAAAAATTTTATTGGCAATGGCTACCGCAGTTTATTTTTAAGTGATTGGGGAAACAGTTATTTGTTTTTAAAAATCAATACCCGAATATGGAAATTAAATTACCAGAATTTATTTATGGAGCTTATGCCGCGGTTTAAAAAAAATGGAGATGTTTTGCTGGACAGAAAATATGCAGCAATGCATCACCTGAGTATGAATGTTACCAAATGGCTTAATGTTGGCTTATTTGAAGGAATAATATTCGGCAGAACAAACCATTTTGATTTTGAATACCTGAACCCGGTGATTTTTTTGAGGCATATTGAAGGAACTGTTGGCAGCCCTGATAATGCTCTTGCCGGAATTGATTTTAAGGCAAATGCGCTGCACAGGTTGCAATTTTACGGACAGCTTTTGTTGGATGAATTTATCTTAAAACAAATAACAAAAAACAACGGTTATTGGGCTAATAAATTTGGCTTACAGGGAGGTATTAAATATGTAGATGCATTCAATATAAAAAATCTGGATCTGCAATTTGAAACGAATAGAGTGCGCCCCTACACGTATTCTCACTCCGATTCTATTGCGAATTATACACATTATAATCAGCCGCTTGCCCATCCGCTTGGCGCAAATTTCCAGGAGTACATTGGCATTCTTAAATATCAGCCGGCGCCTAAATGGTACATAAATGCAAGAGCAATTTATTATTACCAGGGTCTTGATTCCATGGGTATTAATTTCGGCAGCGATCCTTTATTAAGTTATACTACAAGGCCGGGAGATTATGGTTTTAATGTAGGCAGCGGAAGCAAAGCAACTTGCTTAAATGCTTCTTTGCAGCTATCTTATGAGCTTAGGGAAAACCTGTTTATTGAAGGTTCTTTATTGGTAAGAGATTACAAAATAAAAAATGTTGCCGGTAATGATAATACCACGTTGTTTTCTGTTGGCGTAAGATTTAATATGTTTCGGCGTGACTATGATTTTTAAATATTTTAATCAGTAAATTAATTTTCTCACATAAGCAACTGCCCAATATGTTATGTCTTAAATTTAAAAAATTAACTGGCTAAGAAGTTAAACATATTCTAATATCCAATTAGAAATCCGAAATTTGAACTCCTCATTTATGGAAAATTTTATTGTATCAGCAAGAAAATATCGTCCCCAAAACTTCAACACTGTTGTAGGTCAATCTCATATTACTATTACTTTAAAGAATGCAATAAAAAATAACCAGTTAGCTCATGCATTTCTTTTTTGCGGGCCACGTGGCGTTGGTAAAACAACCTGTGCAAGAATTTTGGCAAAAACAATTAATTGTGAAAACCGTACAAATGATACAGAAGCGTGTAATGTATGCCAGTCGTGCATTTCATTCGATCAGGGAATGTCGTTAAATATACATGAGCTGGATGCGGCAAGTAATAATTCTGTAGATGATATTCGTTCATTAGCTGACCAGGTAAGATTTGCCCCGCAAGCGGGAAGGTACAAAGTATACATTGTTGATGAAGTTCATATGCTGAGCTCAGCGGCATTTAATGCATTCTTAAAAACGCTTGAAGAACCGCCGCCTTATGCCATATTTATTTTGGCCACAACAGAAAAACATAAAATAATACCAACCATCCTTTCCAGGTGCCAGATATTTGATTTTAAAAGAATAACCAACCAGGATACCGTTCTTCACCTGCAGGAAATTTGTGAAAAGGAAAATATAAAAGCTGATAACGCAGCGCTTCATGTGGTAGCACAAAAGAGTGAAGGTTGCCTGAGAGATGCTTTAAGTATTCTTGATAAAATAGTAAGTTTCACTAACAGCCAGCTTACTTATGCAAACACATTAGAGCACCTGAATATTCTTGATGAAGATTATTATTTTAAACTGATGAATGCTATGCAGGAGCAAAACATCAGCGATACAATATTGATGTATGACGAGATAAACCGTAAAGGTTTTGAAGGAGATATGGTGATAAACGGATTTGCTGAATTCATCAGGAATATATTGGTAAGTAAAGATGCAAAAGTGGCGGCCCTGCTGGAAGTGCCTGAAGATTTTAAGCCAAGATATATTGAAGCTGCAAATAATATATCGCTTGCATATCTTATCAGCGCTTTAAATGTTTTGAACGAAGCAGAGATAAATTATAAACAGGCACGTAATAAAAGATTGCACGTTGAGCTTACTCTTATAAAGCTTTGTTACCTGCAACAGGCAATTGAATTGACAAACAATGAAAATGGTATTACTAAAAAAAAGCAAATTGATACAGTGAAGTCGGTGGCATTTAAAGCCATTCCAATAATCGAAATAAAAAATAAATCGCAGGGTTCAGGCTATAAAACCAAGCATAAAATAGCAGGCAATACTTTAGAAGATGCAGGTACAAATGGAGGCGCAAAGCTTATAATTGAAACAGAAAAAATCAGCCGGCCGGAAACCATCGCAACGAATGCTGACATTCCTTTACCTAAAACTACAGAGGCTCAGCCGAAATTACCAAAATTCAACAGTCTTGTAAAAATCAGGCAGCAGGTTATTGATCAGAATAAAGAAATAAGTATACGTAAAGAATTATGCGATGAAGAATTGTATATTGCCTGGGGCTTATATATTGATAAATTGCGCAAGCAAAATAATCATTCCGGTATTTCAAATTTCAAGTCTGCAACATTAAAAATAATAGACGCAAATACAATTGAAATAATAACCGAAAGCAATATCCAGCAGAAGTTTATCGAAAATGAAAGAGCTGCTTTAATAGAGCATCTCCAGGCATATTTTAATAATCGTTACCTTATATATAAAGTAATTGTGGTAGAAAATGAAAACAGCAAGCAGCAAACCAACGAGCACATGAGTGCAAAGCAACAATATCTAAAAATGATTGAAGAGTACCCATTGGTAAAAGAATTAAAAGACCGTTTAAAATTGAACCTGGACTTTTAAAAATCAGAAGTCTTTAAAAACGTATTGATTGGTTTAAAACCCCTGCTAAATGTTGTGAAACACTTGATTTTCATTTACACAATTTGCATTAATTTCACCACCTTATTTCAACATAAAATTTTACATAATTTATGGCTTTAGCTATTCGCATGCCCTTGCTGAGTGATACTATGACAGAAGGCAAAATTGTACAATGGAATAAAAAAGTGGGCGATACTGTAAAGAGTGATGATGTACTTGCCGAAGTAGAAACTGATAAGGCGACAATGGAAGTTGTGGGCTATGAGGAAGGTACTCTTTTATATATTGGCGTGGAAACCGGTAAAGCAGCTAAGGTAAATGATGTAATTGCAGTGGTTGGTAAAGAAGGCGAAGATTATAAATCCGTTTTAGACGGAAATGGCACAAAGCCTGATGCAGCAAAGGATGCTGACGAAAAAGCTGATCAAAAAATGAACAATTCACCCGAAAATAATTCTTCACAAGTTTCATCTAAAGGAGAAGATGCAGAGCAAGCCGCTTTGCCGCCTGATGCAAAAGTAATACGGATGCCGTTGCTAAGCGATACAATGACTGAGGGTAAAATTGTTCAATGGAATAAAAAAGTAGGCGACGTTGTAAAAGCTGATGATGCCATAGCGGAAGTAGAAACTGACAAAGCAAATATGGATGTGATTGGGTATGAAGACGGCACTTTATTATACATTGGCGTAGAAGCTGGTAAGGCAGCTAAGGTGAACGATATTATTGCCATTGTTGGTAAGCCTGGTACTGATGTTTCTGCATTTGTTGCTGCCGAAGCGAAAGGAGCGGTTACCGGCAACGTTCCTTTAGGAAGTAATAATGCGGAAAAAACAGAGAGTGCAGAGCAGGAAATAACTACTTCTAAAATGTCCCAGCAGCCTGTTGCCACAGAAGAATCATCAAAAAATGGAACACAAGTTAATGGAAGAATAAAGGCTTCGCCATTAGCAAAGAAACTAGCCGAAGATAAAGGCATTGATATTTCTAAAGTTAATGGTAGCGGAGATGGCGGAAGAATTGTGAAGAAAGATATTGACACATTTGTGCCGGCTGCGCAGCCTGCCGCAGCAAAACCGCAAGAGAAAATACAGGGTGCACCAGCCAAACCTGTTCAGCCTTTTGCACAAACAGGCCAGGAAGGCTATACTGATGTTCCGCTTACACAAATGCGTAAAACCATTGCCCGTCGCCTGAGCGAAAGCAATTTTACAGCTCCGCATTTTTTCCTAACAATGGAAATAAATATGGACAATGCTATGAGCTCACGCACTGCTATAAACGAAGTTAGTCCTGTAAAAATTTCATTTAATGATATGGTGATAAAAGCCAGTGCAATGGCGCTTCGCCAGCATCCTGCGGTAAACAGCAGCTGGATGGGAGATTTTATCCGTCAAAACAATCACATACATATCGGCTCTGCCATTGCCTTGCCCGAAGGGCTTATTGTTCCTGTTATTCGTTTTGCAGATCAGAAATCACTTTCTCAAATTGCATCTGATGCAAAAGATCTTTATGATAAAGCAAGAAATAAAAAGATACAACCGCAGGATTTTACAGGTAATACTTTTACCGTTTCTAACCTTGGTATGATGGATGTTGAAGAATTTACTGCCATTATAAATCCACCTGACAGCGCCATTCTTGCTGTAGGAAAAATAAAAGAAGTTGTAGTTAAAAAAGGAGAAGGATTTGCTGTTTCAAACTTTATGAAAGTAACGCTAAGCTGTGATCATAGAAGCGTGGACGGCGCTGTAGGCGCATCTTTCCTGCAAACTTTTAAAAAGTTTTTAGAGAACCCTGTGACAATGCTTGTCTGAAATAAGATTTTATATTAGTAGAATAAAAGTTTAATAAATTCCAGGTAAAAAATTTTGTAGTCAGTTTCTTTTTCATTCAACAGGATAATGATAAAATAAATATTTGATTTACATTTAGAAGTGAATTCAACATTACGTTCTACTCTTCAACTTCTTCGCTTTCATTTCTCTTTTTTCCTGATGCCGGTTTACTGGTTTGCGTTAAGCCAGGTAAATACAATCAACTGGCATGATGCAGCTTTAATTTTTATTATTTTGCACATATTAGTTTATCCTGCCAGTAACGGTTACAATAGCTATATGGATAGAGATACAGGAAGTATTGGTGGTTTAAAAGATCCTCTTCCACCAACCAAACAATTATTTTATGTTACTGTTATTATGGATATAATTGCAGTGGCGCTCAGCTTTTATATCACATGGATTTTTGCTATTGGAATTTTTTTATATATTATGGCATCAAGAGCATATAGCTACAGGGGAATAAGGCTTAAAAAGTATGCAGTTATAGGATATTTAACAGTAATAATTTTCCAGGGATGTGTAACGTTTTTCTTGGTATATCACGGCTGTGAAAGCAACCATACAACTAATATACCCGTAATAGCCATGATAGGCGCAGGCTTGCTGATTGGCGGCTTTTATCCGCTTACGCAAATATATCAACATGAAGATGATTTGAAAGATGGTGTACAAACAATTAGTTATAAATTAGGTTACAGGGGAACTTTTATTTTTACAGCGGTTATATATTTGTTAGCTTTTTCCATGCTTGGTTTACAGTTCTTTTTGAATCTTGAATGGAACAGGTTTTTACTTTTACAAATCTTCATGTTGCCCATACTCGTATATTTTTTTACCTGGTTTAAAAGAGTCTGGAAAGATATAAAGGAAGCTAACTTTACAAATACAATGCGGATGAACTTGCTTGCATCAACCTGTACAAACCTGGGATTTATAACTTTATTAATTCTTCATATCATTGAGTAAAATAGTTTCAATATCAACAGCAGTTCCGCAATACAAACATGATCAGGAAAATATTTTAGCGTTTATGCAAAACGTTTTTGCAATGAACGACGTAGAAAAAAGAAAGCTTAAATTTTTGTATCATCAAAGCGCTATTAATACCAGATATTCTGTAATTCCTGATTATGGATTGAAGGCAAATGACTGGAAATTTTACCCTGCTTCAGAAAATCTTGAGCCATTTCCTGATCTTGAATTAAGAATGAAATGGTACAACAATGCAGCTTCTCCGCTTTCAGTAAATGCAATTGAAAAATGTATAGATCAAAAAATAAATAAAGACGAGATAACACATTTAATAACAGTAAGCTGCACGGGAATGAGCGCTCCTGGCCTGGATTTGCAGATAATGGAAGAAATGAATCTTCCAAAAAATACTTTCAGAACTTCTGTGAATTTTATGGGATGTTATGCAGCCATACATGCATTAAAATTAGCGGATGTGTTTGCAAAAGAAAATAAAAATGCAAAGGTTTTAATTGTTTGCACAGAGCTTTGTACGCTTCATTTTCAAAAAGATAACAACGTTGATAATATTACTTCCAGCTTGTTATTTGGCGATGGCGCTGCAGCTGTTTTAATTACCCATGATAATAGTGTTTTAGAGGGATTACACATCAGGGATTTTTATTCAGAGGTTTCTTTTAAAGGCAAAAAAGACATGAGCTGGCAGTTATCTTCAAGAGGATTCTTAATGAAACTTTCCGGTTATGTTTCTGAGTTAATTGAAGAAGACTTCGATGGTCTTGTTCAAAATGCCTTGCATCATACGTGCTTAAAAAAAGAAGATATCTCTCATTGGTGCATCCATCCGGGTGGAAAAAAAATTCTTACTTCAATTCAAAAAAGCATCAATATTAAAGAGGAGTTATTACAGCATTCCTATAACATTTTAAAAGATTATGGTAACATGTCTTCACCAACTATACTGTTTGTTTTAAAGGAAATTGTGGAAGATCTTAATAAAAATAAACAAACAAAAGCCAATATTTTTGGGGCGGCTTTTGGCCCCGGCCTTACGATGGAGACTTTTATTTTATCTGATGATTGATTACAGCAAACGCTCATACAAAAAAGAATTATTAGACCAGGATGATATTCCATTTGCTGACATACAACAAAACCTGAAAGAGCTAAATTTCATCAACACTTATCTTGGCGGGCATCCAATTACAATAAGCGGTTTCAAAAAATTATTAGATAAAAGAGAGACCGTTTCAATCTGTGAAATAGGCTGTGGCGGCGGCGATAACCTTAATGCAATCAATAAATTTTGTGAGCGTAAAAACATTACTGCAAAATTTTCAGCCATTGATATCAATGCAGAATGCATAGCATTTGCAAAAGCGAAAACTGAAATTGACAATATTAATTTTATAACATCTGATTACAAAAAAGTCCATTTCAATTCAAACAAGCCAGACATTATTTTCTCCTCATTATTCTGTCATCATTTTACAAATGAAGAATTAATTGAGATGATGAAATGGATGAAAGCTAATTCAAAGATTGGCTTTTTTATAAACGATCTTCATCGTCATTCGTTAGCATATAATTTTATAAAAATCAGCACTAAGTTTTTTTCAAAATCATATCTTGTAAAAAATGATGCCCCGCTTTCTGTGTTGAGAGGTTTTAAAAAAAGGGAATGGAAACACATATTACAACAATCGGGCATTATCAATTATACAATAAAGTGGAAGTGGGCATTCAGGTATTTAATTATTGGTAATGACTGAGCACACATTATATGATGCAGCCATAATTGGCGGCGGACTTGCAGGACTTGCCCTGTCAATACAGCTTTCCAAAGCAGGATATAATGTTATTTTATTCGAAAAAGAAAAGTATCCATTTCATAAAGTGTGTGGTGAATACATTAGCCTGGAAAGCTGGAATTTTCTTGAGCAGCTTGGCTTACAGCTAAGCCAGATGAATTTACCACTTATAAGAAAACTAATTGTTTCTTCTCCAAACGGGAAAAAAATTGAAAGCGCTCTTGATCCTGGAGGTTTCGGTATAAGCAGGTTTTATTGTGATAATGAACTCGCTAAAATCGCAAGGCAAAACGGAGTAAAAATTTTAGAAGAAACAAAGGTAAATGATGTCCGTTTTGAAAATCATTTGTTTACAGTTTCAACTTCTTCTCTTAAAATTCAATGTAAGATCGCAGCAGGTACTTTTGGCAAGCGAAGTAATCTTGATGTTAAATGGTCGAGAAATTTTGTAAAACAAAAGCCGAATAAGCTTAATAATTATATCGGTGTAAAGTATCATATTAAAGGCGTGCATTTAATTGATACGATTGCTTTACATAATTTTAAAAATGGTTATTGTGGTATCTCAAAAATTGAAGAAGACAAATATTGCCTGTGCTATTTAACTACTGCCGGAAATTTAAAATCCAGCAATAATTCTATTTCAATAATGGAAAAAAATGTGTTGCAGCAAAACCCATTTCTTAAAAGAATATTTTCCGAATCGGAATTTCTATATCAATCTCCTGTTACAATTTCTCAAATAAGTTTTGATAAAAAATCACAAATAGAAAATCATATTTTGATGATTGGCGATGCATCGGGAATGATAACACCTCTTTGCGGAAACGGCATGAGCATGGCTTTGCATGGAAGCAAGATTGCTTTTGAATGTGTTGATGCCTTTCTAAAAAATAATATTACAAGGGCAACGATGGAGAATCAATATGCAACAAAATGGAATAAGGAATTCTCAAAACGATTACGAGATGGCAGGTTGATTCAAAGTCTGTTTGGTAAGAAATGGATAACAAATTATTTTATCAGCATTATAAAATATTTTCCTTTTTTTATCCGGAAACTTATCCGCTCAACTCATGGTAAATCGTTTTAGTACCTTTGTGCAGTGAATACTAAATCCATAATATTATTTGATGGTGTATGTAATTTGTGTAATGGTGCTGTACAATTTATTATAAAAAGAGATGATAAAAATCAATTTAGTTTTGCATCTCTACAATCTGGTACAGGTAAACATCTTCTTGTAAAGCATGATCTTCCTTTTACTGATTTTAATTCATTTGTATTGATTGAAAATGATAAAGTATATACAAGATCAGGTGCTGCTCTGCGTGTAGCACGAAGGCTGAAAGGCTTGTGGCCACTGCTTTATTGCTTTATAATTATACCAAAATTTCTAAGAGATGGTGTTTATAAATTAATTGCAAAAAACCGTTATAGATGGTTTGGCAGGCAGGATGAATGTATGCTGCCATCTAAAGACTTAAAGGCAAGATTTTTAAATTAATTTTGTTTATGACACAGAAAAAAACATTAGTGTTAGGTGCATCAGCAAACCCACAGCGATACAGCTTTCTTGCTGTAAATAAGTTAGTTTCAAAAAATCATCCTGTAGTTGCAATCGGAAGAAAAAAAAGCAAAGCTGGTGATATAGAAATTACCACAGATCAATTGCCCTTAACCGATGTAGATACTGTGACACTTTATTTAAATCCTGAAAATCAAAAACCTTACTACGATTATATTTTATCGCTGCAGCCAAAGCGTATCATCTTTAACCCGGGCGCAGAAAATGATGAGCTAAAGGAATTAGCTTCTTTAAAAGGAATTAAAACTATGGAAGCCTGTACACTGGTTTTGTTAAGCACCGGCCAATATTAACTGCCCATAATTTAACCAATTCCATTTAATATTCTTTTCCAATTAAATTCTAATCATACACTTCTCCATTTTTTAAATCAGCAAAAATTACTTGCCTGTTTTATACTGTTCACAATTACCTGCACACCGCAATTCTCTCTTGATTTATACAGGAATAAATTTTTTCCCCATACATATAATTAATTACCATTAGTTGCGTTTAAGTTAAGTCCTCTGTTTTGAAATTAAAATTCAAGCTATGAAAGCTTACTTAAAGGCACGCCTGCTTTTACTATTACTTGTAATTACCTGCAGTTCAAATGCGCAAAAAACTTTTGTTAGACCAAAATTATTTGCCAGGGTTGATAATAAGATCACTTATCCTAAAGAGGAACTTGAAAAAATATTTACTAAAACAAAAGGAAGTATTTATCAAATATCGCTTCCGGGCAATTTCAATTTTAGCGGCACCATAGTCTCATCAGTACAGCGATACGATAACTTAAAAAGCTTTCTTATTAAATCAGCTCTTTTAAACGGGACGATGTTCGCTATTTCTAAAAGAATAAATGACGATAAATCTGTAACCTATGTTGGCAGAATAATTAATGAAAAATATTCCGATGGCTATGAATTGAAACAAGATGCAGGCGGAAATTATTTTCTTAACAAAATAGATATGGACGAAGTTATAGGAGATCATTGATGATCGCTCTGGTACAAATGTTCACTTAAATCCTGCTATGAAAAAAACTTTTACTCTTATAGTTTTGATGTGTTTCTTAACTTCTTCTGTTGTATTAGCATTACAAAAACTAAGCAGTTTACCAACAGCATCGGCAACAATTTTTCTTGATTTTGATGGCCATTATGTTACAGCATCAATATGGAATGGAGGTAAGCCTTTGGATTGCGCTGCTTCCGGAATGAATGATGCACAGGTAACAGAAATATTTAATCGTGTTGCTGAAGATTACCGTCCTTTTAATGTCAATATCACTACTGATTCAACGGTTTTTTTAGCAGCGCCAATTACCAAAAGAGTAAGGATGATTGTTACTACTACAAGTGCATGGTACAAAGGCGTTGGAGGAGTTGCTTATACAGGCTCATTTACCTGGGGCGACGATACGCCTGGATTTATTTTTGCTGACAGGCTTGGCCCTTTTAATACAAAGATGGTTGCTGAATGTTGCAGTCATGAAAGTGGCCACACGCTGGGATTATACCATCAGTCCAAGTATGATACATCATGTGTACTTACAAATACCTATAATACTGGCGTTGGCTCCGGAGAGTCAGGCTGGGCGCCGATTATGGGCAACAGCTATTATAAAAATTTTACAGGATGGAACAATGGACCTACACCCGGCGGATGTGCTGCAATGCAGGATAATCTTACAATTATTACAACAAATAATGGCTTTACATACCGTGCTGATGATTACAGTGATGATGCTAATGTAAACCCGGAGGAAATTATTATTGCAAATAAATCTTTTTCAGTGAACGGAATTATTTCTACTACTACTGATAAAGATGTTTTTGAAATAGACCTTTCTCAGAATGGAATATTACATTTAAATGCGCTGCCCTTCTCTGTAGGTGCTGATGAAAGTGGCGCAGACCTCGATATAAAAATAACTTTATTAAATGCACAAAAGCGGCCAATATATGTATATGATCCAAATACTTCACTCGATGTGTCCATTGACACGGTTCTAGCTTCAGGCATCTATTATGTTGTTTTAGATGGCACCGGAAACAGCTTTTCAAGTGATTATGGAAGTCTTGGCTCCTATACAATTTCCGGAACTTTTGTTCCGTTAGGCGCTGCATTTATAAAAGATATTGGGATAGCAGGTAACGTTAATAAGAACAATCATAAAATAAGCTGGAATATAATATCAGGTAAGCTAATTAAATCACTGCATCTTGAAAATTCAATGGACGGTATTCATTTTGGATCACTTGCAAACGTTACTCCGGATGCAAAAAGCTTAACATATAATCCGTTTATAAAGTCACCGGTTTATTACCGTCTTAAAATAACATCAGCGCTTGATGAAATTGAGTATTCCAATGTGGTCGTTTTAAAATCAACCGATGAAACAGAAAAATCCATTATCGTATCTACGCTTGTACATAATGAGATATTAATAAATTCATTTGAAAAATATCAATACCTGTTAGCAGATATCAGCGGAAGAATACTCGGGAAAGGCAATGGGAGCACAGGTTTAAACAAAATAAATATAAGTAACCAGCCAGATGGAATATATGTTATGCAAATAATTAGCGAAAGCAAAAGAACAACAGAACGAATTATAAAACAGTAAGGTAGATTCATGTATGGTGTAAGGGTCAGCGTTAG
>CAXSDW010000022.1:22865-38581 GCA_964236235.1 uncultured Chitinophagaceae bacterium
TTACTTCTTCATTCATTTCCTCAATAAACGTAAGAATTTTTTCTCTTCCTGTTTTCTTTACGGCGCTGGTTACAAAATGCCCTGGAAGAAACTGCCATGTTTTTCTCATTTCTTTCAAAAATAATTGTACGTTTTTATTTACTATTGCCTGTGTTTCTTTATCTGCTTTTGTGAATATTAAAGAAAACGGGATGTCCCATTTTTTTAGATCAGTTAAAAATCCAAGGTCAATTTTTTGTGGTGAATGCCGGGCATCAATCAATACAAATACATGCACTAAATTTTCTCTTTTACGCAGATAATTTTCTATCATTTGCTGCCATCTTCTGCGGCTTGATGCGGCTACTTTAGCAAACCCATAACCAGGAAGATCAACCAGGTACCAATTCATCCCATTAAAATTGCCCGGATGTTTTATACTGGTTATTTCAAAATGATTTATTAATTGCGTTTTACCCGGAGTGTTAGACGTTTTAGCAAGCTTTTGATTATCGCACAGCATATTTATCAGAGATGATTTGCCTACATTGCTTCTTCCGATAAAGGCATACTCGGGCCTGTCCCCAACAGGGCATTTTATATAATCCGGGCTGCTCACCAGGTATTGCGCTTGTTTGATATGCATGATGCAAGTTAACAGGCAATCTATAAATAACATCAGCCGCTATTGTAATGGTTAATTCACAATCAACAAAATTTTAACTATTAACTGCGATCCGCAAACTATCATCTATAAGGTATCAATTATATTTGCAATCAAATGGCCACCTACCAGCATGATACAATAGTTCCCTATAAACAATCGCCTGATGGCAAGAAGAAGCAAGTAGAGCAAATGTTTGATGACATTGCTTTTCGTTACGATTTTTTAAACCGGTTCTTAAGTGTCGGGATTGATACAGGATGGAGAAAAAAAGCTATTAAAGAATTGAGGCTGCTTAATCCATCAACGGTTTTAGATGTTGCAACAGGTACGGGAGATGTAGCTATTCTTACCTATAAAATGCTTAAGCCGAAAAAGATATTTGGAATAGATATAAGCAGTAAGATGTTACAAATAGGAAACGAAAAAATAGCCAGGCTTGGCATACAGGATCATGTAGAGTTGTTAAAAGGAGATAGTGAAACAATATCATTTACTGACAATTCGTTTGATGCTGTTACTGTTGCTTTTGGTGTTCGTAATTTTGAAAACCTTGAAAAAGGTTTAGTTGAAATAAAAAGAGTTTTACGCTCCGGCGGAAAGCTGGTGATATTAGAGTTTACAAAGCCCACGATGCCTTTTGTAAAAAACATTTACAATTTTTATTTAAAAGTAATTGCACCAAAAGTCGGCACTATAATTTCAAAAAATAAAGATGCATATAAATACCTCAATGACTCAGTGCAAAAGTTTCCGGAAAGAGAAAATTTCGTAACTATTTTAAATAAGCTTGGATATAAAAATACCTCATGCAAAACATTGAGCTTAGGAATATGCAGCATCTATTGCGGAGAAAAATAATCATACTCTTTCTTGGTTTAAGCTTTTGCTCTTCCTGTGTTTTTGCACAGCTAAGAGATGTAGTAAATCTTGCAGACCATGATAGTAAGCCATACCACTTTGGAATCAATCTTGGCTACAATAAATCGCATTTTTTGTTTTCTCATCATCCAAGATTTTTACAGTATGATAGTATAATGTCAGTAGAGAGTGTAAACAGTGCAGGCGTAAATCTTGCATGGCTGGTCAATGTTCGGGTAAGCGATCACTTTGATCTTCGGCTTCATCCGCTGGATCTTACTTTTTCAGAAAAAGCTTTTTTGTACAGTGAAAAATATACCGGTGATTCTAATTTAGTAGAAAAGAAAGTGCAATCAATTACGCTTAGTTTTCCTGTGCATATTAAATTCAGCAGCGACAGAATTAATAATTTCAAAGTATATACTATTGCCGGTGCTAAGTTTGATTATGACCTTGCAAGTAATGCAGGAGCCCGAAAAGCAGAAGAACTTATCAAATTAAATAAAACAGATTTGAGTGTAGAACTTGGTTTGGGTTTTCATTTTTATTTTCCTGTATTTGTACTAACTCCTGAAATAAAATTAAGCAACGGCTTATTTAATCTTCATCACCGTGATCCTGATCTCCGCTATTCAAATGTGATTGACAAGATCAATTCAAAGATGATTACTTTTTCCTTAACGGTAGAATAAATGTTTAAAAAGTAAGTGTTTATTAAGATTAATAAATTCCTTGAAGTATTTTCTTTTAATAAACGAATCATTATTGATAGTTTTTTAGAACTTTCAATATTCAAAATTAAATGCCTGTTTTTTTACATATAAACACTGCAACTGAGAATGCGATTATTGGAATTTCAGAAAATGAAACAGTGATTGATTTTCTTACCAATAATAATCAAAAGGATCATGCCTCATTTGTGCAGGAAGCAATAAAAAATTTGTTGCAACGAACAGGCATTTCAATCAAAAAGCTTGATGCAGTTTCTGTTACGCAGGGACCGGGCTCATATACAGGACTGAGAGTAGGAATGGCAAGTGCAAAAGGGTTATGCTATGTCTTAAAAATTCCCTTGCTCACTTTGAATACGCTTGAAATAATGGCATTATCTGTAATAGAAAAAAATGCCGAACCTGAACGTTTTTTATATTGCCCGATGATTGATGCAAGAAGGTTAGAAGTTTTTACAGCATTATTTGATCATAAGTTAAATGAAGTTCTACCGGCAAGTTCTGTAATTATTGAGCCTGGTTATCTTGATGATATAATACAAAAAAGAAGTATTATATTATGTGGGAACGGCGCCAAAAAGTTTATAGATTTATCTCCACACGGGAATTTGACTTTTGATGAAACCAAAATTTCAATATCAGCATTAGCAAAAAGCTCGTCAATTAAATTTAGTAACAAACAATTTTCTAATTTATTTACTACAGACGCCGCTTATTTGAAGCCATTTTTTAGCTCTCAGGAAAGTAAATCCCGATAACTTTGAAAGTATTTATAAGGAAATATGTTTTATACTGATTTACTTCATATTATTAATATACCTTTATAAGCATATTTAATAACCCTCAAAACAAAAAACATTATGCAACTTTCCGAGCCTATCAGAAATACAGATATGCAGGAAGCAGTTAAAGATGCTGACAAAGTTTTACAAATTGATTATCATAATGTAAAAAAAGCCTCTTTAATTCTACGGTCGTTAAACCACAAACTCCGCCAACAAATCCTTAAAATCATTCATGATGAAGACAAAATTACTGTAACAGAGATTTACGTAAAGCTACGCCTTGAACAATCAGTGGCCTCACAACATTTAGCCATTTTGCGCAAAGCCGGAATTGTAGCAACACAAAGGGAAGGCAAATTTATTTATTACACCATCAACCTTCCCAGAATTGAAGCAATTGAAAGATTTGTAAGAGATCTTGTAGGTTAATTTTCCTGCAATGTTAAAACGGGTGCTGTACAAGTATCCGTTTTTTTTATTTATTATCTTTGCAATACAATCCAAAAGGTTACTCCAATATCTTCTAATTCATCTTTTTATACTGATACAAGTAATTTAATATATGTATATCAAACAACTTTATACCAGTTGCCTAAGCGAGGCTGCTTATTTTATTGAAAGCAACGGAGAAGCTGCAATTATTGATCCGCTGAGAGATACAGAAGCATATTTGCAATTAGCAAAAGATAGAGGTGCCATTATCAAATATATTTTTGAAACGCACTTTCATGCAGATTTTGTAAGCGGGCATCTGGATCTGGCAAAGCAAACGAATGCACTAATAGTTTACGGCCCAAATACACATACCAATTTCCCTATTCATCTTGCAAAAGATGGAGAAGTATTTTCTTTAGGTAATATAACCATCGAAGCGATTCATACTCCCGGCCATACTTTAGAATCAACCTGTTATTTATTAAAAGATGAAAACGGAAAAGCGTATTGTCTTTTTACCGGTGATACATTATTTGTTGGGGATGTTGGAAGGCCGGATTTGAGCGGAGGCGAAATAAGTAAGGAAGACCTTGCCTCGATAATGTATGATACAATACAAAATAAAATTTTGCCTTTGGCAGATGATATTATTATTTATCCTGCACATGGGCCCGGAAGCAGTTGCGGCAAAAATTTAGGTCCTGATACTTTTAGCACAATAGGCGAACAGAAAAAAAGCAATTATGCCTTACAGCCGCAAACCAGGGAACACTTTATAGAGTCAGTCACATCAGGCCTTGCAGAGCCTCCGGCTTATTTTACAATCAATGCTAAAATAAATAAAGAAGGTTATGAGAGCATGGAGAAAGTAAAGAAAAAAGCAATGACTGCGTTATCTATAGCGGATTTTAAAAACAAAATTAAGGAAGATGTAATTATACTTGATTCAAGAGAAGCGGCTGTTTTTACGCAAGGCTTTATTCCCGGATCAGTTTTTATTGGCCTTGAAGGAAGGTTTGCAGAGTGGGCAGGCAACATTTTATCTTTTAATCAGCGAATGGTTTTAGTTACCGGAAAAGGTAAGGAAGAAGAAACCATTGTACGACTTGCACGTGTTGGATTTGATAAAGTAGAAGGTTATTTGGAAGAAAGTTTTGAAGCATGGAAAAACGCCGGCGAAGCTATTGACATGGTGATTGATGTAGAAGCAGATGAGATGGAAATGGATTTAAAGTTTGATCCTAACTCAATTGTAATTGATGTAAGAGTAGAAACAGAATTTGCAAATGGCCATATTGAAAATGCAACCAATATTCCGTTATCAGAAATGAAAGATGTGGCGCAGATAGCTAATTTTGAAGATAATCAGAATTTATATATTCATTGTGCATCCGGCTACAGAAGTGTGATTGCATGTTCTTTGTTTAAAAGACAAGGCTATCACAACCTGAGAAATGTAATAGGCGGCTGGAAAGAAATACAGGAAAGAAAAGATATTAAAACTACAAAAGAAGCGAGCATTTTAAATTGATTCTCAACTGTTATCTATTATCGGATTTACATAATCTATCCACATATGTTCGTATTTAGGTGTGTATGTATGCTTCCATCTTTTGTGGCTCCATAAAAAGCTGGCAGGATCCTGCGTAATTGCCTGTTGAATAAAATCCCTGAATTTTCTTGTTATTTCTCCCGGCTTACATTCTGCAGCGTTTTCTGCAATAATATTATTTTCAAAATAATAATGTCCGCGTTTTAATTTTTTATACATGGTAAAAACCAACGCATTATTACTTCTCATTGCACCTTTTTCCGGCCCCATTAAAAAAGGCGCAGGCCTGCTAAAAAAATTGAGCCAGTACACTCTGCCCGGCGGCCAGCCCGGGTTTTGATCAGCAACCAAAGCTAAAGCATGTTGCTTTCTTGAAACCTTTTTTATATTTTTTGAGTAATCAGTTGCATCAACTAATACTGCTCCAAACCTTTCTCTTACCTTAAGAAATATTCTGTTTAAAGGTTTATTTTTTATTGGCATATACACAGAGGCAACGGGTAAATTTACTTTCATTGCAAGTATCCAATTTCCATATTCCCAGTTAAACTGGTGAGCGCCCTGCAACTGAATATTTTTGCCTTTTTCAATTACATTACTGAGCACTTCAAAATTTCCATCACATCTTTTTAAAAATTCTTTTTCAGAAAGCGTTATCATTTTTATGGTTTCAATAAATGTATCTGCCAGGTTTTTATAAAACTGTTTGCTTATTAAAATTCTTTCCTGCAGCGTCTTTTGCGGAAAAGCAATAAGTAAGTTATTCATCACAATTGCTTTGCGGTAGCCAATAATATGATACAGTAAAAAATAAGCTATGTCGCTTAAGAGATATAAAATTTTAAAAGGCATCAACGAGAGAAGATATAATAAAACATAAATGACATAATACATTTCACAAAGATAATATGGATAAAATCTTATTGTAGAATATGGAAAGTCAACAGCAGTTTATAAAATTATATTTTGAACAAGATCACTCTTAAAAAGATAATCGGTATTGAAATGCAAACCCCGGCTTTCATGCCGCAGCTGCGCTCCTTTTACAATAAGATAACCAACAGTAATTAAATTTCTTACTTCACAAAGCTGTGGAGAAACATTTGTTGTTTGGTATAATGCTTCAGTTTCTTCATGCAAAAGATCAAGCCGCTTCATGGCTCTTGCCAAACGCACATTCGTTCTTACTATGCCCACATAATCACTCATAAGTAATTGCAGTTCTTTTAAACTCTGGGTTATAAGGATCATTTCTTTAGGAGCTGTAGTTCCTTTTGCATTCCAATCAGGTATTGCGGTATTAAAACTTATTGCATTTATTTTACCAACAGCATCTTTATAACACCGATGTGCAAACACCATTGCTTCTAATAATGAATTACTTGCAAGCCTGTTAGCGCCATGTAATCCTGTGCTGGCACACTCTCCGCAGGCATATAAATTATTAACAGAGGTTCTTCCATATTCATCTGTTTTAATACCTCCGCAACTATAATGAGCTGCAGGAGCTACCGGTATCATTTGTTTAGAAACATCTATTCCTAGTGATTTACACTTCTCATATATGTTAGGAAAATGGTGAATAAATTTCTCCATATCCATGTGCCGGCAATCCAGGTAAACATGATCTGTACCATTAATTTTCATTTCACTATCAATAGCTCTTGCTACAATATCTCTGGGTGCAAGATCTTTTCTTTCATCATACTTTTCCATAAATGCATCTCCATTATTATTTCTGAGAATTGCACCATCACCTCTTACTGCTTCAGTAATTAAAAATGATTGGCCAGCCACGCCGGCCTCATACAATGCTGTTGGATGAAACTGAATAAATTCCATGTTTTCTATGCGGCCTTTTGCCCTGTACATCATTGCCACACCATCTCCAGTGGCGATAGAAGGATTAGTTGTGGTACGGTAAACCTGCCCATTTCCGCCGGTTGCCAGCAACGTTATTTTAGAAAGTATTTTTTCAATTTTATTCGTCTTCATGTTCAATACATATACACCATAACATTCAATATCCGGAGTAGATTTTGTAATTAAAAAACCCAAATGATGCTGGGTAATTATATCTACTACAAAACAATGACTGATCAAATTAATGTTCTGCTGGCTGCTTATGGCAGCCAACAGTGTTCTTTCCATTTCTTTTCCGGTAACATCTTTGTGATGGAGAATCCTGAATTCACTATGTCCGCCTTCTTTACCTAAGGCATACTCACCTTGTTTGTCTTTATCAAAATGTGCTCCCCATTCAATTATTTCCCTAATTCTATCAACACCTTCCCTTACAACTATCTCTACTATTTTTGGATTACATAAGCCATCGCCTGCTATCAATGTATCTTCTATATGTTTTTCAAAACTATCATTATCCATATCCATAACACCCGCAACGCCGCCCTGGGCATATTTTGTATTAGTTTCGTCACTAACTGCCTTGGTTAAAATAGTTATTGTTTTACCGGGACAATCCTGCGCTGTTTTTAAAGCATAAGTAAGCCCTGCAATGCCAGAACCGATAACTAAAAAGTCTGTTTCCATTTGTGTAAATAAAAAGTAAAAAGGTAAAAGTAAAAAGTGAATTTCAGGGTTGTATTAAAGAAGAAGTCATTTTATTTTTTGGAATTTTAACTTCCTGCTTTTCACTTTGTTCAATCCATGCATCACTTTCTTTAATAAGATTTATCAATTCTGATACAGCAATCTCTTCGGGCACTGATCTCTTTATAACTTCTTTGCCTTTATATAAAGTAACTTTCCCCGGGCCGCTGCCAACGTATCCAAAGTCTGCATCCGCCATTTCACCGGGGCCATTTACTATGCAACCCATGATAGCAATTTTTACACCTTTTAAATGATTGGTAACAGCCCTGATTTTTGCCGTAGTTTCCTGCAGATCAAATAAAGTTCTGCCGCAGCTTGGGCAGCTAATATATTCCGTTTTCGAAATTCTTGTACGTGTTGCCTGTAATATTCCAAAAGCAATTGAGTTCAATAAAGCAACATCGGCAACAACATTTTTATTAGCAAAATGATGACCAAGGCAAATGCCATTTCCAAAGCCATCAATTAACAAAGCTCCTGTCTCAATAGCATAATGGATAAGGCTTTCATCCATTGTTGCATCGTTGCTATCACAAATTATAACTACAGGATTTTGTATTTTTTCTTCCGCCAGTTTAAGTAGCATGTTGCGGATACTTTCAACGGCGTTTTTATTGGCAGAACTTAAACAGATAACAACTGTTTTGTCGTATTTAATTTTTGAAAGAATTGCAGCGAGGTTGAATAAAGGATAATTTTGAGAGAAGCAATCCATCATTACAAAATTCATGATTGAAGATTTTTCTAAATGGTCATCCAAATATTTTTCTTCATTAAAAATGGGAAAATATTTTTCTTTATCAGTTGCAGTCAGCCATGTTTTATAATAAGTAATAACTTTTAAAGTTCCGGGCAAAGGGAAATTAATAATTTTATTTGCAGTGAATACATAATCCGCGGCGGCATCACTTATCAGCCATTTATCTGTTTCAGCATTGTAGGTATAACCAACGGCCGTTAAGTCACCGGGTGTTATGTTTTCTATTTTACTTATATCAGCAATTACTACAGGAACATGTTTGTTACCGATGTTAGTAATTTCAAATGACCTCACCCCAAGTCCCTCTCCAAAGGAGAGGGACTTGGGACTATTTAATTCAATTTCTTCTTTAGTTTGACTAAGCGTTAGCGCATCCTTTATTGGATAATTCCCTCCATTGCCCACACGGCTTTGTAAATTGGCTAAGCTTCCCTCTTGGAGAGAGGTTTGAAGGGAACCATATCTCTTAATAATATTTTTACATACAGGGATCTCAAATTCAGGATCTTCTGTGAGTGAAACACGAATGGTATCCCCGATGCCATCTTCCAATAATGTTCCAATACCAATTGCAGATTTTATTCTTCCGTCTTCACCATCACCTGCTTCGGTAACTCCCAAATGCAGCGGGTAGCAATGCCCTAATTCTTCCTGCATATTTTGTATCAGCAAGCGGTAAGCTTCAATCATTACTTTAGGATTACTGCTCTTCATGCTCAGCACTATGTTGTAATAATTTTCATTTTCAGCAATGCGTAAAAATTCCATTGCACTCTCTACCATACCTATTGGCGTATCGCCATAACGGCTCATAATACGGTCACTTAACGAACCGTGATTAGTACCAATGCGCATGGCAGTTCCATATTGTTTGCAAATCTTTACAAGAGGCGAAAACCTTTCCCCTATACGTTCAATCTCGTCACGATATTCTTCATCAGAATAGTCTAACAATTCAAACTTCTTTTTATCAACATAGTTACCGGGATTAACACGAACCTTCTCTACAATTCTTGCAGCGATCTCTGCAGCATTTGGAGTAAAATGTATATCGGCTACAATTGGTGTAGTATAGCCTCTTTTGCGTAATTCATTTTTGATATTAAGTAAATTTTCTGCTTCATTTTTACTCGGTGCGGTAATTCTTATTAATTCTGAGCCTGCTTCAATGCAGCGAATACTTTGCGCTACTGTTGCAGCCGTATCCATAGTATCGGTAGTGGTCATGGTTTGTATGCGGATCGGATTAAAATTCCCAAGCAGTACATCTCCAACTTTTACTTCTAAAGTGGCAAGCCTTTTATATCCGATAACAGGTTCCGTATGAAGCTCCATATTCATATATCACTTTAACTGCAAAATTACATTAATGGAGTTATAGTAATTATAATATTGAACTAAGAGTGTTCTATGTATGTATTGCTTTTATAACAATAATGAATTGTATAAAGTTTTATATTTGATCAATAGAAAAGAAATTGTTATGAAAAGATCAATGTTAATACTTGCTGCATGTATAAGTTTTATAATTGCTTCTCTGGCCTTTATTACTGCAGACGAGCCCACCTATAAAAATTTAAAAGTATTAAAAAAGAATATCAGCAAAAAAGACTTAGATAGTACGATGCATTTTTTTGCTGCGTCGCTTGGCGAAAGATGCACGTTCTGTCATGTAAAAAATGAATCAGGGAAAGTATCAGATTTTGCAAGCGATGCTAATCCAAATAAAGGCACAGCACGTTTTATGATGCGGATGACTGCTAAACTTAACAAGAAGTATTTTAAAGATGAGAATAAAGAAGATCAAATGCAATCAGGTCAATCAATACAGGCTGTAACATGCTATACATGCCATCATGGCCAGGGACATCCGGCAGTGAAGCCTGCTTCTATGCCGGGTAATAATATGGGAACGCCCCCACACGATCACGCCGGTGATATAATGAGAAATGCCTCCGGAGATTCTGCTAAAATCATGTCTGGTGATTCTTCAAAAGGCCAGCATTAATTGCTTTGTTCACTAGGCCGGCATGTTATTTATTCTTTAAATCCTATCCCTGCAATAGTGAAGGCAAACAAACTTTTTAAACCAATTAATAAAATAAATGAGCCAGGCATTTGTAAAAGAAAATGAGGAACAATGGTTGCACGAGGTTCCGCCTGCTTTAAGTGCATTGAAAATTTATTTAACAAGAGAGAATAATGGTGTAAGGGTTTATGAACAAAAGAATTTTTTCGATACAAAAAATGGAAAGGAAATTCATGTAATGAGCAACGGTTTGTCATATGCTAAAGATGATGAAAGCAAATGGTATGTTGTTTAAGACGGTGGCAAAGGTAAATGTTCAACGGCTATAGTCAATATCTCACGATTCAGCGTTTACGAAATATTAAGCCCGTTTCTTTCTTTCTAAAAATTTATTTCTGATAACCTGCTGCACAGGAATGTTCTCTATTTTGCTTTCAAGCCATGAAATAATATCCAGGTATAAAAATGCCCTTGTTTCAAAACGATCATGCTCATGCTCTTTTAATTTGATAAGCAGTTTATTTAATTCTGGTTTTATATTGGCAGGAGATGTATGAAATGATATTCTTAAAAATGCAAATATTTCTTCTTCAACAATGCTCAGGTTTTCCATTTTTGCCATAAAGCGATACACAGATTTTATAAGATATTCCATAAGATCATAATTGCCTAATTCATAATGTGCAATAAGGTGCAGCAGCCTGCTGTAGCATTGCAGATCGGTTCTAAGATCAACCTTCCAATTAATAATTTTATTAAGGTAATCAATTGCCCGGCTGCTGTCTCCGCTTCCAAAATAGAGGCTTGCGATTTTATAATAAAACACCAAAACCCTATGCCTGTCAAGGTATAATTTATATTCTTTCAGCTTCTCTTCAATCTCCGGCACAAGTTGTAAACCTGCGGTAAAAGTTCCTTCTAAAAAATGTTTATTAAGTTTTGCGGTATATACATAAATGAAAGTTTGAATTAAATTATTTTCATTTTGTGTAACAATATCACTGCGGGAAAATTCTTCAAACTTCAATAAAGTTTCCGTCATCTTCTCATAATTCTGAAGATCGAAATGCGCACTCATAAGGTTGTGCATTGCCTTTATATACAGCGACGTTTCCACTTCTATCATGTTAGGTTCTTTCTCAAAAAGATCAACCCATTTTTGTGTATAGCGATAGTACGATAAAAAATCCTGTCGTATAAATGAGTACCAGCAAAGGCTTTGGTATAAATATATTTTTTCATAAAAACTTTTACATTCAATGGTATTAGCCGGTAAATTTTCATCAAGCAATCTCTTAACTTCAATATCATCCTGCCCGGTACGGGCATGCCCATGCTTAATATACCAGCCATATAATTGCAAAGAGAGGTTAGATAGTTTTGTTATCAGCGCCAGTTTATCTGTTACTATAACAGCCTCATTGCTCAGTTGCTCAGCCCTGTTTTGCAGGCTTCGGGTAATGTATAGAGATTCAATTTTTTTCTCAAAAAATAATGCCTGCATCAGGTAAGTAACCTGGTTGTTGGCATGAGCAAATTTTTTCATTTTATCCAATACCTGCAGGCTTTGTATAAATAATCCTTTGTTAAAAAGTATCCTTGCATAATCCATTTGTTCATGCAACTGGATATCTATATTGTCTTCATCTTTTATAAGCCTCAGGCTGCTGAGTATTTGCCTGTATAAACTTGCATTCAGGTTGGATAGTTGTAATTTTTTTATAGACGAATTTTTCTTTAAGAGCACTTCTTCATCATAATCTTCCATTTTATCAAGCGCATCAAATAACCTGATAATTTTAAGGTCTTCAGTGGCAGAATTTCTTTTAACATAAAGTTTAAAATTTCGCTTTTCTGATTTTTTCAGCGACTTGATCAATTGAAATAAAGCATCTGTATGTCTGTTAGGCATTGTAGTTAAAGTTAAGTAAATTCCTTTACCAGCTTAGGTTTCATTAAATATACATAATGTTAACTTTTGTAGAGTTACTGTTAAATTGATTTTATTATAAAAGTATCTGGTAGTATTTTTATAAACGGCTTTTAAATTTTCAAAATGCAAAATAAGTATTGAATCATTTACTCCATTTATTATAATTATATGAGCCAGAATAAGATTTTCATTTTTGATACAACACTTCGTGACGGCGAGCAGGTGCCAGGTTGCAAATTGAATACAAATGAAAAAGTAGAGTTGGCGCTTCACCTTGAAGATTTAGGTGTTGATATTATTGAAGCTGGTTTTCCCGTTTCTTCCCCCGGGGATTTTAAGAGTGTTACGGAGATAAGTAAGGCTATAAAAAATGCAACAGTTTGCGGGCTTAGCCGTGCTGTGTTAAAAGATATTGAAGTTGCAGGAGAGGCATTGCGTTTTGCAAAGCGGCCAAGAATTCATACAGGCATCGGCACTTCCGATTATCATATAAAATCAAAATTTAATTCTAACCGTGAAGACATTTTGGCCCGTGCTATACAATGTGTAAAATGGGCTAAAAACTTTACTGATGATGTTGAATTTTATGCAGAAGATGCAGGAAGAACAGACAACGATTATCTTGCAAAAGTGGTGGAAGCTGTTATAGCCGCAGGTGCTACAGTAGTGAACATTCCGGATACAACCGGATATTGTTTGCCCGATCAATATGGTGCTAAGATGGCTTTTCTGATCAACCATGTTCCTAACATTGATAAAGCAATTCTTTCCTGTCATTGTCATAATGATCTTGGCTTGGCTACAGCAAATTCAATTGCTGGGGTTATTAATGGTGCAAGGCAAATAGAATGTACTATAAATGGTTTGGGCGAAAGAGCCGGTAACACTGCATTAGAAGAAGTTGCTATGATAATTAAACAGCATAAAGCATTAGGTTTTTACACTGATATAAAGAGCGGTCAATTAAACCCGATAAGCCATTTGGTTTCAGAAATTATGCGTATGCCGGTTCAGCCAAATAAAGCGATCGTGGGCAGCAATGCATTCTCTCATTCATCCGGTATTCACCAGGATGGTTTTTTAAAAAATGCTTTGAATTATGAAACGATAAATCCTGATGAAGTTGGTGCTGAAGGCTCTAAAATTATTCTTACTGCAAGAAGCGGACGCAGTGCTTTAGCTTATCGCTTTCAAAAACTTGGCTACCAGTTTAACCGCAATGATATTGATGTATTGTATGAACATTTTGTAAAAGTTGCTGATGTAAAAAAAGAGATATGCGAAGATGATCTCAATACAATGGCCAATGAATATAAGCCTCAAATGGAAGTTATAAATGGGTAAAACATTATTTGATAAAATTTGGGATAGTCATGTGGTAAAGTCAATACCACAAGGGCCTTCAGTGTTGTATATAGATAAACATTTTATTCATGAAGTAACAAGCCCGCAGGCTTTTAAAGGGATTGAGAACCGCGGTTTAAAAGTGTTCAGGCCTAAACAGGTTGTGGCTACTGTTGATCATAATGTACCAACTCTTGATCAGCATTTGCCTATCAAAGAAGAGCTCTCAAGAGTGCAGGTTCAGATGCTAAAAGAGAATTGTAAAAATCATGATATTGAGTTCTATGGATTAGGCCATCCTTTCCAGGGGATTGTTCATGTGATAGGCCCTGAGTTAGGTATTACGCAGCCTGGCATGACGATCGTTTGCGGCGATAGTCATACTTCTACTCATGGTGCATTTGGCACAGTTGCTTTTGGTATTGGTACAAGCGAGGTAGAAATGGTTTTTGCTTCACAATGTGTATTGCAAACAAAGCCTAAAGCAATGCGCATAAATATAGAAGGCGAGCTAAATAAATCAGTAGTTAGTAAAGATATTATTCTGTACATTATCTCTAAGATCTCGGCAAGTGGTGCTACAGGTTTTTTTGTTGAGTATGCAGGTTCTGCGATTCGCAATTTATCAATGGAAGCAAGAATGACCATTTGTAATATGAGTATTGAAATGGGTGCAAGAGGTGGTATGATTGCTCCGGATGAAACGACATTTAATTATCTTAAAGGCAGGCCTATGGCTCCTTCTGGAGAAGAATGGGAAAAGAAGATTATAGAGTGGAAACGATTATACAGTGATGAAGATGCGATATTTGATAAGCAAATAAATATTAATGCGGCAGAGATAGAACCCATGATAACTTATGGAACTAACCCGGGTCTTGGAATTTCTATAACCGGCAATATTCCTGTTACAGACCGCATTCCTGACGACGGAGAAAGAAAGAATATAATCACTGCATTGCAGTACATGGGCCTTAAGAGCGGGCAACCATTATTGGGTATGCCGGTGCAGCATGTTTTTATTGGCAGTTGTACTAACAGTCGTATTGAGGATCTTCGGTTGGTAGCTTCAGTCATTAAGGGTAAAAAGAAGAATGATCATGTACAGGTGATGATCGTGCCAGGTTCTCAACAGGTAGCACAACAAGTAAAGCAGGAAGGCCTTGATAAAATATTTGAAGATGCCGGCTTTGAGATAAGGCAGGCTGGCTGCAGTGCTTGTCTTGGTATGAATGAAGATAAAATTCCGGCAGGAGAATATTGTATAAGTACAAGCAACAGGAATTTTGAAGGAAGGCAAGGAGCTGGGGCAAGAACTTTACTGGCAAGTCCTTTAACAGCAGCAGCAGCAGCAATCACAGGAGTTGTTACCGATGTAAGAGATTTAACCTCCATCCGGTAAAAGAGATTATGCAGAAGATTTTTTATAAACTTATTAATTCATCTTCAGGGATTTGGGCATGAAAGCATTTACAACAATAATATCAACTTTTGTTCCTGTGCCAATGGAAAATATTGATACCGACCAGATCATCCCTGCACGGTTTTTAAAGGGCACAACAAAAGAAGGTTTTGGGCAAAATTTATTTCGTGACTGGCGCTATGAAAGTGATGGAACACCAAAGCGGGATTTCATTTTAAACAACCCAAACTACTCAGGAAATATTCTTGTTGCCGGGAAAAATTTTGGTTGTGGATCTTCCCGTGAGCATGCCGCCTGGGCTATACTGGGCGCAGGTTTTGATGCAGTAGTATCAAGTTTCTTTGCAGATATTTTTAAAAACAATGCTTTAAATAATGGCGTATTACCAGTGCAGGTAAGCGATGAATTTCTTAATAAAATATTTGAGCTTGGCAATACATCAACATTAACAATTGATCTTCCACAACAAACTATAATCATTAATAAAACCGGTGAATCAGAAAATTTTGAAATAAGTAATTATAAAAAAACATGTATGATAAATGGGTATGATGATATTACCTATTTGCTAAGCATAAAAGATGAGATAGAAGAGTTTGAGAAAGTA
>CAXSDW010000023.1:0-8316 GCA_964236235.1 uncultured Chitinophagaceae bacterium
AACTTTTATTTTTGTCAAATGTCTTAATTTTCTTGCACTAAAGTTCAGGTTTGCAGTGCCTTACAAAGAATTCTGACTAACGTTTTTCTGCAACCAATTAAGGATTAATTACAAAACCAACGTCTTTAGGTTTGATTTCAAATTTAGTTATAGTTTTTTTGATTCTTGCTACAAGCTTCATCTTCCTTTTTTGATCAAGGAACAAATATTTTATTGGAGCTTTGTATTGGATTTTCTTTGTAATCATCGTCCAGATTATTACAGCAAGCTTTCTTGCTGTGGCACTTACTGCTGCTGTTCTTCCTCTGCGGTCCGATACTCTTTTAAAAAAATCTGAGAGGTGTGTATCTTTTAAATTGCCTATGGCATTAGCTGTATTACGAAGAGCGATCTTTAAGCGGTTACTTCCTTTGGGAACCTTGTTGCTGAACACTTTGCCTCCACTTATTTTATTGTTGGGAGCAAGTCTTAGCCACGAAGTAAAATGTTTTGCTGTTTCAAACTTTGCAAAACCATCAGTGCCTATTTCACTCTTAGTCATAATTAAATAGTTTAAGATTAATAAAAAGTGACTCTGAGGAAATGCAGTATGAATTAGAATATTATTATGAACGGGCTTTCCGAATTTAGTTTGGGAGCACCACTGAATTTATCAACACCACCAAAGATGGACTCGCACTTCAACCAGAATGACGCCCGGGATTGTAAAAATCACCAATGCTTAAATCGGCCTTGCACAGAGTCTGCTATAAAGTTCGGACTGTTCGTCCGTTAGCCAAATTCGTCACACCGCTATATTGCCAAACCGCCTGTTAGCACAAGTCTTCATATCATATAGACGTATACCGGAGAAGCTACAATCACATCCTCTTTGCGGTAAAGTGTTTTAGCCAAAAAACCCAAGTTTTGAAAGGCTTCGTTGTTTTCTTCAAAATGATAATTTGAGAACCATGCAATAACGCCTATATCTTGGAAGTCTTCGTTCAAATCAATATCTCTGCTTGTGCTTATTTCTTTGACTAATTTTTTTATGAAGTTGGGAGATAAGTATGCGGAAGTGGCGGGAACACTGCCTGTTTCTCCTAATAAAAATGATTTAGAAGCAATTAAAAACACTTTATAGTCTTTAATTTTAGAAAAGAAGTAAACTAAGTTTTTGCTTTCAGTTTCTAAAGCATAAGGACTAAAATCTCCCCAGTTAAATTTCCCTTCGCCCTTCAAATACTGGTTGTTTTCCTCTATGCTACTAATCAGTTTTTGTTTCTCCAAATAATTTTCAATGAAGTTTAGTTTGACGTATTTACTTCTGTCTTGTTCCTTATTTCCTAAACTAAAATCAACAATTTTAAGATTTAGTTTAACTGATGTATTAATTGAAAACCTGCGCCAAAAAGGCAACTGTTGAAATAGTTGTTCAACTTTTAAATCTGAAATATAAAGATAGTAGCGCATAGATTTCTGCTAACGGTAAGGCTTGGCAATGGGCTGGTATTTTAATAATGTCAAAGCTCGGAACCGAAGCCGATTAAAATACTAAAGATGAAGATAACAATTAAAAGCTGATTTAGATTCTTCTGCCGGAACTGTGCTGATATTGATTTGTAGCTGATTGTTATTGCGTCTGCCAGCCTATTGCCAAACCTAAGTTGTAGGAAGGCGATTTAATCGTTTTTTAATCCTTTCTTAAAAAATAGCAAATAGGAAATATAAAGTGTGGTTGGAATTGAAAGTAGTGCTAAGAAACTGCATAAAACTTCATGTGTTGGATAATAACCTCTAAGCTGATTAGCTAGTAAGAATAAAGAAATAAACCAAAATAACACTCCACAGGTGGTAAAGAAAATTTGTTTTTCTTCCACATCAACTCGCTTTCCCCGAATTGTAAAATAAATAACACGAATACAAACTAACAATATACCCACATAAAAAATTATACTTCCCATAACTAACTTAAATTATTAAATTTCAGATAAAATGATGTTTGGGTCTTCATTTTTCAAAATTTCTTTAATGGTTTGTAATATCTCTTTTAAGCAACTAATTATTTCGAAATTGGAACTGTCAGCATGATGTTTTATATCTATTATATAAAAATCCTCCCGTGCTGAGTCCGCCTGTAAAATTGAAAAAGGTAAAATTGGATTGACACTAATAGGCTCGATGTCTTTTTTATACATATTTGCTATAATAATTGGTGCGTCAGAACAAAGAATCGTTCTTGATTTCAAGATGTTTTCAGGTTGATCAAAAATAAATTTCATCATTTAAATTTAGGTACTGTCAAGCTTTCCTACAACGATTGTATTTGCGAAAGTTAAAGCTAATAAATCGCATTAATCCATCCAAATCACATGCTTACAAATGTCTAATCAATCACAACAATCAGAGCTTAACCTCATCCCCTATCTTTGCCGCATGAAAAAAGTTGGCATTTTAGGTGGTGGACAATTAGGAAGAATGCTTTTACAGGCTGGTGCAAATTATCCTGTTGAAACATATGTAATGGAGAATGATGAGGAATGCCCTGCTGCACATTTGTGCCATCATTTTATTAAAGGCGATATAAAAAACTTTGATGACGTTTATAATTTCGGGAAAGAACTTGATGCCATAACTATTGAAATAGAATCAGTAAACGAAGATGCATTGCAAAAGCTGGAGGATGAAGGAAAACTAATTTATCCAAAACCTTCTGCGCTAAAGATCATAAAAAATAAAATTCTGCAAAAGCAATTTTATAAAGAAAATGAAATACCAACTGCTGCCTTTGAAATTACAAATGAGAGAAATGACCTGGATAATTATGCCGATTTTTTTCCGGCCATACATAAGCTTGCGCTTGGTGGTTATGATGGCCGCGGAGTTGTCTCAATAAATAATTTTAATGAAATACAAAATGGTTTTAATGAGCCTGCAGTGCTGGAAAAAAAAATAAACATCAGCAAAGAGATTTCAATAATAATTGCAGTAAATGATAAAAATCAAATTGCCATTTATCCCCCGGTTGATATGATGTTTAATCCTATTTTAAATGTATTGGATTACCAGTTTTGCCCTGCTGAAATTGCGCCAAAAGCGTTATGGAAAGCTGAAGCATTCGCATTGAAAGTGGTAAAAAATCTTCATTCACCGGGCATCTTTGCTGTAGAAATGTTTATAGATACGGAAGAAAATGTTTGGGTAAATGAAACTGCTCCACGGGTTCACAACAGCGGCCACCATACCATTGAAGCCAGCTACAGTTCCCAGTTTGATATGCTGTGGCGCATTATGCTTGGCTATCCTTTGGGCAATCCTAAATCTATATTACCTGCAGCTATTGTAAATCTTTTAGGCGAAGAAAACTATAGCGGCGAGGCTGTTTACGAAGGATTAAATGAAGTGCTGGAAATGGATAATGTTTTTGTTCATATCTACGGAAAAAAACAAACCAGGCCGGGAAGAAAAATGGGTCATGTTACCATTATCAGCAAAGAAAAACAGGAACTTCTTCATACGGCATATAAAATAAAACAGGTGCTTAAAGTAAAGAGCAGCCAAGCGTTTTAATTTAATTGAAGCGCCAAATTGCCACGACCTCCAGGTAGTGGATGAAGATAAAAAAGCGGCTTTAGCCAAAACCAAATCTCCCATGTAATCCACTAAAGTATTGATGCGTTAAGCAGGATTACAAAATAATTTTTGAGCAAATTAATGCGGAAAGAGTTTGGCTTAAGCCGGTAATGAAATCATACAGCTCTCACCACCTGAAGATCGTAGCAATCAATAAAACGATTCTTCCATCTGCGTAAACCAAAAGCATTTGTAACCGCGGCGCTTTACTCTTTTTTTAAAATTGTATCTGATTGATCAATCTCTTTAATTCTATTTCAGAAGATTTAGCCGCAAAGCTTAAGTTGGTTAAAGTATAATCAGCGGTCTGAAAGCTTTGCTGGGCTTGTGTTACTTCTATTATAGTAGCTGCATGCAATTGAAAGCGCAGTAACACAAGGTCTATTAGCTTTTGCGCCAGCTCCACATTTGTTTTTTGAGAATCTAACTGTTGTAAAGAAGAAGTGTATGCCTGGAAAGTTTGCACTGCCTGCGCAGTATAATTTCTCGTAAGTATATCTTTTTGTAAAACGCCGTTCTGCACATTTATTTCTGCAACTCTCTGCTGGCGCTTATACAATGATCCGTTATAAATAGGAACGCTCAATGTTAAACCTGCAACCGGGCCGCTGCTTTGATTTAATAAAACATTGCCTGCAGAAGTGTGGCTACGGTTATAATTGTAACCGGCAGAAGCACGAAGAGCAGGATAGCGCAATGCCGCCGTTTCTTTTACAATGAACTGGTTTATTTTTATTTGATTCTCTGCAGCAATGATGTCTGCATTTCTATTTAAATTATTTAAGATATTATCAAGCGATAATGTATCATCTACAATTATAGTATCACTAACATTTATCAGTGAATCAGGTTTTAGATTCAATAGCAAAAGCAACGCAGTTTTTGCCTGGTCTACCACCATCAATTGAGATTGCTTTTGCTGCAACAATGTATTTAAATCTAATTGAGATTGAAAAAGATCAGCATTATTAGCCATGCCAACGTTTTGCTGCACTTTTACAATATCTAATTTTTTTTGAGCTACATCAATTGATTTGTCAATGGTTTTTATATAAGCCTGCTGTCGAACAATGTCGTAATAACCTGTCATTACAGATGCCATTGTATTCTGCACCTGTGAATTAAGGTATTGTTCACTTTGTAATTCTAATTGTGCTAATCTTCTTTTTGTGGCAACTACCAGCGAGCCGTTGTACAGCAACATTCCAGCACTAATGTTTCCTGCCATACTATTAGCCACGGCGCCATTTCTCCTGATTATGGTACCTGTATTTAATTTCTGGTTTACATTAGTTGATTGTTCATTGCCTGATGCATTTGCGTTAATTTCCGGAAGGCCACCGGCTACTGCTATGTTATTATTTATATGACTTATGTCAACATTATTTTTTAATAATTGTATATCAAGACTTCTCTTTAAAGCGATGTTTATTGCATCCTGCAAAGAAAGTGTTTGACACAATGCAGTGAAATGCGCAGAAAAAATGAATAGTATAAAAAAAAATTCTCTCATTAAATTTTTTGTTCAATTTTATCAGTGTCTTTTGTATCAGCGTTGCCGGTAAATTCTTTGTTCAGCTCTTCTTCAGTTTTATGTTTTCCTGAGATAAATGTGTACACAGCAGGAATTACAAACAGGGTAAAAATTAAAGAGAATAAAATACCACACACTACCACAATGCCCAGCGGCACACGGCTTGCAGAAGAAGCGCCCAAACTTAATGCAATGGGCAATGCACCTAATGAAGTGGCAAGGCTTGTCATAAGTATCGGGCGTAAGCGTTGTGTTGCTGCGTCTACAACTGCTTCCATTTTTTTTAAACCATGAGCTCTTCTCTGGTTAGCAAATTCAACAATTAAAATCCCATTTTTAGTTACCAAACCAATAAGCATGATCATACCGATCTCACTGAAAATATTCAGGGTTTGATTGAAGATCCATAAGCTAAGTAATGCGCCTGCCAATGCTAATGGAACGGTAAACATTATGGTAAAAGGATCTAAGAAACTTTCAAATTGCGCAGATAAAATAAGGTATATTAAAATGAGCGCCAGGCCAAACGCAAATAAAATATTTGATGAGCTTTCTGCATAATCTCTTGAAGGGCCGGTTAGTGCTGTTTGGTAAGATTCATCTAATAATTTTTTAGAAATATTATTCATTGCTTTAATGCCATCACCTATCGTAAAGCCTTCTGATAATGAAGCAGAAATTGTTGCTGCCTTGTACCTGTTATAATGATACAATGTAGCAGGGTTGGTGCTTTCCTGCAAATGAATTACAGCATCCAAAGGAATTTCCTGGTTAGCATTATTGCGAACATATAACCTGCTGATATCTTCAGGCTTGTTCCGCTCGCTTCGTTCTACCTGTGCTATCACTGAATATTGAAAACCGTTTTGGATAAAATATGCAAGCCGGCCTCCGCTGAATGCAGCCTGTATTGTAGCAATAACATCCTGCGTTGATAACCCAAGATCTTTTATCTTCATCCGGTCAACAGTTAGCTGCAATTCAGGACGATTGAATTTAAGGTTCACATCTGCATTTGAAAACGTTTTATCTTTTTTTACTTCATCCAAAAATTTAGGAATGATGTCTTTCAATTTATTAATATCCTGGTTTTGTATGATGAACTGCACCGGCAATCCGCCTCTTGCGCCACCCACCGAAATTGTCTGATCCTGCGTAGCAAATATTCTTGCCTGGTTAAAACGTAATAACTTCCGCTGCAGCTCATTGGCTATCTCATCCTGTGAACGGCGACGTTCGCTTGCAGGTATAAGACCTATACGCGGCTGCGAAGTATTAACGGCGTTTCCGGCAGGAGTACGGGCAAAAACAAAGTCACGTTCAGGAACCGAATCATATAAGTAATTAGAGATGTTATCGGTAATGGTACTCATTGCATTAAAACTTGTTCCTTCAGCCGCTGTAACTGTAAATCTTATACTATTTCTGTCTTCAACAGGAGCCAGCTCACTTTTTAAAAGACCGGACATAAGCCATATCAATAATCCACACCCTGCAATAATTAACCATGCCATCCAGCGCACTTTCATAAAGCCTTGTAACATGCGCCTGTAGCCATTTTCCATGCTATTAAAAAAGGGTTCCGTTTTAGTATAAAACCATCCGTGACCGGGTTTTTTACGGGTAAGATAAACATTAAGTACCGGTGTAATAGTAAGCGAAACAAGCGCCGACACTAACACTGCTGCAGCCAGGGATACACCGAACTCTCTGAACAATCTGCCTATAAATCCTTCAAGAAAAATTACCGGGAGAAAGACAATAGCTAATGTGATAGAAGTAGATATTACTGCAAAAAATATTTCTTTACTTCCTTCTAATGCGGCTTGCTTAACAGGCATACCCTGCTCAAGTTTTTTAAAGATATTTTCTGTTACAACAATGCCATCATCTACTACCAATCCTGTTGCTAAAACTATTGCCAGCAAGGTTAAAATATTAATAGTAAATCCGAAAAGGTACATGATAAAAAAAGTAGATACCAGCGAAATTGGTATATCAATTAAAGGCCGCAACGCAATAAGCCAGTCGCGGAAAAACAAAAAGATAACCAGCACTACAAGCGCAAATGAAATTCCTAAAGTCTCTTCCACTTCAGCAAGCGACTGACGGATATATTTTGTATTATCTATCAGCACTTTTAGCTGTATGTCAGATCTTGAATCCTTTTCAATTTGAGCTATGCGCTTATTAAATTCATTGGCAATTTCAATATTATTAGCGCCTGGTTGTGGTATAATGGCCAGGCCTACTGCATTCACACCATTATATTTCCAGCTTTGTTCTAATTGCTCCGGCCCTAATTCTATTCGTGAAACATCCCCAAGCCTTACAATGCCAGCGCTATCTTCTCTTATAATAAGATCACGAAATTGTTGCTCAGTTGTAAGTCTGCCCAAAACCCTTATAGTAAGCTCCGTATTATTGCCATAAATTTTTCCCGGAGGCAATTCAATATTTTCACTGTTAAGCGAAGTGCTAATATCATTGAATGCAACTTTATAAGCATTCATTTTATCAGGGTTGAGCCAGATGCGCATGGCGTAACGCTTTTGGCCAAATATATTTATGGCACTTACCTGGTTAATCGTTTGTAACTGCTGCTGCAAAACGTTCTCTGCATAATCACTAAGCTCAAGTAAACTCTTGGTGTTGCTTTGCACGGCAAGAATTAAAATAAAATCACTGTTGGCATCTGATTTAGTTACTACCGGCGGCGCATCTATATCCTGCGGAAGACTGCGTGCTGCCTGGCTTACTTTATCTCTTACATCACTTGCAGCTGCTTCCAGGTCTACACCAAGATTAAACTCAATTGTGATCTGGCTGTTGCCCAATGAACTTGACGACGTGATAGACCTGATGCCGGGAATCCCGTTTATCTGTTTTTCAAGAGGCTCAGTAATCTGGCTTTCAATAATATCAGAATTAGCGCCGGTATAAGATGTACTTACAGAAATGATCGGCGGATCAATTGCAGGATAATCTCTTACAGCAAGAAAAGTAAGGCCCACAATCCCAAACAATATAATCGCCAGGTTCATAACCGTAGCAAATACAGGCCTTTTTAAAGAGAATTCAGATATGTTCATGTTTTAATTACAGGTGTCAGGTGTCAGGTGTCAGGTATCAGGCATCAGACATTAGTTATTAGCTTTTGATTTTACCAT
>CAXSDW010000023.1:8416-19308 GCA_964236235.1 uncultured Chitinophagaceae bacterium
TTTACACTTCGTATTTTAACTTTAGCTCCGGGCTTTACAAACAACACACCTGTTACTACAATTGTATCTCCGGCGTTTACGCCTTTAGTTATCTCTACACTATTTGCAAGCCTCACTCCTGTACTTACATTTACAAATTGTGGTTTGGCATCTTTTATTATTATCACCTGGTTATTTACGTCGCTGGGTATTATTATATTGGTAGGAACCATTACCGCCATGTTGCCCGAGCCATGTGCGCCAACATATACTTTTACGAAGGCTCCGGGATTACTGGTTTTTCCACTCAACAATGCTCTTACTGATAAGTTCCTGGTTTGTGTATTTGCTTCGGGCTCAATAGCCATGATAGTGGCTTTTTGGCGCACTTCATCTGCCGCATCCACTTCCACATCTACCAAATCACCCACTTTTACCAGGTCACTGTATTCCTCAGGAAGTGTAAAATCTATCTTAAGCTTACCCAATTGTTGCAGTGTAGCAATTACTATTGCAGGCGTTACATATGCGCCCTGGCTCACCTGCCGCAGGCCTAATGTACCATCAAATGGTGCCCAAACAATAGTTTTTTCAATAAGCGTTTGCGTATAAGCCATATCGGCTTTTACGCTGCTAACCTGGGTAACTGCCGCATCATAATCGCTTTGGTTAACACCGCTTACGGCTAATAATTTCCCTAACCGTTCCTCCGTTTTTTGTGCCAGGTCAAGCTGCACTTTACTCTTTTGATATTGTGCTGCCAGGTCTGCGCTGTTGATTCTTGCAAGCACAGTTCCTTTTTTTACAAATTTTCCTTCAGGGATATTTAAGTAAGTAAGTCTGCCACTGCCTTCGGGATGTAGTTCCACATTTTCGTTAGAAATCACAGTTCCATTTGCTTCCACAGTATTATCAACTTTTTGCAATGAAGCAACCATTACATCCACTATAACCGGCGGATTGGCCTTTTGTTTAGGTACCTGAGGTTTGCTTTTGCATGATACTATTGCAGCGGCCAAAAATGTTACAGCTATAAAAAGAAAAATGCGGGGGTTGTTGAAAATCATGCATGATATTTTGAATAGAACCACAAAGATTAATCATTCGACAATAATTATTGTGCCTGATTTTAAAATCTTCGGAGTTTGACGCAAAAAATGCCATAACACTGTGATAGTTTTAAAATTTATAAATTATTTATTGACATTAGCAGCTTGCCTTTTACAGAAGTAGCCGTAATAATTATTGTATTGCGAAAGCTTTAGCCGGAATATGTTTTAGAATTTATAAGATTACCTTGTACAAAAAAGCGAATGGTTTATTGAAAGTGGCTTCGCAAATACCAGGCTGGACGCAAGTTGTTAAGACACTTCAAATTATTTAGACAGAGAAATACCAGGACTTATAATTTCAACTTTCTTTTCATTGTATTTATATGATGCGTTTTCATGTAGTTCGACAAAAAACATTGCGGGCACTTATCATAATATTTGCAGTCCTTAATTTTTTTTTTGGAACGACTATCAGGTTAATGCCAGACAGTAGTTTGCAATATGTTTTTCAAGGCGACTTACTTATATATAAATGGCATTAATATTAATAAGAAATCAGCACACTGTCATGTAATCTTTACAACCAAACTTATCTTCCCTTTACATTAAAGCTCCTGCTAAACACTATAAAATCTACAGGTGAAATCTTATCTGCGCCCAACTGGCGTAACATTGTAACCAACTGACCACGATGATAAGTTTGATGATTGAATAAATGCAAAAGCATTTCGTACACCGGTTGTTTAAATTGTTCTTTTTTAGAGTTTTGATAAGCAAACACATGGGTAATATTTACTTCATTTGCATTGCTCACCCAGTCAACCCATTGCTGTGATATTTGCAATAATTTTTTAGAAAGCTCATCGAAGTTTCCACTAAACCATCCTGATGGAGTTGTATGCTCTGTAAGTTTAAGGCGCTCCCACCATACGTTTTCCACTTCCATCATATGCAATAGAGTTTTATAAAGTGATGGAAAGCTGCTTGCAATTCCTTTATTTATTTGTTCGTCGGTTAACTGCTTTATTTGCTCAATTATTCTTTTATTCGCCCATAGATTATAGGCGGAATATTGTTGCAAAAGTTGCTTCATGTTTTAATTACTTTTGCCATAAACATAAATATTCATTTTTTATTTCAGTTCATTAATTACTAACATGGTATCTAAAAAAAACAGGTTTACCGGGTTTAGTTCGGTGGCTATTCACAGCGGCCATAAGCAGGATGAAAGCAATGCCCACCTTACACCTGTGTATGCAAGCAGCACTTACGTATTTGATAATGCAGACCAGGGAATGCGGAGGTTCAACGGCGAAGAAAAAGGTTTTATTTACAGCCGCTGGGGCAACCCGACAATGGAAGAAGCAGAAGATAAAATTGCTGCGCTTGAAAGCTTTAAAGTAACAGAAGAAAATGGCGAATCACTAAAACTAAAAGCAATTCTTCATGCCAGCGGAATGGCTGCTTTATCTACATTATTATTAGCAACTTTAAAATCGGGCGATAAAATTCTTTCTCACTTTTCATTGTATGGCGGCACACAGGAGCTAATGGAAAAAGTATTGCCATCTTTAGGAATTGATGCGATTATTGTTGACCTCAGAGATCTTAATAAAGCCGAAGACGCTATAAAAAATGATGATAAAATAAAATTACTTTACCTGGAAACGCCCGCCAATCCTACCATACAATGTGTAGATATTGATGCGCTCACCAAACTTGGCAGGCGGTATAATTTAACAGTGGCTGTTGATAATACCTTTGCCACTCCTTATCTTCAGCAGCCATTTAAGTATGGTGTTGACTATGTTTTTCATTCAACCACAAAATTTTTAAATGGCCATGGAACTGCTATTGGCGGAGCCTTGATAGGAAGGGATATTGAATTTATGGAAACAAGGATGACGAAAGTTCATCGCCTTTTAGGTGGAAACAGCAATCCGTTTGATGCATTTTTATTAACGCAGGGAATGAAAACGCTGGAAGTAAGAATGGAGCGCCATTGCAGCAATGCTGTTAAGGTCGCTGACTTTCTGCAACAGCATCCGGCTATTTGTAAAGTAAATTATTTGGGTTTGAAATCGCATCCTGATTACCTCACTTCACAAAAACAAATGAGTCATCCGGGAGCTATGTTAAGTTTTGAATTAAAAGACGGATTAATTGCAGGAAAACAATTTATTGATAAGTTGCAAATGTGTGTGAGAGCGGTTTCCCTGGGAACTTGTGATACATTATTATCTCATCCTGCATCAATGACACATTACGGAGTGCCTAAAGAAAAAAGAGAAAAATATGGCATCAGCGATGGATTGATAAGAATGAGTGTTGGTATAGAAAATATAGACGATATTTTAAATGATTTGGAGCAGGCGCTCAGTTAAGGTATCAGGTATCAGGTATGAGGTATGAGGTATCAGGCAAAAATGTTTTTATAGGGTTTATCGGGAGTTTTTTTACTTTTTAATTTTTAATTAAGGAATGAATGTTATCATAAGAAAAGCGGTAAAAGAAGATTGCGCAAGAATGCTGGAGCTTGTAAAAGAACTGGCAATTTATGAAAGGGCAGAGCATGAAGTAACCGTAACATATGATCACTTTGAAGAAAGTGGTTTTGGTGAAAGCCCTGTGTGGTGGGCGATTGTAGCAGAAACTCCCTCTCCTTTAGGAGAGGGCCGGGGTGAGGTTCAGGGCTTTGCCATGTATTTTATCCGTTATCGCACATGGAAAGGTCAATATATGTTTCTTGAAGATTTTGTAGTTACAGAAGATCTCAGGGGCAAAGGAATTGGAAAATTATTATTTGATAAACTTATTGAAGAGGCCAAAGAAAAAAAATTTAAAGGTATGGTTTGGCAGGTGCTTGACTGGAATGAGCCTGCCATTAATTTCTATAAAAAATATGACGGAGTAAATTTCAATAAAGAATGGATTGATTGTACTTTACAACTTGAAACATGAGCAAATTATATCTTTCATTAAACTATATTTTCTCCTTACATAAAAACAAAAATTATGGCTGAAAGAATTACAATGGGTGATAATGGAAAATTAATTGTTCCTGATAATCCAACACTTCCATACATTGAAGGTGATGGAATTGGCCCTGACATCTGGAAGGCAAGTGTACGTGTATTTGATGCCGCTGTTGATAAAGCGTACGGAGGAAAAAAAGAGATTGAATGGATGGAAGTTCTGGCAGGCGAAAAAGCTTTTAATGAGACCGGTGAATGGATGCCTGCCGCAACAATGGATGCCTTTCGTGAATATTTATTATCAATAAAAGGTCCGCTAACTACTCCTGTGGGCGGCGGCATACGCAGTCTGAACGTGGCTTTGCGGCAAGAGCTTGATCTATATGTGTGTTTGAGACCTGTAAAATATTTTGAAGGTGTACCTTCTCCAATGTGGCAGCCGGAAAAAGTTAACATGGTTATCTTTAGAGAAAATACTGAAGATATTTACGCCGGTATTGAATATATGACGGGAACACCTGAAGCAAAAAAACTACTGGACTTTTTACAGAATGATCTTGGTGTAAAAAATATCCGCTTTCCTGAAACAAGTTCTTTTGGTATTAAACCGGTAAGCAAACAAGGCTCCGAAAGATTGATAAGATCTGCAATTGAATACGCTATCGCAAACAAAATGCCTTCTGTAACAATTGTACATAAAGGCAACATAATGAAGTTTACAGAAGGCGCTTTTAAAAACTGGGGCTACCAGTTAGCAATTAATGAATTTGGCGGCAATGTGTACACATGGAACCAGTGGGAAGCAACCAAAAAAGAAAGCGGCGAAGCTGTTGCCAACGAAGAAATGCGTATAGCACGAATTGGCGGAAAAATATTGATTAAAGATGCCATAGCCGACAACTTTTTGCAACAGGCTTTGCTTGCTCCGCAGGATTATTCTGTTATCGCTACATTAAATTTAAATGGTGATTATATAAGTGATGCATTAGCTGCACAAGTAGGCGGGATAGGTATTGCACCTGGTGCCAACATTAATTATTTAACCGGCCATGCTGTGTTTGAAGCCACACATGGCACTGCACCACGCTTTGCGAATACCAATACAATGAATCCCTCATCAGTAATATTAAGTGGCGTAATGATGCTTGAATATATGGGTTGGAGAGAAGCTGCAGAACTGATAACAAATAGTATTGGTAAAACAATAAGAAGCAAAAAAGTTACTATAGATTTTTATAATCTTATGAAAGATGCAACGCTTTTAAAAACAAGTGAATTTGGTGATGAGGTGATAAAAAACTTGTAAAGTTATGTGTATAGGTTTGAATATCTTTGTGTATTAAATTATAGTATGAGGACAAATATTGATATAGATGACGATTTAATGAAAGAAGCCATGAAATGGTCAAACCTGAAAAGTAAAAAAGAAATAGTTAATAATGCTTTACAGGAGTTTATTAAATTTAATAAGAGACAATTAATGAAAACTTTGCGTGGAAAAGTAGAATGGATTGGCGATTTAGATCAAATGAGGACTTATGATAAATGGGAAGATCATTGACACAAGTATTTGGATAAATTATTTTAATTCAGTAAACGATAAAAATGCTGACTTAGTTAATCACTTAATTGATGCAAACGAAATAATTGTATTACCGGTTATTTTACAAGAAACCCTACAAGGTATCAAAGACAATAAAATTTTTCAACTTACAAAAGAATTGATGCTTTCCTATCATTACATTAGAGTAAACACCGTCAATTCTGCCATTAAATCTGCTGAGCTTTACAGATATTTACGGCGAAAGGGAGTTACAATCATGAAGCCAAATGATTGCCTTATTGCAGCAATTTGTATAGAATATAAACTTCCGCTATTTCACAAAGACAAAGATTTTGATAGCATTGCAAATCATACTTCCTTAAAAATTTATAAAAAATAAAGATGACAAAAATTAAAGTGACTAATCCTGTTGTAGAATTAGATGGTGATGAAATGACACGTATAATCTGGAAGTTTATAAAAGACAAATTAATCCTGCCATATCTCGATCTTGACATAAAATATTTTGATCTTGGCATTCAATCTCGTGATGAAACAAATGACCAGGTAACCATTGATTCTGCTAATGCAATCAAACAATATGGTGTAGGAATAAAGTGCGCCACCATTACACCTGACGAACAAAGAGTGAAGGAATTTAACCTTAAGCAAATGTGGAAAAGCCCTAACGGCACCATACGTAACATATTAGATGGAACTGTTTTTCGTGAACCAATTGTTATGCAAAATGTTCCAAGGCTTATTACCAACTGGACAGCACCAATCATAGTGGGCCGTCATGCTTTTGGCGATCAATACCGTGCTACTGATACAGTGATAAAAGGCAAGGGTAAATTAACGATGACTTTTACTCCTGAAGATGGCGGCGAACCGCAAATTTTTGAAGTATATAATTTCAAAGGGGATGGTGTTGCATTAAGTATGTATAATACAGATGAAAGTATAAAAGGCTTTGCAAAAAGCTGCTTCAATATGGCACTTAGTAAAAAATGGCCTTTGTATCTATCAACTAAAAATACTATCCTGAAAAAATATGATGGAAGATTTAAAGATATTTTTGAAGAGATTTATCAAAATGAATTCAAAACAAAATTTCAGGAAGCAGGCATTACTTACGAGCACCGCCTGATTGATGACATGGTGGCAAGCGCTTTAAAATGGCATGGCAATTTTGTATGGGCGTGTAAAAATTATGATGGTGATGTGCAGAGCGATACCGTTGCCCAGGGGTTTGGTTCTTTAGGATTAATGACGTCAGTATTGATAACTCCTGATGGCAATATTATGGAAGCAGAAGCTGCTCATGGCACTGTAACCCGCCACTATCGTGATTATCAGGCAGGCAAGCCTACATCTACTAATCCTATTGCATCAATATTTGCGTGGACGAGAGGATTGGCTTTCAGGGGCAAACTTGATAACAATCAGCCATTAATTGATTTTTGCAATTTACTGGAAAAGGTATGTATTGAAACTGTTGAAAGTGGAAAAATGACCAAAGATTTAGCTGTGGGAATACATGGAAATAAAGTAGTTCATGGAAAGGATTTTTTATATACCGAAGAATTTTTAGAAGCTATTGATGAGAATTTAAAAAGCGCAGGATAGATCACACAATCTTTATTTCAATCCTGCGTTTTACAGTGGATGCTTATGTCTAAAATATTAGTTGTAGATGATGACCTCGATATCCTTGTAGTAATGGAAATACTTCTTTCTATGAAGGGATTTGAAGTAGAAGTAACTGCAAAATGGGAAAATACCTTTGATAAAATAAAAGATTTTAAACCCGATCTTATTTTGCTTGATGTACTTATTTCAGGCAATGATGGCAGAACGATTTGTAAGCAACTTAAATCTCAGCCTGAAGAAAAAAATATTCCCATCATTATGTTCTCCGCACATCCCAGCGCTGCAGCCACTATAAAAGATTACGGGGCCAACGACTTTATTGCAAAGCCTTTTGATGTAAATGACCTGCTTACAAAAATCAACAATCAACTTTCCTTAAAAAATTAAGAATAGCCACCTTTTGTGGCCAATCTTTTACAAACTGTTTTGATATTAATTTTTATTATTGTTACCTCTCAGTAAAGCAACTAATAATAATATAAAAACTGCACCGCCTGCAATCCATACCCATGGTTGCGTATACCAACCGCCGCCACTATCTTTTGTAATTTTTACACTTACACCAGCGTCGCCTGAATCCTGCGCCCATACTGAAGTTTGAAACAAAAGCATTAATAAAAGAATGCTCAGATTTTTTATCCTGAGAGATAATCTGTTGTTACTTTTCATTGTAGTTATTTTATAGAGTTAACGATAGATGCTTATAAAAATTTCAATAGAGAGGATAATTCCAAATACTTTATAAAAGCAAAAAAATAATTCTTCAAAAAGTAATCTTACATAAAGCAATAATCAACACTGCCACATTTTTTGCTTTTGCATGTGTAACCTTATCTTTGTTTGATGTTATCTATCAGTCATCGCGGGCAAATTATGCCTTCTTCACCAATAAGAAAACTGGTGCCTTATGCCGAGGCAGCAAAACAAAAGGGTATAAAAGTTTATCATTTAAATATTGGCCAGCCTGATATAGAAACTCCGCCGCAAATATTAAATGCTGTAAAAAATGCTGACATTAAAGTGCTGGAATACAGTCACAGCGCAGGAAATGAAAGCTATAGAAAAAAATTAGTTCAATATTATAAAAATGTTGGTATAGCCGTAGATCACAACCAGATCATAATTACTACCGGCGGCAGCGAAGCTATTTTGTTCGGTTTTATGAGTTGCCTTGATGCCGGTGATGAAGTAATAATTCCTGAGCCTTTTTATGCGAATTACAATGGCTTTGCTGTGGAAGCGGGTGTAATAGTTAAGCCTATCACATCAAATATTGAGAGTGGCTTTAGTTTACCACCAATTGAAGATTTTGAGAAAGCTATTACGCCAAAAACCAAGGCAATTGTTATCTGTAATCCGAATAATCCAACGGGCTATTTATATAGCCGTGAAGAAATGGAAATACTTAAATCAATTATCCTAAGGCATAATTTATTTTTATTTGCTGATGAAGCATACCGTGAGTTTTGTTATGAAGGAACTCATTTCAGCGCCATGCATTTACAAGGTGTGGATGACAATGTAATCTTAATGGATACAATCAGTAAAAGATACAGTGCATGCGGCGGAAGAATCGGGGCTTTGGTAACAAAGAATAAAGCAGTTTTGCAATCTGTTATCAAATTTGCGCAAGCCAGGTTAAGTCCTCCTGCATATGCGCAGATTCTTGCAGAAGCTGCAGTAGATTTGCCGCCGGATTATTTTGAAAAAACGAAGGCGGAATACAAACTAAGAAGAGATACAATTGTAAAGAGATTGAATAATATGCCTGGTGTGTATTGCCCTAATCCCGGAGGTGCGTTTTACGCGATGGCCAAACTGCCGATTGATGATGCCGACTTATTTTGCCAATGGCTTTTAGAAGATTTTTCATGGAATAATAAGACAGTGATGCTGGCGCCTGCAACGGGGTTTTATGGCACACCCGGATTAGGAAAAAATGAAGTAAGATTAGCTTATGTATTAACAGCGGATTCTATAAATATTGCAATGGATTGTTTAGAGAAAGCTTTGGAACAATATCCCGGCAAAACAACTTTTTAGTTACCCCTTTTCACTAATTGCACATTTTTACTAAACACTTATATTTGCAATCCGAAATAACTTTATGTCGAGGTAGCTCAGCTGGTTAGAGCATCGGATTCATAACCCGAAGGTCGGCAGTTCAAGTCTGCTCCTCGATACAATTAAGACCCGTGCCTGTTGCGGGTTTTATCTTATAAAATAATAAACAGTGTCAAAATCGTTCTGCTATAGAACAGCCCAAAGAGTTCAACGCTTCACAATTTAAAAAGATAAATAATTTAGCGAATAATCTTCAAAATAAAATTTGACAACGGTAAAATACCCGGAAAAATACGAAACACTATACAACTTTAATAGGTTTAAATTTGCAATATGAATACCTTAAATATAAAGTTATATGATACGCTTCGCAAGGAATTAAATCTTGATGAACAAAAAAGCAGGGCAATTACATTGGCTATTGAGGAAGCGCTTAATACGGAAAACCCGGATGTTGCTACCAAGGACTTTGTGAAAAAGGAAATAGCTGAATCTAAAAACGATTTGATTAAGTGGATGTTCGCCTTTTGGATAGGACAGATTGCTGTTATTGCCGGAATACTGATGTATTTTTTAAAGAAATAAATGAACCACATAAAACACTTAAATAAATAAGAACATTAGTCTAAATAATTGCCAGTGCAGGCATATAAATTATAAAAGGTGTTTAATATGGAAACATTGAACAGTATCAGATGATAAAGAATACTATCCTTTAAAGTAATTCATCAATGAAAAATGCTTCACTTGTTTTGATAAAGCTTTTATGGAAAGTTATATCGACTTAAAAACAAGTCTGCTGATATCAAAAATAAAAAATAATAAATTACTTTTTTATATAATAAGAATAATTATATATCGTTATCATAAAAAATATCTATATGAATATCCTTTATGGTATCGGCATATATATGCTTGCTTCCTCTTTTTTTATGACTGCGATTGTTTTAGTTAAATCTGTTTTACATCACCGGTCAGGATATGACCAGGTTCATGCAAATGACAATTCCAGTGAAGAAAATAATGTGCTTAAGGAAAGCCTGGCCGCCTGAATATTATTGAATTACAAATTTAATGATCTCAGCTTCTTTCGCTTCTGTATTTAAGTGCAGAAAATAGATTCCTTTGCTTAGAGACATCCTGGAAATATCAATTTCAAGGAGAGCCGCTCCAGGCGTTGGTTTCATCTTGCCCAAGTCATAAATTCTTCCTTCCGGATCAACAATTTTTACATACACAAAACCTTTATAGTTGTTTGACAGCTCTATATTTAATTTGTTAAGAACAGGATTAGGATAAACCCTTGTTTTTGATAAAGAAGAAGATAAAATTTCTTTAGATAGATCAGCTGTATTTGAAACAAGAGGAGTGTTTGCAGAAGAAGTACTTATTAGTAACTGTGGCCTGTTTTGATTATTCTCTTTGCTGTTTAATTGAATATATTTTGCTGTATTAGCGGCATCTTTAAGTAAAAAACTCACTGTTTTATCTCCACTGAATTGAGTTTTTACAAAACTTGTTACATCAACTTCATAATAAGCAGCGGTTCCATTAATGTTTACAGAATTTATTATGCCTGTTGATGCAGGCGGTGCGTTATTCCAGGTGATACCGCTCTCTGTCCAT
>CAXSDW010000023.1:19408-33791 GCA_964236235.1 uncultured Chitinophagaceae bacterium
TATGCCTGTTGATGCAGGCGGTGCGTTATTCCAGGTGATACCGCTCTCTGTCCATGTATCGCTACTTACACCGTATACAGAAACATTTCCAGTAGTATTATCAACAGTATTACTTCCATAAACACGTAATTTTGCAGCGCTTATCCCACTTACATTACTTAGCGAAAATTTGAGGTAAGACGAACGATTAAAACCACTTGTTGAAGCGCTTTTAACTACCAATATAGAATCACTGCCATAATTATTATTAGCATAAGTTCCGTTACGCACATAGGCATCGGCAAGTGGCGCTAAAGTGGTACTTCCGCCTTGCGTTACCGGTGTGCCTTTATAATTAGTTGTAGTAAAATTACCCCCGGTATAGTAAATATTATTATTGATAAAACCCGCTACACCAGCGGCCTTGGTAACAGGTAAAGGAGTTAATTCTGTCCATGTATTAGTAGCTGGTGTATACGCCGAAACAAGCGCACTTTTACCGTTATGAGATGTTTCACCACCTAACACAAGTATACGGTCTCCCACTACAATTACCGAAGATGATATGTGATCTCTCGCTACAGGCATATCGGCAAGTTTCGTCCAGGCATTTGTATTTGGGTCGTAAACTTCAAGCGTCTTTTGCGGCACAGCAGCGGCATCCTGAAAATGAGATCCACCCATATAATATATCCTGCCTTCAAAAACTGCAGATCCCGGATGATTGGTTCCATTAAGCACAGGAGCCAAAACTTTCCAGCCTGCAGAAAGATTATCCAGATCTAATGCATAGTGAAGTGAAGTATCTTTGCGGGCTAAATTTGCACCTCCCATATAGTGAAGCTTACCTTGCAGATATCTTAATTGCCCGGTGGCTAAAGGAATAGGAAGATCTGGCAAAGCAGTATAAGTGTTAGTTGCAACATTATACCGCCATACTTGCTTTGTTCCAAACACCTGGCCCGTACCGTTAGCATTAGACGGATAGCCGCCCGCAAAATAAATATCTGTACCATCAGTGGTAAGTCCATCATGTGTAATGCCACCAAAACCAGCGCCTTTTGGCGTGTGCGGTAAATCTGCGATAGTATCCCATTTATTAGTTGCGGGATTATATACAGAAGAGCGTTTAGTAGGCGTCCATTGAGGCGGATTTTTAGCATGTTTCACTACATCATAACCGCCGAAAATATAAAGTTTATTATTTACCACATCCCCATGTACTTCGTGAGTACTGTAAAGCTGAGATGCAGCTGTGCCCCATGTTATATTACTAAAAGCGGGAAATACAGCTGCAGCATTAACTGTAATTTTCACCGAAGCTTCATCAAAAAGCCCGCTGTTATCAGTAACACGTACTACAAGTGAATAACTACTTTGAGTATGGTGATTTAATAGCTTAGCTTCACTTAACAAACCTGTCATACTATTTATGGAAAATGCCTTATTGGTATTGCCGCTTCTTATGGAATAGATTAAAGGATTACCATCTGCATCTGTTGCGGTCACCTGGCCTGTAGAATTCCCAACGGAAGCTTGCTCGGACATATAAAATGAATAACTGCTTTTAGTAAATACAGGTGCGGCATTTACATAAGATTTATAATTGTTAGCCCGAATACTTTTAGATGGAAGAACAAAGGATGAATTAAATAATATTCCAAAAAATAAAAAGATTAAAAGACAAAATTTTGCACTGAAAGGTGTCTTGAAATAAGGAGCAGAAGTAGTCATAATGTAAAGATTAAGTGTGAAATCAGGTAAGTAATTGCAGTATAGAAGTTAATTAAAATATTTTAAAACTGAATAAAAACTTAAATGGTTAAGTCTAATATACGATTTTCCTCTAATAATAGATGTCAAAAATTATATACTTTTTTTAATTAAATGTTCAAAATAATTATTTTTATTAAGGATCACTACTTTCGCAAACCCAACCCGTTTACTATCTTGGTCACTTTAAATCATTATTAAAAATTAATTCATGGCATCGTGGAAAAAATATCTTGTGGTAAAAAAATCTACAATAGAAGGCGCAGGGAAAGGACTATTTACAAAAAAGATGATTCCGAAAGGAACAAAAATTATTGAATACAAAGGAAAGATCACTTCATGGAACGATGCAGATCATCAGGGCGGATTAAATGCGTATCTCTATTATGTTACAAAAGATCATGTTATTGATGCCTTTTCCAGTAAAAATGAACCGGGCAGATATATGAACGATGCAGTGGCTTTTAGAAAAATAAAACCGGGCGCAAATAATTGCAAATATGTGCAGGAAGGTTTAAAGGTTTTTATTTACGCAAAAAGAGATATTGCGGCAGACGCTGAATTATTTGTGCGATATGGGAAAAAATACTGGGATGTAATTCAAAGAAACAGGAGACAGGCTAAGCGTAAAAAATTAAATAAAAGTAAGTCCTGACTTTAAAATTTTAAAATATTTCTTTCTGTAATTCGTTGTATTGAATCATAAGACCTGCTACAAATGATTCAATCAAAAAATAGTATTTCAATTCTTATCATAGAAGATAATCCGGCCGACCAGGTACTGCTTTCTGAAAATTTAAAATGTACCCAATTAATAATCTCTGAAATAAAAATAGCAGCCACTCTTGGTGAAGCTATCACACTTTTAAAACAACAAAACTTTTCCCTTATTTTTTTAGATTTCTTTTTACCGGACAGCAATGGCATGGAATCATATACAGAGCTGGCAAAGGAAAATTCAAAAATTCCTGTGATAATTTTATCAGGTTTATCTGATACAGATCTCTCCTTAAAAGCTATTGCACTTGGCGCCCAGGATTTTCTTATCAAAGGAGATTATACTGATCAGTTTCTGGAAAAAACAGTAAGATATTCTATAGAAAGAAAAAAAAATTCCATATTAATTGAAGAAAATAACGAAAGGCACAATACCATTTCCAAAGCTACTAACGATATAATATGGGATTGGAACCTGGAAACAAAAAAAGTTTTGTGGACAGGGCAGGGCATGGAAAACTATATTTCTGATAATATAATAACAGAAGATATTCCCGATAATTTTTGGACAAGTTGTTTGCATAAAGATGAAAAGCAAAACATAGTCAGGAGCCTTCATAAAGTTATCGGTTCAGCAGAAAATTCATGGCAAAAGGATTATCGCTTTCTTAAAAAAGATGGCACGTATGCACATATGAATGCCAGGGGATATATTATAAGAAACGATGCTGCAAAGCCAGTGAGAATGATTGGTTCCATGCAGGATATCACAGATAGAAAAATTGCAGAACTTGAAACACTTAAAGCCAAGCTTGAAGCAGAAGATGCAAGAAGATCGCAGGAACAGTTTCTTGCAAATATGAGCCATGAAATACGGACGCCTATGAATGGAATAATAGGAATGACGCAGCTTATAGCAGGCACTAAACTAACCGAAGAACAGGAAGAATATGTTGAAACAATAAAAGAATCTGCTGCAAATTTATTGGTTATAATAAATGACATTCTCGACTTTACCAAAATTGTTGCAGGCAAAGTTTTATTGGAGAAGGTAGATTATATATTTAAAGATGTAGTAAATAACTGTATAAGAATTACCGGTTTTAAAGCAGAAGAAAAATCAATTTTACTTACCAGTGAAATTGATAAAAGAATACATCCTGTTTTGTGCGGAGACCCGGTAAGGCTGAACCAGATTTTAATTAACCTTATCGGCAATGCGATTAAATTTACTGAAAAAGGACAGGTTAAAGTATTTGTAGAATTAATTGGTGAAGATGAGAAACATGTAAATTTGAAATTCTCGGTTCAGGATACAGGCATTGGCATTGCTGAAAACAACATAAACTCAGTGTTTGAAAGCTTTACACAAGAGTCATCATCTACAACAAGAAAATACGGAGGTACGGGGCTTGGCCTTACTATCACCAAACAATTAATTGAATTACAGGGAGGAACTATTTCCGTGATAAGCAAGCCTGGTATAGGCAGCACATTCTCATTTTCATTAACTTTAAGGAAAGGAAATATCAACATAATACCTGCAGCAAAAATTATAGATAATATAAATGAAAAGCAAAGTGTAAAGCCATTTAGCGGTATAAAAATCCTGCTCGTTGAAGATAACCTTATAAATCAAAAAGTAGCTTCATATACATTGACCAAACAAGGAGCAGAGGTAGATATTGCCAATCATGGAAAGGAAGGAATTGAATTGATTGAAAGAAATATTTATGATGTGATTTTAATGGATATACAAATGCCTGAAATGGACGGCTTTGAAACTGCACACTACATAAGAAACCATATAAGAGAAGCTATAAATGAAACGCCGATTATTGCTATGACAGCTTCTGCGCTGGTATCTGAAAAAACAAAATGCCTGGCAGCAGGAATGAATGATTATATTTCAAAACCCTTCCAGGCAAAAGAGTTACATGACAAAATAACTTTGCAACTTAAAAATAAGTTGAACTTTTCATTGCAACATTAATAACAGCAACATCGTTGCTGCTTATTTGCGGTTCATTAAATGCAGATGTAAATTTAATTGTGTAGTGAAGGTGTATTATGATGCTCTTACTTATGCATCTTCCTGATATGATCTTTTAATTTAACTTCTATTTTTCTGTAAACTTCCTGTGCATTTTCAATTGATTTCAGCAGCAGATCATTCATCTTTCCCTGCTTGGCCATATCTTCTATTTGCGTTAAAAAAACAGATAGTGAAGTTGCCTGTATAAGGCCGCTGCTGCTTTTTAATTTATGCGCCTGTTTACATACCACATCAGCTTTGCCGGAGGTAAACGCTTTGCGCATTTCAGTTAATTCCCGTGGTGTCTCATTTAAAAAAATGGAAATAATTTCAATTAGATAATCATCATCTTCCATCTCTTCAAGCATGCTTAAATCGTAAAAGCTTTCATTTGAAAAAGCTATATCAGGTGCTGCATAATTTGTTTTTTTCAATGTATCATTTACTGCAGTGCTAAAAAAATCCTGTTGTTCAATAGCAACTGTGTTCTTAACAAGCGCATCAAATATTGATTGCGGCAGCAGATCCAGGCTGTCTTTTGCTACACAATCATTAGCGCCTGCATCAATAATTTTTTTTGAATATTCTCCTGAAATGTGCGCTGACACAAGGATGAAAGGAATGCTTAAATCTTTTTCCTTAACTATTTTCAGCGCTTCCATTGAATTGAAGGCTGAAACAGAATGATCCGCAAGAATAATATCCGGTGTAAATTGATTTAATCCTCTAATAAATGCTTCCCTTGTATCAACAAGCAAATTATCAAACTGCATGTTTGTTTCTTTCAGTTTTAACTGAACAAGTTCGGCATCACTTTTAAGATCTTCAAGATGCAGGATTTTTATTTTTTTATTCATAAAGAAGATTTGGATTGTTTGATTTTTAAGATTGCGGTTCCAGATGATCATGAAAATATTTATTCATCACCCTGTCAATTAATTCCGGTGAAATGGGCTTATTTTCAAATCCTGAAATCTCAGGTATTTTGCTGGCTTTAATTCTGTCTTCAGGATTAAGAGAAGTTGTAAGCATTATAATGATTACTTTGCCTTTATGGCTGCTTTCAAGTTCTTTATACTTTTCAAGAAATTCCCAGCCATCCATTGCAGGCATATTAATATCCAAAAATATAAGGTCCGGACAAGCAAATTCTTTACCGTTAGATGAGCAGTTGCCGACGCCTTTTAAATAGTCTAACGCATTCTGTCCGCTGTCTGCAATTTCAATCTTTTCAGCACAATCAGCTTCCTGGATAAACAGGCTGCTTAAAAAAGTAGTTGGCTCATCATCATCAATAAGCAGTACAGAGTTTAATTTTCTTTTCATAATTTAAATATTAGATCATAAATTAATTTCAACTATTAATATGCTTATTCATTTAAAATAGAATTTCATTAAAGTGTTTAATATAAAAGTATTTTATAAGTCCTTCTTTTATTATCAGGCTGTATAATTTCAAGCATGTAAATATCTTTTGCCGCATTGCTTATCAATTGAATATTTTCTGTACTTGTACCTTGCTTATGTTCAATCTTTTTAGCTGCAAGCAGTTGGCCCAAACTCGTTAGCAGCCTCACTTTATAGTCACCTGCGGGCATGTTAACAAATGTAAAATTGATAACGCCATTATCAGGTTGGCTTGCAGGTACAATAATTCCTTTTTTATCATTATCAATAAACACTTTTACAATAGAGCTGTATTGAATCCTGCCATTATCACTAACGCTTTTTATCCTGTAGAAGTTGTTCCCTTTAAAAGGTTTTTCATCAAGCCAATTGTATACAGATGCACTATTATTATTTTGCGTAGGAGCTACTATAACTGCTCTTGTAAATTGCTGCCCGTTTACTGATTTTTCAAGATCGTATTGTCTAATATTAATTTCATTTGAAGCATGCCATTCCACTTCAATATTATCCTCAAGCTTAAATGCATTAATTGAGTTAAAAGTTACCGGTAATACTTCAGCAGCTTTAAATACAATACGAAAACGGTTTGGGTTCCATGAGCCTGGTACATTTATTACATTGAAATTATATATAGTTGTTCCCGCAAGGCTTAATGGTGTGTTAGTGTTTACATAGCTATCCTCTAAAAATCCTGTTAAACCTGCTGTATTAAAATTATCGGCAACAATTTCAAACTTATAAGATTTTGCCTTCATCTGCAGCATATTTAAAAAGATAGTATCTGCTTCAGTGATCAGTTGTTTTCTTTCTACAACTAAAGATTTTCCATCCCGTTGAGTAGAAAGACTTTCAGAGAAATTTTTAATTTTAACCGCATCATACTTGTCTAACGAATTCGAATACATATCGGCATAACTGTTTAATACGCCGTCAACAATGGAAGTAGTTCCATCTGAATTAAATGAGTAAAGATTGGTAGCTATTTTGCCAGTGCTATTATTTACAGGGCGATTTACATTAAGACTTGCAGCAGTAGTTTTATCAATTTCTTTTATTATCAATGTACCTGAGTTTGTATTATCACTTGTTTTGGCAAGAAATGCCGAACCGGATTGTATATATTGATTTAAGCCACTTGGAGATGCCGGAGTGATATCATATGCGCTTCCGCTCCAGCTCAATGTTACATAACCGCCAACTCCGTTTGTGCCTGTAATTTTAGGATCCCATAAATAAAATACATCCTGTATGTTGCTTGAGTTTAATTTAGCAATCTGCATAAGATTCATTGGCGACGCATACGGATTTCCTACAACTGTAAAGCCTGTGGCGCTTACTGCAAAACTTTGGTTATTTAATTTTAATGAACCTGTTGAGCGCAAAACAGTATTAGTAGGAGTTGCATAAATACCCTGGCTAAGGTTAACACTTCTATCTCCTCTTGGAAAAAGCATGTAACCTGCCTGGTTCGTAATAGGTGTTGCATTTGTATTTGAAACTCCTACCCACGCACCGCCACTAAATATTTTAATTGATGGATTTAAATTCACGCCCTGGTCAAAACCATTTGCAACACTGCCGCCGGTAATATGTGTACCAAATCCGGGAAGTGTATTGGTAATTACCTGCCCTTCCTGCCATGCACTGTTTATTGTTTGTGTACCTGCAATTGGTGCGCTTAACAATCTCCATGCACGACGGGCCTGTATAAAACGTTCAACATGTACATTTCCGGTTACAGTATTTCCTGATGCTGTTCCGCCATTAGTTATGTCCGCAAGTCTTGCTGTGTTTACTGCAGTTGATTTTAAAGTTAGTAATCCGTTGCTCAAAAAATCCTTGTTACTGCTTCCAAAAGAAAGTACGTCTGTTATGCTATCCTCGCCGGCAAGTACAACGTTATTACTTACTATCAAATGTTGAATTTTATTAGTGAAAAAAGCGCTTACAGGTATTGTTTGCAAAATTGTTCCGTTCATTTCAACCGTGCCGCTATCTACATCAAAAACGCCTGAGTTGTTGGTAATAATTCCTGCAATTTTAATAGTTGAATTGCTAACATTCAATGTGCTCGCACTTGTTAAAGAAACATCATTAGTAACTACATAAGCTGAATTCTTCATATTCATTGCAGCTCCGTTCATTATTATTTTTCCCTGGGCAAATGATACAAAATGCACAGTAAGAAGAATTATGAGCAGTATGATTTGTGGTGGTTTCAGCATTCGAATCATAGGATAAATTGTATTGTAAAAAATTTTATTATCTATACTATTGCTTTGAAACTAATTTTTTATCCTTCAACAATTCAATATCTTTTTTCAATGCATCAATCTGTTGCTGTTGTTCTTTAATAGCATTTATAAGAACAGGAACTAATTCAGTGTAGTTAATAGATAAAGTTCCCGTTTGTTCGTTTCCTGAAACAATTTCAGGAATTTCTTTTTTTGCGTCCTGCGCAATCAAACCTAATTGCAGTCCTTTACCCATTGCACTATTTTTCCAATCCCAACTTACTGGCTGTAAATTCATCACTTCCTTTAATCCGTAAGAAGTGTTTTTAATATTAGTCTTTAAACGTCTGTCAGAACTTACATTAAATGCAGAAGCTGAGATGGATCCGTTAACGGTTAATTTATTTGTACCATTTGCCGTTGCCTGACCTATGGCAACTGCTCCACCTGATAATATTCTCATTCTTTCCGTGCCATCTGCACCTGTAGTTCCTGTATTAGTAAAGAAGATCAAATCTTTATTTTGTGCGCCATTACCAACATAAAAGTCATTTCCTGTAGCATATAAATAAGCAGTATTAGAGCCACTTAGTAAGCTACCTTTCGGCGAATACGCCTGGCTGTTAATACCCATATCTACATAAGATGAATTATCAGTACCATTGTTAGCGCTGGCTATAACATCTGTACTTGCAGCAGCGCCATTATTTGTGTTTTGAATATTTAGCTGCAAAAAATCGTTATTATCGCCGATAGCACCCAAAAGGGTATTAGATGTTGTACTGCCTGCGTCTATCAAAAACTTTTCACGTGTAGCACCTGCCGTAAATCTGGGAGAAGTACCAACACCAACACTACCCAGACTATCTAATATCAATCCCTGTGTACCATTTGTTTTAAATTTTAAACTCTTATAATCTGTTGTACCTACAAAATTTGTTGCAGAAGTTGTTCCTGCATTTCCTGTTAATGCCCATGCATTGCTGGAAGAGGTAACTAAAGCCGAAGGTGATAATCTTTTTACAACTCCGTTATTTATTGTTAAAAGGCTATCAGTGTTTGTTCCCGCCTGCACACCACCAAGGTATAACGGGTTGGAAGCTGAAGTAACCGTTAGTGCATTAGCAGTGGGAGGAGTTGTAGTTCCAATGCCTACGTTACCACCATTCGTTATCGTCATACGCGGAGAAAAAGATGTGTAAAAATCCAGCCCATATTGATTTGTACCGGCTGTACGCTTAGATGCAATTGCTTCTCCGCTAACTGTTCCGCCAAAAATTAATGCCGGCGAAGAAGTACCAGTATTGGTAGCACCAGCATCAACATAAATAGTGCTTTGTGCATTTATGTTACCATTTACGTCCAATTTTTGAGAGGGTGCAGTAGTGCCTATTCCGAGGTTGCCCGTAGCAGTAAGCCTCATTTTTTCAGTATTGTTCGTTATAAAAGGCAAATCTAAATTTGTTGTAGTTCCAATTGATTTAATAGCAGGCAAAGGATTGCCATTTAATTGCCATGCCAGGTTAGTAGCATCAAACCATTGAGGAGCCGTTCCCGCGCCAAGTGACTGAAGAAAAAAACCTGGAGTACCTGCAGAGCCAGCGGGCATTAAAGCCCCGGTAAATTTTAAATTACCTGTTATATCCAGCTTTTCAGTAGGGATTGTTGTCCCGATGCCAACTTTACCACTTGAGTCTATTCTTAAAGCTTCAACTGAACCTGCAGCAGTGTTTGTAGTAAAAAAACGCAATGGTTTAGATGCAGTATTATTGCCGATGACAAAATCATTACCGGTGGAATATAAATAAGCAGTATTAGCGCCACCAAGCACGCCGCCTGTGGCATAAGTTGATGAATTAATACCCATATCAATATAATCAATTCCGTTAGCTTCAGTACCTTCATTGTTAGTGGCTACCACGTCAGAACTTGCTGCAGAGCCTGAATTGCTGTTTTTAATATTCAATTGAAGGTAGCTGTTAAGATTACCTTTTCCGCTTATTACATTAAAGGTGCCTGTACCAGCATCTACCAATAATTTTTCCGGATTAGATAAGGCAAATATTGGAGATGTTCCAATACCAACATTTTGTGCGCTATCTAATACAAATCCCTGGATGCTGTTTGTCTTAATCTTAAAGCTTTTAGCATCTGTCGTGCCTATAAAATTCGTTGCGGAAGTTGTACCTGAGTTACCTGTTGTGCTCCATGAGTTAGTGGTACTGGCTTTATTATTAAACGTATTCCAATCTGTATTAGATATTAATCCTGCTGTTACCCCTGTTACTGAGGCAAGCGGAATGTTTAGTGTATGAATAGAAGTAGCAGAACTCCATGCTGGCGCCGTGCCGGCAGTGCCAGGTGTTGCAAAAGTCTGCGCAGTAGTTGTAAGTCCGTTAAGAGAAGTAATGGCTCCAAGCCCTGAAGCAGTAATAGCTGTCCATGTAGGAGCTATGCCGGCACCCGCCGAAGTAAGAAAATAACCCGCAGTACCTGCCAGATTATTAGGCATTAAAGCGCCGCTGAATTTTACGTTGCCCATAACATCTAACTTCTCAGAAGGAGCCATATTTCCTATACCAAAATTTCCAATTGCTAATGCTGAGTTACTGCCTGTGCCTGATGCTCCTATTACTAAAGTAGGTCCACCGTTAACTATATCAGGCTGGCCAAGTTGCCACTCTGTAGTATTCCCGGCAATTTTTATTGAAGCGCCTACTCTGGTTTCAAAACGAATGTTGCTGGATATGGGAGAAGCCGCAGTACCGGTTTTAAAGAGGAAATCGACAAGATAAGCTCCGGATGATGCGCCAATTGTTTCGAATATAGCTCCGTTTTCTCCATTCCTGTTTCTGAGCCTTAGTGCTGAAGGGCCGTATGTATCACCATCCTCCCTCATAACCATTTCCCTATTCGATCTTATTGTACCAGAGTTTGCATCGCCAAGGATTACGTCGCCCGCTGTACCAGTGGCGGCACTTACGCCGTTAACAATTCTTAACCTTTCAGTATTATTTGCTTTAAAAACTAAATCCTGCGCATCTGCTGTTCCTAAAAAATTTGAAGCTGCTGATGTTCCTGAATTGCCTGTGGTGCTCCATGAGTTAGCAGTACTTGCTTTATTATTAAATGTATTCCAGTCTGTGCTGCTCAAATAACCGTTGGCAGATGTTGTTGCCTGTGTGATACCAATTAATCCATTCGAGTAGGTAATAGGCGCAGTTGCGGAAAAAAGTGAGCGGGTTTTTGAATAAAAATTACTAATATAGCCGGTATCCATTGTAAGTGCACCCGTATTGTTATTTACTGATAAAACACCCGAGTTACCGATCACTCCTGTATTGTTATTATAACTTATTCCTAAGCCCGCAGTATGCTCACCTCTTACCTTTAAATAAAAATTGCTGATGTTTGTGGTATCTATAGTTGTAAGCTTGGAGTTAAATGTTGTCCAGTCGGTACTTGATAAAAAACCGCTTTGAGCGCTGCTTGCCTGCTTCACCTGCAGCGTTGCGCCAGTGCCTAAAACCGCATTTGTACCTCCGGTTATCGTAAGCACTGATGAACCTGTTTCGGAAAGGTTACCGCTTGTATAAGCACCCGCCTTATTATTAAATGTATTCCAATCTGTACTGCTTAAATAACCGTTGGCAGATGTTGTTGCCTGTGTGATACCAATTAATCCATTCGAGTAGGTAATAGGCGCAGTTGCGGAAAAAAGTGAGCGGGTTTTTGAATAAAAATTACTAATATAGCCGGTATCCATTGTAAGTGCACCCGTATTGTTATTTACTGATAAAACACCCGAGTTACCGATCACTCCTGTATTGTTATTATAACTTATTCCTAAGCCCGCAGTATGCTCACCTCTTACCTTTAAATAAAAATTGCTGATGTTTGTGGTATCTATAGTTGTAAGCTTGGAGTTAAATGTTGTCCAGTCGGTACTTGATAAAAAACCGCTTTGAGCGCTGCTTGCCTGCTTCACCTGCAGCGTTGCGCCAGTGCCTAAAACCGCATTTGTACCTCCGGTTATCGTAAGCACTGATGAACCTGTTTCGGAAAGGTTACCGCTTGTATAAGCACCCGCCTTATTATTAAATGTATTCCAATCTGTACTGCTTAAATAACCGTTGGCAGATGTTGTTGCCTGTGTGATACCAATTAATCCGTTCGAGTAGGTAATAGGCGCAGTTGCGGAAAAAAGTGAGCGAACTTTTTGAGAAAAGAATGGAATGCTTGTAGTATCAAATGCTGCCCATGTTGGAGATACGCCTGCACCATTTGATGTAAGGAAAGTTCCTGAAGCACCCGGAATATTGTTCGGCATTAAAGCACCGCTAAATTTTATATTACCTGTTACGTCTAACTTTTCAGAAGGTGTGGTAGTATTAATGCCCACGTTGCTATTGCTGCCCTTTATAAACAGAGCAGCGTTGTTTGCATCGGCAGTCACTAGAAAATCATTCCCATATAACGCAAAATAATCACGACCACTATAAAGTGTGCCGGTGCCAGGGTTTGCAAAACCGAATGTACCTGATTGTGCACCGGTATTGCTAAAGAAGTCTGCGCTGCTGTAGCCCGAAGCACTAGTGTTCTGCAGATTTAATATATCGCTGCCGGGATTATTTTTTACCACATGCAATGCCGTCGTTGGTGTGGCGGTTCCTATTCCCACATTGCCATTACTAAGCAGGCGCATGCGCTCGTTGGCAGCTCCTGTACCTCCGGTTAAAAATAGCATTGATTTATTTGCACTGCTGTTAACAAGATAAAAATCATTACCGGCAGAAATAAGGTAACCATCATTTGCCACACCTGTTTGTATTGCATTGCCTGTATAATTAGAACCATTTATTCCCAGATCAACGTAGTTGGATGTTTCTGATCCATTATCTGCAGTAGCCACAATATCAGTAGTTGCATTAGGGCCGTTTGATAAATTTTTGATATTCATCTGGAAATAACTATTAATACTTCCCTTTGCAAAAAAAGCATTTACTGAAGTAGTAACACCTGCATTAATTACAAGTCTTTCCGGATTAGCTAAATCAAAAGTATCCTGACCAATAGCTACATTACCGGTAGTACTGTCAATTTTCATTCTTTGTATATTATTGGTACGAAACTTTAAACTTTTATTGTCGCTTGTACCCAAAAAATTAATCCCGGAATTTGTTCCTGCATTGCCTGTAACTAACCATCCGCTTGCTGCGTCTGCTTTATTATTAAAAGTTGTCCAGTCTGTACTTGATAAAAAACCATTTTGTGTACCGCTCGCCTGCTTAACCTGAAATGCCGCACCAGCTCCTATCACTGCGCTTGTACCTCCGGTGATGGTAAGTACGGAAGAGCCGGTTTCTGTTATGTTACCAAGCGGGAAAAAAACATTTCCTGTTGCGCCGTTTAAAGAAAGTACGCCTGTATTGCTGATTACTCCTGTAGAATTATCATAGGCTATGCCCGGGCCCGCACTTTGAAGGCTTCTTACTTTTACTGAAAAATTAGGAATGTTCGATGTATCAATCGTAGTAAGTTTATTATTAAAAGTATTCCAGTCTGTTGAGCTTAGTGCTCCCGTGGTGGATGTACCTGCAAGGCCGAGAGATAACACCTGTGCTGCCAGGCTCAATCCGTTTGGTGTGCCAAGAGTTACATCACCTGTATTAGTTCCTGATATACCTGACGTCCATGTGGGAGCTGCACCTGCACCATTTGATGTAAGAAATGATCCTGCAGCGCCCGGCAGATTATTAGGCATAATTGCCCCGCTAAATTTTATATTTCCGGTAACATCAAGTTTTTGTGAAGGCGCCGGATTTCCGATGCCAATATTTCCATTACCTGAAACACGCATTTGCTCATTAGTAGCCGAATCAGTTCCACCTGTAAGAAATATTAAGGATTTAGCAGGTGTGCTGGTTGCTATAAAAAAGTTCTCACCCTGATTATATAGATAAGCATCGTTGCTTTTACCAAAAATGTTGGAGGTATTACCAGAACCGTTGATACCCATATCTACATAGTAAGAAATTTGATTTCCATTATTAGAAGTTGCTACCACATCAGATGATGCATGTGTGCCGGTAGATAAATTTTGAATATTAAATTGAAAGAAACTATCAATGCTTCCCTGTACTACTATTGGGTTGTAAGAGCTTGTAACTCCTGCATCAACCAGGAATTTTTCACGGTAAGTACCTGATGTAAAAGCAGGAGAAGTACCAATGCC
>CAXSDW010000023.1:33891-38567 GCA_964236235.1 uncultured Chitinophagaceae bacterium
CTACCGCCGCCACTAAGCCCAAGTAAAGTCTTTGCCTGTGCAGTTGTCATAGCTTCTACATTTCCTGTGCCTGCACTGGTTCTGCCTAAGAATGTTCCATTAGCTACCTGCGCCATTTGGCCAAGTGTTACTTTGTTTGCACCGATTGTAAGTGCGGGTGTTAATGAGATTGTACCTGTTGCCGCGCCTGTTACATCACCTGTTGGTGTAAATGTGATGGATTGATTGGCGGTAAGGTAAGTACTGTTATCATATGAAATTGTTGTACCTGTTGCTTTTACAAAGCCTGTTCCGTTTAATTGATTTTGTTTTAAACTGTTTTGATAAACAGTTGTAAAGCCTGTATTACCCGTGCTGTCTTTTTTTCTAAGATACCAATTTGATAAGCTTAAGGTATCTACTACCAGGGTTCCTGAATTCGTTATAGTGCCGCCACTTAAACCATAGCCTGTTGCAATACTTGTTACAGTACCATTTCCGCCTCCAAAAGTAGACCATATTGGGCTAAGCGCTGTGCCTGTATTAACCTGGTAGGCAACAATAGTTGTATTAAATACGGTAAGCCCTGTGGCCGGCAAAATGATTGCATCTCTTTGTACACTGGTCATTCTTGGCATCAGGAATCCTTTGGTAACGCTGCTTACATCAAGCATGGCGCTTGTGTCTGGCATATTACCGGTAGAATTAATGGCAACGTTTTGCGAGTATAAGCCTGGGAGTATTGTTAAATTTATTAATACTAACAGTAGCAGCGTACGGTTTTTCATTATAAAGGACATTAGATTTTTTGATATTGTATTCAATAACGAATAATCAACATAACAGCTGATCATGTCAACTGTAAATTAATTGCTTTACATGTTAAGCGTATTAGTAAACGAATTATTGTGTTGTAATAAATAAACGACGTTGTTTTATTATCAGCAGTATTTATTGCAGAAATTGATATGTCTCTATTAAAGATTAAGGGGGAAAAATTATAAAAAACCTGCTTACACTTTTTTAATTTCTAAAGAAACCTGCTTTTTTTCTTTGATCAATAAAGCCCATTTTTCCAGCATGTTTATCAATTCGTTTAATTCAACAGGCTTGCTTATGTAATCATTCATCCCGGATTGCATGCAAGCTTCCCTGTCTCCCTGCATTACATTTGCTGTCATCGCTATTATAACCGGCTGGGTTTCCAGGCAAAGCCTGATCATTCTTGTAGCTTCCATCCCGTCCATTTCAGGCATCTGTACATCCATAAGAATCAGGTCAAAATTTTCATGTCCTACCCGTTCTAATACTATTTTTCCGTTTTCAGCTACGTTAGTTTCGTAGCCCATTTTGCTTAATATCTTTTTAATCCATTTTTGATTTACAGGATTATCTTCTGCTACCAGGATATGCAATGGATACTTTTCAGAAAAGTTATCGGGCATTTTATGTGCACCATCTTTATTAGAAGCTGCTTTATCTTTATGACGCAGGATAGATAAAATTGTATCGAAAAGCATATGCTGCTTTACCGGCTTGGTTAATACTGCACTAAAAATTGTTGCATGCTCTTTATGGCGTTCATCATTTACAGGGTTTAATAAAATAACCGGTATTTTAGGATAATGTGATTTAATATATTGCGAAAGCTCAATACCATCCATCTCCGGCATTGTTGCATCAGTAATTACAACATCAACAGAGATCTGTGATAATATTTCCTGCGCCTGTTTGCCAGACGTGGCAATTACAGGCAACAGTTTCCACTGCTCCATCTGATTATTAAGAATATTATTTGCTGTAACATTATCATCAACAATGAGAATTTGTTTTCCTTCAAAGCCAATCATTTTATTATTTGTAAAATCAGATGCTGACTGTGATGCAGCACAAAGTATGCTGAAGGAAAATGTACAACCCTTGCCAGGCCTGTTTATCACGCTTATCTGCCCGCCCATTTGCTCTACAAGCCTTTTACAAATAACAAGTCCAAAGCCTTTACTTACCTGCTTGCTCTTGGTAGAATAATCTTCAGGAAGAATTCCTTTAAAAAGCAGTTGCATCTGGGCTTCTGAAATTCCTGTTCCGGTATCACTGATTGTAAAGCCAAGTTTTAACTGATCAGAAAAAGTATCTGAAATTACATCAACACTTATTAGAACTTCTCCATTTTTTGTAAACCTGATAGCATTTTCAACAAGGTTAATCAACACCTGTTGCAGGCGTTTGTAATCACCAATTATTTGTAAGGGAACTTTTTCATTGATTTGGTAAAGAATATCTACACCGGCTTCTGCTGATTTGCCCGCAAACATATTCAGCACTTCTTCTATACAATTTCGTAAGTCAAGACTTTTGTTGGTTAACTCCATGCTTTCCAAATCAATTTTAGAAAAATCCAGCATATCGTTTATCAGGATTTCGTTTACGTTGGTCAACAGGTTTTTACTGCAACTAAGAATGGTTTCAGCATATTCCCGCTGTTCTGTATTAAGCTCTGTTTCGGCAAGTAACGTTACCATCCCAATAACTCCATTCATTGGTGTACGAATTTCATGACTCATTGCCGACAGTATTTTACCCTTTGCATTTAATGATAAATCCGCTTCCCTCCTGGCTTTTGCCTCTTTCTCAGTTAACTGTTCTAATTGCATTTGCAAGCCATCAGCCTGTTGCTTTAGCTCATTATTTAGTATTCTTGTACCACTAATAGTTACATGGAAATACCTGAATACAATAAGAAGCATAATGATCAAAATTGCTATAGAGAACCACATAAATGAAAATTATATTTATTAAAAATTGTTGTACAAAATGCAAATGCTTTACTCTTTTACATAGTTCCATCCCAGTTTATTCCTAACACAAAATTTCTTTTTTTACCCAACGGATTAAAGGCATATACAGGAAATGTCCATCCTTTATAAGTAAACCCCATCATCACTCCCGGCTGCCAGTTATTTTTTGTTTCATATGGATGCGTAACCTGTAAAGCAAGCCCTGCATATATCCTGTCACTAAGTTGGTATCCAAGTTCCGACCAGTTAAAAAAGAAATTTTCTATTTTCCGTTGAATTGAAAATGTATATTGAAACTCCGATGAAAAAAATAATTTTTTATAATCCATATCAGTATTTGCACCAACCGAACCTCCATTTAATTTCCCTGCTACGATACCTGCAAAAGGCGTGATCGAATAAGACAGCGTTTTTTTAATTGAGAATTTCTTTCCTGCGTTAAATGAAAAGGTTTGTAATTCTTCATAATTATACCTTATCTCAGCACACCAATTATTTTTACTTTGATAATATACCCTGGGAACAATTGTGGATCCACCGGCTCCTGAATAATAATAATATTGCTCAAAACCGCCATGCTCCTGTGTTTTGCCAACATTGTACAGCATTGTAAAAGTTATTATCATAAAAATTTTATGCATTTTCCGCTATTACTTCAGCGTTAGCCAACCTGTTCATTATAGAAATTTCCTTAAGATGCGGGTTCCATTGAAACACCAGTTTATCAATAGGCTGCCATAATATTACCCAGCTAAAAATATCCAGCCCGTTACGTACTGCTGAATGAAAACCTTCTTCTTCCGGTAGAAATATCGGCACTAATCCATGACATATCATTACCACTGTAAGGCTGGCAAACAGTAACATATAACTACGTCTTTTATATTTGGAGAATACTTCCATCTTTATTAATTTCTTATTAGAAAAATGGCGCCTTATTGCATAAATAAAGGGCTCGGCGTATTGTTTATCACTTTCATTTTTGCAGGTGATTTTATAGTAAAACACGGAATGCCTTTTTGCAGGCTCGATTGATGCCATTAAGTATTGCTGGAACTGGTGGCTAAGCTGTCTTTTATAAAGCGGCGCAGGATCATTTGGATTAAAATGCTCACCTATTGTTTGCTGATCTACAGTAAGAAATATATTTATTTTATCTGTTAAAGAACTGCTTACTGAAGCTGTTTTTTTAAAAGAAAAGATTTTTACCAATGACGACATTAAATGTCTTGGCTGATTAATGGCTAATGACATAATGATAAATAATAAATATATTTTTCGTTTTCAAAATACGTAAGCGTGTAATATTTCTTTTATAAACGTCTTTTAGTAAAATTTATTTGCTTCGGTATTAACCGGTTGACGCAATCGAAAATTTATACAGGTAGCAATGCATTAAGTTTTATCTCAAAAGCGTTATAAGATTGTCATAACCTTATGCCTTCTTTCATAAATTTTGAAACATCTACAATTGTTACTGAAACAAAATCCCATGGCATTTTTTTTGAAAATCTCTTTTAAAAAATTCACTAACAAAAAAAACGGAGATATATATGACACTTTTAAAAAGAAATGGCAGCAGCGCCGGGAATGGAAAAGAAGGATTTTATAACAGAACTTGAAAGTAATATGCTCTCAATAAGTTTTGAAAAACAAGAAGATTATGAGAACAAAGAAAATCGGAATTACAGCAGAAAGGAATTTAGCTATAAGTTCTTTTCCAGGTTATTCCATTTACAAAAAAATGTTGCAGATGCAAATAAGATAAAAGCAATGTATGAAATGGTTTACTGCATCTTTCAATTTTCTAAAAAAGAAGAAGCAAAACAAAACCTGCCAGGTTGATTTGACATTTTAAGAAAAGGTTATTGTGAAAAGCGGGTTAAATGCCCGCTTTTT